>NZ_JBIAQP010000011.1:0-14403 GCF_042889145.1 Streptomyces sp. NPDC002680
GTCCGGCGTTTGAGGACGAGGCCGTTCAGGCCGAAAGGGGGGCCTGGGGGCGCAGCCCCCAGAAGGATGGGACGGGTAGGGGCGGCGGGGGCGAAATCCCCTACCGGCCACCCCGAGACCGAGCAGCCCGGGCAATCACCACAACAGCCTTCTCCAACGCGTACTCAGGATCATCCCCGCCCCCCTTCACCCCCGCATCCGCCGCCGCCACCGCCCGCAAAGCCACAGCAACCCCATCCGGAGTCCACCCCCGCATCTGCTGCCGCACCCGATCAATCTTCCACGGCGGCATCCCCAACTCCCGAGCAAGATCCGCCGGCCGCCCACCCCGCGCGGACGACAGCTTCCCGATAGCCCGCACCCCCTGAGCCAACGCACTGGTGATCATCACCGGCGCCACCCCGGTGGACAACGACCACCGCAACGCCTCCAGCGCCTCCGCCGCCCGCCCCTCAACCGCCCGGTCGGCGACCTCGAAGCTCGACGCCTCCGCCCGCCCCGTGTAGTACCGCCCGACCACCGCCCCGTCGATCGTCCCCTCGACATCCGCGACAAGCTGACTCACCGCGGAAGCCAGCTCCCGCAGATCACTCCCGATCGAGTCGACGAGCGCCTGGCACGCCTCGGGCGTCGCGGATCTCCCGGTCGCCCGGAACTCCGACCGCACGAACGCGAGCCGATCCGCCGGCTTCGTCATCTTGGGGCACGCCACCTCCCGCGCCCCCGCTTTACGGGCCGCGTCGAGCAGCGCCTTGCCCTTGACTCCCCCGGCGTGCAGCAGCACGAGGGTGATCTCCTCCGCGGGCGCCCCGAAGTACGCCTTCACGTCCTTGACCGTGTCGGCCGAAAGATCCTGCGCGTTGCGCACGACCACGACCTTGCGCTCGGCGAACAGCGACGGACTGGTCAGCTCGGCCAGCGTGCCCGGCTGCAACTGGTCCGAGGTCAGGTCTCGTACGTCCGTGTCGGCGTCGGCGGCCCGGGCGGCGGCCACCACCTCCTGCACGGCACGGTCGAGCAGGAGGTCCTCCTGGCCCACGGCAAGCGTGACGGGGGCGAGAGGGTCGTCATGTGCGGTCTTCTTGGCCATCCCCGAAAGCATCCCACGAGCCACTGACAACGCGGCCGCCCACCGACCCCACCGAAGCCCCCACCGCAACCACGCGGCTACGGCTCCTCACGCCACCCCTCCCACTCCCCCACGAACTCGTCCAGCTCCGTAGGATCCAGCCGCCCCGCCTCGTCCCGCAGCACGACGAGCCACTGAGCGTCCTCGGCGTCGTCCTCACCGGCCAGCGCATCCCGTACGAGCTGCGGCTCCTCCGCAAGGCCGAACCGGTCACGCAGCGCCTCCACCACGTCCTCGGCGGCATCACGGTCGGGCAGCACCAGCACATGTCTCACATCGCTCACGAGGACATTTTCCGCTACCCCGCCCCCGCCTCAGTCACCCCCACCAGCCCCCCGAACCCTCGGCACAGCAGACAACTCGACCCCGAACCACTCCCGGTACACGGCGAGCACCTCACTGTCGGCCCCCAGCTCCCGCACCTCCTTCCCCCCACCCGGCGCCGTCACCGTGAGACTGCGCCCACTGAGAGTGACCCTCCCGCCGTCCTCCGTGACCCGCGAACAGACCAGCGACCGCGTGAAGTGCGACTCCGGCGAGGTGCTGTGCCACCAGGCCCCGGCCACGAAATCCCCGAGCACCCGGGGCCGCACCTCCACCAGGTACTGCCGCTTGCCGTCCCGAACCACGTCCAGATCCCCGGGGGCCCCTCCCCCTCCCCCCTCCCCCTCCGCCCCCACCCCCGCCTCCACCCCCACAACCCGGAACACACCCCCCGGATCCTCCTGCTCCCCCCGCTCCCCCATCGCCAGCGGATAGTGACTGTGCGCCCCGAAGCCCACGTCGGTCAGCCAGTCGCCGCCGTCCACCGTCCGCACCCGCAGCGCAAGATGGTCGTACGGAATCCCCAGCCGCTCCTCGTCCCCGTACACCCGCGCCGCGAGCAACGTGACGTCGAAGCCCAGTGCCGTGAGCAACGCCCCGAACACACCGTTGAGTTCGTAGCAGAACCCGCCCCGACGGGCGCCCACCACCTTCTCCAGCAGCCGGTTCTCCTCCAGCACGATCGCCTCGCCGAGGTGGATCGACAGGTTCTCGAACGGCACCGCCATCAGGTGCCGCAGCTGGAGCTCCCGGAGCACGTCGAGGGTGGGCCAAGCCGGGCGCTCGGCGCCGAGCCGACGGAGGTAGGCATCAGCCTGTGCGGAGTCCATGGCCTCAGTCTCTCGCCACCCCCAGCTCCCGGCCCGCTCCGACGACCGCCAGCGCCCCGTCCTCGTCCGTACGCAGCACCACGGCTCCCCCGTCCCTGAGCGCCGCCACCGTGCTGGGCGCGGGATGCCCGTACGTGTTGTCCGCGCCGCACGAGATGAGCGCCAGCCTCGGGGCCGCCGCCCGTATGAGGTCCGGGTCCTGATAGGCCGACCCGTGGTGGGCGACCTTCAGGACATCCACTCCCCGCAGCCCCGCCGCGCCCGGAGTTCTCAGCAGCGCCCGCTGGGCCGGGGGTTCCAGGTCCCCGAGGAGCAGCAGTCGCAGCCCGGCCGACCGTACGAGCAGCGTGACACTGGCGTCGTTGGCGCCCTCCGGCTCGGGTGCCGGCGCCGGTTGCGGCCACAGCACCTCCCAGTCGAGGGTGCCCGTCCGCCGCCGTTCACCGGCGACGGCACGCGTCACCGGGATACGCCGTGCCGCCGCCTCCCTGTGCACGAACTCGGCCTGGTCCTCGGGCTCTTCGAGCCCTGTCGTCTGGATCGCGCCCACCGAGCGCCCGCGCAGCACGCCGGGCAGCCCCGCGACATGGTCCGCGTGGAAGTGGGTGAGGATCACCAGGGGCACCTTGGTGATGCCGAGTTCGCGCAGGCAGTGGTCGACCAATGCCGGGTCGGGCCCGGCATCCACAACCACACCGGTGCCTTCCCCCGCCGCGAGCACGGTCGCGTCGCCCTGCCCGACATCGCACATCGCGAACCGCCACCCCGGCGGCGGCCACCCCGTGATCGCCCTGGTCAGCGGCGCCGGCCGCACCACCACCAGGAGCAGCAGCACCCCGCAGGCCGCGCACCACCAGGGATGCCTCAGCAGCCGCGCGCCGGCGAACACGACGAGCGCCATGCACAGCCCGAGCAGCAGCGCGCCGGTCCAGCTGCCCGGCCAGTCCACTCCCCCGCCGGGCAGCGCCGCCCCCGTACGGGCGATGTCCGCGATCCACCCGGCGGGCCAACTCGCGCCCCAGGCCAGCGCCTTGGCCACCGGCATCGCCACCGGCGCCGTGCCCAGCGCCGCGAAGCCCAGCACCGTGGCCGGGGCGACGGCGAACTCCGCGAGCAGGTTGCACGGCACCGCCACCAGGCTCACCCGCGCCGACAGCACAGCCACGACCGGCGCGCACACGGCCTGCGCCGCACCGGCGGCGGCCAGCGCCTCGGCCAGCCGTGGCGGCACCCCACGCCTGCGCAACGCCGGGCTCCAGCGGGGCGCGAGGGTGAGCAGGGCGGCGGTGGCGAGGACGGAGAGCAGGAAGCCGTAACTCCGGGCCAGCCAGGGGTCGTACAGCACCAGCAGCAGTACCGCTGTCGCCAGCGCCGGGATCAGTGACCGACGGCGCCCGGTCGCGAGGGCGAGCAGCGCGACGGAGCCGCAGGCCGCCGCCCGCAGCACACTCGGGTCGGGTCTGCACACGACGACGAATCCCAGGGTGAGGACGCCGCCGAGCAGTGCGGTCGTCCGGAGGGACATGCCCAGACGGGGTGCGAGGCCTCGCCGCTCGACCTGCTGGGCAAGGGCGGGCGGGCCGATGAGCAGGGCGAGGAGGATCGTGAAGTTCGCTCCGCTGACAGCCATCAGGTGGGTGAGGTCGGTCTCCTTGAACGCCTCGTCCAGCTCGGGTGTGACACGTGAGGTGTCCCCGACGACCAGCCCGGGCAGCAGCGCCCGCGCATCCGTCGGCAACCCGTCCGTCGCGTCCCGCAGCCCCGCGCGCAACCGCCCCGCGAACCGCTGTGCCGCCGACGGTTCCCCCACCACCTCCGGCGCCGCCCGGTCCCGTACCCTCAGCACGGCCGCGACCCGGTCACCGCCCGTCAACGCGGGCACAAGCCGTCCGGTCACCCGCAGCCGCGTGGACGGCAGCAGCCCCAACCAGGGAGAACGCCCCGCACCGCCCGCCACCTCCTCCACCCCCCGCCGGAACGGCCCCGCCTTCCTCTGCTTCGCACCCACATCGACGATCACGAGCACAGGCGTCCGCGTCGCCACCGCGCCGCCCTCGCCCGCTTCCTCCACGCGCCGGACATCGGCGTCGAGCAGTACGGCGCTGGGCGCGGCATGAGCGCCCTGGATCCGGGGCCGGGTGAGACGTGGATCGGAGGTGACCTCCAACTCGGCCGTCACGCCGGCATACTGCCGCGCGAGCCCCGGCACCGGTCCCCGTCGCAGATCGGCCCCGTGCAGCCCGGCGGAGACGGCGGCCGCGGCCACACAGAGCAGCACGGCGGCCACGGACACCCGCGACCAGTTGCCCCACCGGGACTGTCCCGGTGACGAGAGACCGGATCTCCCCGAGGTTCGACGTACCAGCAGAAGCACTCCGGCCACGACCGAACAGACGACCGCGACACCGGTCACCCAGCCGGGCGAGACATCCAACGTCAGTGCCGCCGTCACCCAGGCCGCCAGCGCGGGCGGCACCAACCGCAGGTCCGTCGGCCCTTCCTGCCGGGGGTGGGAGTCCCCCAGCCGTTTCCCCGAGGCCTCGTGCACGGGCCGGCGGACGCGAGGTGGTCGACGGGCCGGTGTGTCCTGCTCGTCCGTGTGACGTACCCGGCTCATGGCTGCACCAGATTTCGCAGATCGGCGAAGCGCCGGTCGCCGATGCCGTTCACCTCACGCAGTTCGTCCACGGACCGGTATCCGCCGTGCTGGGTGCGGTAGTCGATGATGTGCTGTGCCAGCACAGGGCCGACCCCCGGCAAGGTGTCGAGCTGATCCACGGTCGCCGTGTTCAACGAAACAGGCGCCGCCGGTCCGACCCCCGCCCCACCCACGCTTCCGCCCGCTGCCACCCCACCCGGGCCGACCGCACCACCCATGACCGCCCCCGGTGCGGGCACCGCCCCGCCGACCACCACCTGTTCGCCGTCCACAAGGAACCGCGCCCGGTTCAGCCCCTCGGTCTTCGTACCGGGACGCACCCCACCCGCGGCCCGCAAGGCGTCGGCGACCCTGGACCCGGCCGGCAGCCGATGAACCCCCGGCTCGCGCACCTTGCCGCTGACGTCCACCACGATCTGGGCGCCGGCCACTCCCCCTACGACACCCCGGGGACCGGCCGCGGCCTCCGCCCGCGCCGCCCCGAACGGAGCCGCCGCCCGAACCACCTCCGGCGCCCGAACGGACTGGGTACGCCCCGTCCAGAAGTGCTGTCCGGCGAGCACCGCGGCGGCGACCAGCACCACCGTGAGCGCCACCACGCTCCGCCGCTCCAGACCGCACCGCGCCTGCAACCACACGGGCATCCGCTCCCGCACCGCAAGCCCGGCCCGCTCCTGCCAATCCCCGGCAGCCCGCCCGCCCACGGCACCGCCACCACCGACATCGACATCGACATCAGTGCCAACAGCCCCGCCCGAAGCGACACCCGAAGCCCGCTCGTCCCCCGGCGGCCCGTTCCCCAACTCCCGCCGTTCCAGCACCCGTTCGCCGAAGAGCACCTCCGCCCGGCGGCGGATCTCGTCGGCCGACGCCTGCCGCTGTCGGGCCCGGCCACGGGGACGACGATGGCCGTGCCGTACGCGGCCGTCGGACATCGGGCCGCGACCCGGGCCGCTGGTCGGAGTGGTTGCGCGTGAACGTGATCGAAGTGCCATGCGCCGAGGATGGAGCAACCCACCCCACCCGCGATGATCTTGCTCAATTCCGGTGGATTACCGGCCGGTTGTGGATAACTCCGTCACCCACACGAGTGCCGCACCCCGGTCCGGAGCTGCACGACCCCCGACCCGTCGATGCCCCGCAGGAGCCCCACAGGAGCCCACGGGACCCTTCACCGAGGCGAAACGACCGCCCCCAACAACCCGGGCCCCGTATGCGCCCCGATCACCGCCCCCACCTCGCTCACATGCAGCTCCACCAGCCCCGGCACCCGTACCCGCAACCGGTCCGCGAGGGCCGCTGCCCGGTCAGGGGCGGCCAGATGGTGAACGGCGATGTCGACCTGCGCGCCACCCGCCCGCTCGGCGACGATCTCCTCCAGCCGGGCGATGGCCTTGGACGCCGTGCGCACCTTCTCCATCAGCTCGATGCGTCCGCCGTCCAGCTGCAGCAGCGGCTTCACCGCGAGGGCGGAGCCGAGGAGGGCCTGCGCGGCCCCTATCCGGCCGCCGCGGCGCAGATAGTCGAGGGTGTCGACGTAGAAGAACGCGGACGTGCCCGCGGCCCGTTTCTCCGCGGCCGTGACGGCCTCGTCCACCGTGCCGCCCGCCTCCGCCGCCTCGGCCGCGGCCAGTGCGCAGAACCCGAGGGCCATCGCGACCATGCCGGTGTCCACCACCCGTACGGGCACCGGCGCCTCACGGGCCGCCAGCACCGCGGCGTCGTACGTGCCCGAGAACTCGGCGGAGAGGTGCAGTGAGACGATGCCCGTGGCGCCGGACTCGGCGACCTTGCGGTAGGTCTCCGCGAAGAGCTGGGGGCTGGGGCGCGAGGTGGTGACGGACCGGCGCTTCTGGAGCGCCTGGGCCAGGGAACGGGCCGAGATCTCGGTGCCCTCTTCGAGGGCCCGGTCACCGATGACGACGGTCAACGGCACCGCGATGATGCCGTGGCGCTCCATCGTCCGTGGCGGCAGGTAGGCCGTTGAATCGGTGACGATCGCGACATGGCGGGACATGAGCTGGAGGTTACCTGCCGTAGCCCGTGGACGGCAGCCCGCCCCTTTCACCTGCGACGGGGCCGGAGGCGGGACGGGAGGCGGGACAGGAGTCCGCCCGGCGGATCAAGTCGTGCTCTCTGGACGGGGTTTCTTCTGCCAGGGGTAGACGGACTGCGGGACCGGCGGGGTGATCGCGGGCCGGGTCTGCTCAGCGGCCCGGCGTGCGTCAGGGCTGTCCGGCCAGGTCTGCTGAGCCGTGGCGCCGTCGGCGGCCGGGGCCTCGGGCCATGGCGGCGGCGCGGGCGCGGGAGTCGCAGGAGGAGTCGGCGTGGGTTCCGTGGTCGTCGTCCAGTGCCGCAGGGCGCCCGCCTCGACGTCTATCTGGGTCCTCAGGGAGTCCAGGTCGTCGTTCGCGAACCGGGTCGCCCGGTCCCGGGCCGCCCAGCGCAGCGAGTCGGCGGCCTGCGTGATCTGGTCGGTGCGCTCACGCAGGCCGGGCAGTCGCCCGGCGAGCGTGGCCCGGTCGGGCTCGGACTCCAGCCGCTTGAGTTCGGCGTCCAGCTCATGGCCGTGCGCGCTGAGCCGCTCGAAGAGGCCGAGGGACTCCTTGAGGGACTCGTCCTCGGCCACGCCCGCGTGCAGCGCGTCCTGCGTGGAGCGCATCGACGTCCGCAGTTTGAGCCTGAGCTGGGCCAGTTCGCCGGCCGGGCCGAGCTGGGCGTAGGACTTGGCGCGCAGCGTCGTGTCCTCGACCGTGCGGCGGGCCTGTGTGATCGTCCGGTCCACGCCTCTCTTGGCCGCGCCGATCACCTTCACCGTGGCGTACACCCCCAGCACGACGAACAGCAGGAAGAGCAGGGCGACAACTGCGACAGCGGCTTCCACGACGCTCCTCCTCCTACCGGTCGCGGCTTCGCCAGCCGCTCTTCAAAGGTAAACGCAAAGGGCAGGCCCGGAGTTCCAAAAGAACCCCGAACCTGCCCGTAGGGGACTACCCCGAGCTGCCCGAAGGACCGCCCGTACCTGCCCCGCGGCTACCGCGGCGCCTACGCCGTGACGATGTTGACCAGCTTCGGCGCCCGCACGATCACCTTGCGGATGCCCGCGCCGGCCAGCGCCTCCACGACCTTGTCGTCACCCAGCGCGACCTTCTCCAGCTCGTCGTCGGAGATCGACGGCGAGACCTCCAGACGCGCCTTGACCTTGCCCTTGATCTGCACGACGCAGGTCACGCTCTCGTCCACGACGTACGCGGGGTCGGCGACCGGGAAGTCCTGGTGGACGACCGACCCGGTGTGCCCCAGCCTGCGCCACAGCTCCTCGGCGATGTGCGGGGCCAGCGGCGCGACCAGCAGCACCAGGGCCTCGGCGACCGGGCGCGCGACCGGACCGCCCGCCTTGGTCAGGTGGTTGTTCAGCTCGGTGACCTTGGCGATGGCGGTGTTGAACCGCAGGCCCTCCAGGTCCTGGCGGACGCCGTCGATCGCCTTGTGCAGGGCACGCAGTGCCGCCTCGTCGGCCTCGGTGTCGACGACGGTGACCTCGCCGCTGTCCTCGTCGACGACGTTGCGCCACAGCCGCTGCAGCAGCCGGTACTGGCCCACCACCGCGCGCGTGTCCCACGGCCGCGACACGTCCAGGGGGCCCATCGCCATCTCGTACAGGCGCAGCGTGTCCGCCCCGTACTCAGCGCAGATCTCGTCCGGAGTGACCGCGTTCTTCAGGGACTTGCCCATCTTGCCCAGCAGCCGGGAGACCTTCTCGCCCTGGTGGTAGTAGGCGCCGTCGCGCTCCTCCACCTCGGCGGCCGGTACGGCGATGCCACGGCTGTCGCGGTACACGAAGGCCTGGATCATGCCCTGGTTGAACAGCTTGTGGAACGGCTCGACCGAGGAGACGTGCCCCAGGTCGAACAGCACCTTGGACCAGAAGCGGGCGTACAGCAGGTGCAGTACGGCGTGCTCGGCGCCGCCGACGTACAGGTCGACGCCGCCGTGGGGCTGACCCGCGCGCGGGCCCATCCAGTACTGCTCGATGGCCGGGTCGACCAGCTTCTCGCTGTTGTGCGGGTCCAGGTAGCGCAGCTCGTACCAGCAGGAACCGGCCCAGTTGGGCATGGTGTTGGTCTCGCGGCGGTACTTCTGCGGGCCCCGGCCGTCGCCCAGGTCCAGGGTGACGTTGACCCAGTCCGCGTTGCGCGACAGCGGCGTCTCGGGCTCGGTGTTCGCGTCGTCCGGGTCGAAGGTGCGCGGCGAGTAGTCCTCGACCTCGGGCAGCTCCAGGGGCAGCATCGACTCGGGCAGCGAGTGGGCGACGCCGTCCTCGTCGTAGACGATGGGGAAGGGCTCGCCCCAGTAGCGCTGGCGGCTGAACAGCCAGTCGCGCAGCCGGAAGTTGACCGTGCCGCGGCCGATGCCCTTGCGCTCCAGCCACTCGGTGATGCGCGCCTTGGCGTCAGTGACGGACAGGCCGTCCAGGGAGATGTCGCCATTGGCCGAGTTGATGATCTTCGCGTCGTACGCCCCGAAGGCGTTCTCCCACGTCGAGGTGTCGGTGCCACGCCCGTCGGTCGGTTCGACGATGCAGTGGATCGGCAGCTCGAAGGCGCGGGCGAACTCGAAGTCGCGCTGGTCGCCGCAGGGGACGGCCATGATCGCGCCGGTGCCGTAGCCCATCAGGACGTAGTCGGCGATGAAGACGGGGATCCGGTCGCCGTTGACCGGGTTGGTCGCGTACGAGCCGATGAAGACGCCGGTCTTGTCCTTGGCCTCGGCCTGCCGCTCGACGTCGGACTTCGAGGCTGCCTGGGCGCGGTAGGCGGCGACGGCCTTGGCGGGTGTGGCGTGGCCGCCCGTCCAGACGTCGTGGGTGCCCTCGGGCCAGGCGGCCGGGGTGAACTTCTCGACCAGCGGGTGCTCGGGCGCCAGAACCATGTAGCTCGCGCCGAACAGGGTGTCCGGGCGGGTGGTGAAGACCGTGATGTTCTCGCCGTCGATCGGGAAGTCGACGCGGGCGCCCTCGGAGCGGCCGATCCAGTTGCGCTGCTGCAGCTTGATGGCCTCGGGCCAGTCCAGCGCGTCCAGGTCGTTCAGCAGGCGGTCGGCGTAGGCGGTGATGCGCATGTTCCACTGGCGCAGCTTGGCCTTGAAGACGGGGAAGTTGCCGCGCTCGGACCGGCCGTCGGCGGTGACCTCCTCGTTCGCCAGTACGGTGCCCAGTCCCGGACACCAGTTGACGGGCGCCTCGGAGGCGTACGCCAGGCGGTACTCGCCCAGGACGTCGGCGCGCTCGGTGGCGGTCAGCTGGTTCCACGCGCGCGCGTGGTCACCCGGTACGGCGCGCTCGCCGGTCTCGAACTGGGCGACCAGGTCGGCGATCGGGCGGGCCTTGTCCGACTCCTCGTCGTACCAGGAGTTGAAGATCTGCAGGAAGATCCACTGGGTCCACCTGTAGTAGTCCGGGTCGATCGTGGCGAACGACCGGCGCTTGTCGTGGCCCAGGCCCAGCCGGCGCAGCTGGACCTTCATGTTCTCGATGTTGGCCTCGGTGGAGACACGCGGGTGTGTGCCGGTCTGCACGGCGTACTGCTCGGCGGGCAGGCCGAAGGCGTCGAAGCCCAGGGTGTGCAGGACGTTGTGGCCGGTCATGCGCTGGAAGCGGGCGAACACATCGGTCGCGATGTAGCCCAGCGGATGGCCGACGTGCAGGCCCGCACCCGAGGGGTACGGGAACATGTCCATGATGAACTTCTTGGGCTTGGCGGCCAGCTCGGGGTCGCCCGCCAGGTCGCCGCTCGGGTTGGGGGCGGCGTACGTGCCCTCGGCGTCCCAGAAGTCCTGCCAGCGTGCCTCGATGTCGGCCGCCATGGCGGCCGTGTAGCGGTGCGGCGCTGCCACCTCGGCGGTGGCAGCGGGGTTCGTCTCGCTCATGGTCCTCAAAGCTCCATCGATCGTCTCTGCCAGCGGCTTGGAAATGAAAAATCCCCTCGCACAGGAGGGGACGCCGCGCCGATGCCGACCACGATTCGTCAGTGGTCGGGACTGATCAGCGCGGCTCGCTAAGCAGAAGGCGTACGGCACGCATGGCGTCAGGGTACCGCAGCCGTCGAGCGCGCCGCGACGGAGTTCCGGGGACGCATGGCACCGGGTGCCACGCCGGGGAAGGCCTCCACAGGACCCCCACACAACCATCCCTTGCCCCAACGGGCACGTGAATCGCCACACAGCAAAAGCTGAACCAGGTTCAATAATTACTTCGCGTAACAACCCCTATGGGACATCACAACGGCCTCACAGCCCTTTGGTAACAGCGCAATAACTCAAACCTCGTACTCCTCGGTATGTCTCGACTTAGAGTTCGACGCGGGACCGCCTTCCCGAACCGCTCGGAGTTGCCCCCATGAACCCTCGTAGTAACAGTTCGCTTCCCAGGACGGGCCGTTCGGCCTATGGGATGGCGACGGCTGCCGTGCTGCTGCTCATACCCGTGATCGTGGTGGTCGGAGGTGACGAGCTTCAGGACTTCCTGAACTTCGGCGCCGGCGTGCTGTCACTGGTCGCCCTCACCTCCGCGGTGATCTGGGGCCTGGTCGCCACCGACCGGGTGTTCCTGAACACCCGTCAGCGGTTGGTCGCGCAGGCCGTGCACCGGACGACCGCCGTTGCCTCGGTCGCCTTCCTGCTGCTGCACATCTCGGTCAAAGTGGCGCTCGACCACGCCCCGCTGGTGGCCGCGCTGATCCCGTTCAGCCTCGGCGTCACCGGCACCGGGAGCCTCATCGGCTTCGGGTCCCTGGCCGGCCTGCTCATGATCTTCACGGCCGTCACGGGCGCGCTGCGCAGCCAGTTCGCCTCCCCGGCCCCGGTCGCGGCCCGCTGGCGCGCGATGCACATGCTGGCGTACCCGGCCTGGTGCTTCGCGCTGGTCCACGGCCTGTACGCGGGCCGCGAGGCGAAGCCGATCTTCACGATCCTGTACGGCCTGTCCCTGGTCGCGGTCATGGGAGCCCTGGCCCTGCGCTCGGCGCCCCGCCCGTTCAAGCGCAAGGTGGCCGCCCGGATCATGGCGATCCTGGGGTCCCAGGAGCGGCCGGGCCGCGACGACCTGGACGCGAGCCGGGCCCGCCTCGGCGAGTCCGCCCTGCCCGGCTACGAGAGCCAGGGCGGCGGCAGGCCCGCGCGCGGGGACGCGGGAGTGCCCTCGCAGCGCAACCCGTCCACCGGATCGACGCCGCTCTACGACGTTCCGGCCAGCCGCACCATGACGCCCGAACCCGCGAACGACGGCTTCGCGGCCGCCTACCGCGCGGTGACGCCCCCGCGCGGGCAGGACGCGTACATGGACCAGACCGCCCGCATGGAGATGCCGGGTGACATGCAGGCCACCGAGGCGATCCCGCGCATGGACGGCAGTACGTCGGGCAGTTGGCCGATCCCGTCCCCGCCGCCCGTCGGCGAGGCCCCCGTGTCGGCGTACGACCCGATGAACGACACCGGATACAACATCCCGGCCTATGGCAATCCGGGCGCCGCCCCGTACGGCACGAGTGATGTGTACAACACCGGTGAGTCGAATGCCGCCTATGGCACGTACAACGCGAACGACACGTACAACAGCGGTCCCGCCACTGATACAAACCCCGGTGCTACCTACGACTTCGACGCACCGGGCTCGGGCGAACCTTGGAACGCGCCTTCCGGAGGCTTTAAGTGAACGAGGCTCTGCCCGACGTACCCGAAGTCCGTGTGGTCGGACTTCCCCAGCTCACGTCGGGTTTCGACCTTGTCGAGAGACTTGACCTGCCCATGCACCTGAAGGTGCACGGGCCGCTCGAACCGATGGGCGGCGAGCAGCTCGCGCAGCTCGCCGAGCGCATTTCCCTGAAGGGCCGCGGCGGCGCGGGCTTCCCCTTCCACAAGAAGCTGCGGTCGGTCGCCGAGTCGGCGATCCGCCGCGGTGTGCGGCCGGTCGTCGTCGTCAATGCGAGCGAGGACGAGCCCGCCTGCCGCAAGGACACGGTGCTGGTCAACCGTGCCCCGCACCTGATCCTGGACGGCGCCCTGCTCTGCGCGGAGGCCATGGGCGCCCGCACCCTGGTCATCGGGGTGACACGTGAATCCACGCAGCGCTCCATGGAGGCGGCGCTCGCCGAGCGCGGTCTCAACAACGGCCGCCGGTCGGCCCTCCGCGCGCGTGTGCAGCGCAATCCGATCCGCATGGTCACCGGCGCCGCCGCCTCACTGATCCGTTCCATCGACGGCGGCCCCGCGGTCCCGCCCGGCCGCAAGATCAGCGCCTCGCAGAGCGGCGTCGGCGGCGCGCCCACCCTGCTGTCCAACGCCGAGACGTACGCCCAGCTCGCGATCGCCGCCCGCATCGGCGCCGAGCGCTACTGCAACACCGGCCTGTACGACGAGCCGGGCACCGTCATGCTCACGGTCTCCGGCGCGGTCGCCCGCCCCATGGTGATCGAGGTGCCGACCGGCGTACCGCTGCGGTACGTCCTTCAGCTGGCCGGCGCCCCGCCGGTCCCGCAGGGTGTGCTGACCGGCGGCTACCACGGCAAGTGGATCGACGCGGCGACGGTCAACGAGGCGATCGTCTCGCGCAACTCCCTGGACGCCGTGGGCGGTGCGCTCGGCGCCGGCGCGATCCTGCCGATCAGCCAGGACACCTGCCCGCTGGGCGAGTCGCTGCGCGTGGCCCAGTGGCTCGCCGAGGAGAGCGCCGGCCAGTGCGGCCCCTGCTACCTCGGTCTGCCCGCCGCGGCGCGCGGCATGGAGGACATCCTCAACGGCGGCGGCCCGGCCGCCCTGGAGGCCGTCAAGCAGGTCGCCAAGTCCGTGAAGCGGCGCGGTGCTTGCTCGCACCCCGACGGCTCGGCGATGTTCCTGGAATCGACCATCAAGGCGTTCACGGACGACCTCGCCGCCCATGTCCTCGGAAACGGCTGCGGAAGGCCCGTAGAAGGCGTTCTGCCGCTCTTCGAGGGCGGCCAGGGACCCACGGGCATCCCCGGCGGCCAGACGGAGGAGGAGAACGGCCCCAGCCGTCAGAAGATCTTCGTCGACTGGACGCTGTGCCGGGGCCACGGCCTGTGCGCCGACATCCTCCCGGAGGTCTTCGAACTGGGCGCCGACGGATTCCCCACCGTCGCGCAGGCGAAGGTGCCCCGGTACGCGGAGGCGAAGGCGCTGCGCGCGGTGCGCCGCTGCCCGGCGCTGGCGCTGCGCATCGAGGAGGACACCAGGACCTCGGCCCCCGACCGTCTGCCGGTCCTGTCCCAGCGCGGTGGCCGGGGCCGCCGCGCCCTCGGCAGCGGTCGCTGACACCACGGGCGGGGGGGGGGGGGGCGGGGGTGGTGGGGGCCCCCCCCCCCCCCGGGGCGGGCAACCCCCGAGGCGGGGCCCGCCGGTCGGGTTTACCCCCCTGCACATGGGTGGGGGGTAGGTTATATTTTAAC
>NZ_JBIAQP010000011.1:14413-123289 GCF_042889145.1 Streptomyces sp. NPDC002680
CGCCCCCCCCGGGGCGGGGGGCGCTCACCCCCGGGGGGGGGTCGAACAAAGTGGGTTTGGGGCCCCCCCGCCCGCGTACTGCTACAACGCCGAAGGCGGGCCATCCTGATCGGATGACCCGCCTTCAACTTCTGTGGAGCTAAGGAGAATTGAACTCCTGACCTCCTGCATGCCATGCAGGCGCTCTACCAACTGAGCTATAGCCCCTCGCACCGCTCCGCCGGGTCTCCCCGGCGGCGACGCCAACATTACCGGTCCCCCCGGTGCAGGACCAAATCGTTTCCGGGGTCAGGCCGTGACGAACGAGTAGAACCGCTTGAGGGTGCAGTGCTCCTCCAGGAGCCGGCCGTAGATCGGCTCGCCCTCCAGCTCACGGTAGGTCTCGATCGGGTCGCCTTTTATGATCAGCGCCCGCGCGCATTCCTCGCACCAGTACTGGTAGTCGTGGTTCACCGGCTCCATGTCACGGACGATCGGCGTACCACTGCCGCACCAGTCGCATTTCCTCCTGTGTGCACCCATCGATCAGCTCCAGCTGTGGCCGCAGGCCGTGCACACGTAGGAAATCCCACCGTTGTCACCGAGCACCTGGGCGACGTGGCCGGAACCGCAGGAAGGGCAGCTGAGACGGGTTCTCCTGCCCCGTATGACTGCCGCTTCAGAGAGGTGACCGACCTCCCTGAGGATGCTCGCAGGCATCGCAACTCCCTCCCGTCGGGCCGCGCCCCCTTCCGGCCGTTTGATTCTGCCACGGCCGGACCAATACGGTCAGCGACGCCTTCGTACCAGTCCGGACACGGCACCCGCCGCAGCCGTCGCGGCCAGCGCGAACGCGCACTTAAGAAGAGCCTCCGCAGAGGTATACGCCTCCGGGCCCCAAGTGACTCAAGCCGGGGCGAACGAAAAATCCCGCCCCCGGGAGGGGGCGGGACCTTGATCAACCAGCCATCTACTGTGGAGCTAAGGAGAATTGAACTCCTGACCTCCTGCATGCCATGCAGGCGCTCTACCAACTGAGCTATAGCCCCGCTGCTCTTCCCGGCCTGGCGGGGCGAACAAGAAGAACTTTAGCCTGCGACCAGCCGGAAAGTGAAATCCGGGTCCGGGCCCCTGACGGGGTGCGGGAAGGACGCTCAGTCGTCGTCGCCGAGCACCGGCTCCGGCAGTGTGCCGGCGTTGTGCTCCAGCAACCGCCAGCCGCGGGCACCCTCGCCGAGGACGGACCAGCAGCAGTTGGAGAGACCGCCGAGGCTCTCCCAATGGTGGGACTCCAGGCCGAGCAGGCGCCCAATGGTCGTCCGGATGGTGCCGCCGTGGCTGACCACCACCAGGGTGCCCTGCTCGGGCAGTTTCTCGGCGTGCCGCAGCACCACAGGGGCGGCGCGGTCGGCGACCTCGGTCTCCAGTTCGCCGCCGCCTCGACGGACCGGCTCACCGCGCTTCCACGCGGCGTACTCGTCGCCGTGGCGGGAGATGATCTCCTCGTGCGTCAGGCCCTGCCAGACGCCCGCGTAGGTCTCGCGCAGGCCCTCGTCGTGCGTCACCGTGAGGCCGGTGAGTTCGGCGAGTTCGCCCGCGGTGTTCGCAGCGCGCTGAAGGTCCGAGGCGACTATCGCGTCGGGCTTCAGGGAGGCGAGCAGCCGGGCGGCGCGGCGGGCCTGGCCGATGCCGGTCTCGGTGAGCGGCACGTCCGTGGTGCCCTGGAAGCGCCGCTCCACGTTCCACGACGTCTGGCCGTGGCGCCACAGGATGAGACGGCGGCCAGGGCCGGGCTTGCGGCGGGTCCCGATGGGCGCGGGGGCGGTCACCGCAGCCCTCCGAAGTCGGCGGTGTCCTCCTCGGCCTGCAGCTTGGCGTGCTCGGCGGCCTTACCCCGGGTGGCCTTGGCGTCGGCGGGCAGCTCCAGTTCGGGGCAGTCCTTCCAGAGGCGCTCCAGGGCGTAGAAGACACGCTCCTCGCTGTGCTGGACGTGGACGACGATGTCGACGTAGTCCAGGAGCACCCAGCGGGCCTCGCGGTCGCCCTCGCGGCGGACCGGCTTGGTGCCGAGTTCCTTGCTGAGCCGCTCCTCGATCTCGTCGACGATCGACTTGACCTGGCGGTCGTTGGGTGCGGAGGCCAGCAGGAAGGCGTCCGTGATCGACAGCACGTCGCTGACGTCGTAGGCGATGATGTCGTGCGCGAGCTTGTCGGCCGCCGCCTGCGCGGCGGCGGTGATCAGCTCGATGGAACGGTCAGTGGCGGTCACTACAAGGCTTTCGGTCGGCGGTCGGGGAAACCCGTACGGGTACTGCTACGGATACCCAAGGGTCTCACGGACCGCCGACACCACCCCACGTCATTACGGGATCACGACGCGGGCTCGTAGTCCTGGCCGAGGATCACGGCGACGTCCGCGTTCGAGGTGACCGTGCCCTTCTTCACCGAGCTGGTGGGCAGGCCGAGCGTCTTGGCGGCCTCGGTGGCGTTCTCCTTGTCGGCGGCGTCGGAGTAGGTGACCTGGGAGGTGGCTCGGGCGGTGTCGGCCGTACCGGCCTCCAGGAAGGTGAAGCCGCCGTTGAGGAGGACGACTCGGGCCTTCTCGGTGTCGTCCTTGTCGCCGGTGGCGTTCTGGACGGAGACGCGGACCGCGGCGTCCTTGTCGGGGCTCTTGGCGGTGCCGCCGAGCACCGTCTTCACGATGGCGGAGCTGGCCTGCGCGCTGAGCGTGCCGTCGCCCTGGACGGGCAGCAGCGAGGTCTTGTAGTCGCCGCCCTTGGCGAGATCGGCGAGCCGCGCGAGGAAGCTGCCGAGGTCCTTGTCGGTGAGCGAGGGGTCGAGGATCTGGGCCAGCGTCTGCACGGTGACCGTCGCGGCCTGGGCGTCGGAGGACAGCTTGCGCAGCACGCCCTGCATGACCTGCCCGAACCGCTCCAGCTGGGCGTCCTGGGTCTCGCCGGAGGCGAGGTAGGTGGCGTAGGCGACGGCCATCTTGCCGCTGAGGGTCTGGTCCTCGCCCTTCTTCACCAGGGGCGCCGTGCCCTTCTTGGTGGCGTCCGGGTCGGGCACGTCCGCATTGGTGTCGATGTCGATGTTGCCGACCAGTTCGACGAGGTTCTGCAGGTAGGGGGTGTCGAGCCGCCAGGTGCCCTCGATGTCGGTGCCGAGGACGGTGTCGAGCGCGTCGCGGGTCCCCGAGGAGCCGTCGTCGTCGACGGACTTGGCGAGCGTGGTGGTGGAGCCGTCGTCGTCGGTCAGTGCGAGGGAGTTGGGCAGCAGGACGGTGGTGCCCTGCTTGGTGGTGGCGTTGTCGACGAGCAGCACCGTGGAGGTGCCGCCCTTCTTGGTGTTGTGCAGATGGACGACCACGACGTCCCGCTTCTGGGCGGCGGCGCTGGTCGCACTTCCGGCCTTCGTGTCCGAGGAGGACGCGCCGGGCAGCTTCCCCGCGTACCAGAGGTAGCCGACCCCGCCCACCGCCACCAGGGCGAGGACGACGACCAGGGCGACGGCACGGCCCCGCGCGCGGCGCTTGGCCTCCTCGCGGCGCTCGGTGCGGTTCTCGGTGAAGTTCAGCCAGTCGATGACGTCCTCGGAGTCACCGTCGGGCTGTTCGACGAAGGCGAACTGCTGGGTGCTGTAGTCGCGTTCGCCCGCGGCCTCCTGCGCCTTCGGAGCGTCGTCCTCGGCGGGCGGTCCGCCCTGCTGCGGTACGAAGGCGGTCTGTTCGGCCTGCGCGGTCCGTGCCGTCGGGGCGGCGGGCGCGGTCTGCTCGGCGACCCGGGGCTGCTGCCCGCTGCTCGCCGGCTGCCCGTAGGGGTCGTACCCGGTGTTCGGGTTGCCGGTGCCGTAGGGGTCGTACGAGGGCGCGGCCTGCTGCTGTCCGGTCGCGTACGGGTCGTAGCCGTACCCCTCGTACCCCTGTGCCGGGGGTCCTTGGGGGGCCTGCTGCCCGTACGGGTCGTACGACTGCTGCCCCGGCTGTGACGGTTGCTGGTACCCCTGCTGCGGCACCGCCTGGTACACAGGCCGGCCGTAGTCGTCGTAGCCGACGATCTCGTACTGCTGTTCGCCGTCGTACCCCGAGTCGTATCGGTCGTTCACCGGTGCCCCTCTCGGCTCACTCGCCGCGGTACAGCTCGCGCTTGTCGATGTAGCGCACCACACCGTCCGGCACCAGATACCAGACCGGGTCGCCCTTGGCGACCCTCGCACGGCAGTCTGTGGACGAGATGGCCAGAGCGGGCACCTCGACCAGCGAGACACCGCCCTCCGGGAGTCCCGGGTCGGTCAGGGTGTGACCGGGCCGGGTGACCCCGATGAAGTGCGCGAGGGAGAACAGTTCCTCGGCGTCGCGCCAGGTGAGGATCTGGCCGAGCGCGTCGGCGCCCGTGATGAAGAACAGGTCCGTGTCGGGGTTGAGCGCGCGCAGGTCGCGCAGGGTGTCCGTGGTGTACGTCGGGCCACCGCGGTCGATGTCGATGCGGCTGACCGAGAACTGGGGGTTCTCGGCGGTCGCGATGACCGTCATCAGATAGCGGTCCTCGGCCGGCGACACACTGCGGTCGGTCTTCTGCCACGGCTGTCCGGTCGGTACGAACATCACCTCGTCGAGGTGGAACTGCGCGGCGACCTCGCTGGCCGCCACGAGGTGCCCGTGGTGGATCGGGTCGAATGTGCCGCCCATGACGCCGATGCGGCGCTTGCCCGGGTTCGACCGGCCGGTAGGCATGTCCTGCTCTCCCATGGGTGCAGACCCTACCGGCCCTGCCTGAACGGACCGGACTCAGCGGTCACGGTTGAAGCGGGTGGTGATCCACAGCAGGAGCATCAGGATGAAGAAGGCGCCGCCACCGGTGAGGTAGGGGCTGAGGCTCTCGTGGTTGCCGCCGTGCTCCTCGCCCTCGGCGGCAAGGGTGACCAACTGGGCTGCGGTGCTGTGGAGGCTCATCTTCGGCAGGACCTATCCGGTGAGGGCGGGATAAAGATGTCGGCTCATGGTAAGCGTGCCCGTCCACGGGGATCACGCCGACTCCGCCCAAGGATCCGGCGGGGGAACCTCCGGCCCGTCTCAGTCGTCCTTCTGCTTGTACCCCCGCAGCAGGAACCACGCGGTCAGGATGCAGCCGAAGAACATCACGATCAGCACGACCCGGAGCAGATCGCCGGATCCCTGTCTCTCGGCGGCTTTCGCGGCCTCGGTGATCCAGTCGGTTGCGGGGGTGTGGTCCATCGGATCCATCGGATCGCTCCTTACGGTGTGCTGCCCCGCCACGGTATCTCCGCCTAGGCTGGGCCCCGCTTCGGGGGGGCACATAAGGGCAATCAGACGCGTGGGGGAACACATGTCCGACGACAGCCACGAGAGCAACGGGCACGGGCCGGACGGCCACGAGAACGTGCCCAGCAGGCAGCGCACCCGCTTCCCGGGGATCTCCTCACGGGCGTACGAGCACCCAGCCGACCGCTCCGCCCTGGTCGCCCTGCGCAAGCTCAGCGGGTTCGACACCGTCTTCAAGGCGCTCAGCGGACTGCTCCCCGAGCGCAGTCTGCGGCTGCTGTTCCTGTCCGACTCCGTGCGGGTCTCGGACCAGCAGTTCGCCCACCTCAACGTCATGCTGCGGGACGCCTGCGAGATCCTGGACCTGGAGAAGGTCCCGCCGATGTACGTCAACCAGGACCCCCAGCCCAACGCGATGTGCATCGGCCTGGACGAGCCGATCATCGTCGTCACCACCGGCCTGGTCGAGCTGCTCGACGAGGAGGAGATGCGGGCCGTCGTCGGTCACGAGGTCGGCCACGCCCTCTCCGGCCACTCCGTCTACCGGACGATACTGCTCTTCCTGACCAACCTGGCCCTCCGCGTCGCCTGGATCCCGCTCGGCAACATCGCGATCATGGCGATCGTCACCGCCCTGCGCGAGTGGTTCCGCAAGTCGGAGCTGTCCGCCGACCGCGCGGGACTGCTCGTCGGCCAGGACCTCAAGGCCTCGATGCGCGGCCTGATGAAGATCGCCGGCGGCAACCACCTGCACGAGATGAACGTGGACGCGTTCCTCGCCCAGGCCGAGGAGTACGAGGCGGGCGGCGACCTGCGCGACTCCGTGCTGAAGATCCTGAACGTCCTGCCCCGCACCCACCCCTTCACCACCGTGCGCGCCGCCGAGCTGAAGAAGTGGGCCGAGTCCCGCGACTTCCAGCGGATCATGGACGGCCACTACCCACGCCGCACCGAGGACAAGGACACCTCGGTCTCCGGCTCCTTCCGCGAATCGGCGTCGAGCTACGCGACCAACGTCAAGAACTCCAAGGACCCCCTGATGAAGCTGGTCGCAGACATCGCGGGCGGAGCAGGCGACCTCGGCGGCCGCGTACGAAGGGGCTTCGGCGGCTCCACAAACTCAACGCCGCCGCAAGACACATCTCCGGACGACTGATCCCACCCAGGGGCGCGGGGAACTGCGCGACAAGCCCCCACCGGGCCGCACCCGACGAACCACCCACACACACCCTCACACCTTCGGCTGCGCCCCCGCCGCCAGCGACCCGCACAGCGCCGTCGCCCCACCCGTGGCGAACGGATCCGTACCGGCGGGACCACCCGCCTTCGCGGTCTGGCCGGCCAGCAGCGGCCTCAGGTAACCGACGGAGTCCTCCGCGCAGGACAGGGGCCCGGCCTGGACGTACGAGACGACCAGCCGGGCCTGATGCATCCGCAGATCGTCCCGGTCGAAGCTGAAGTGCAGCTCGCGCCGGACGGTGAACAGCGACGCCTTCGCCTTGCCGTCCGCGCCGGTAGGCCGCAGCGCGTACACGAAGGTGTGGTCGGCGACGACCTCCAGGGTCGCCGAGTCGGCCTCGGCGGCCCGCAGGGTGCCCCGCACGCGGATCTTGTCGTCGGCGAGCTGGGCGCGGGAGGGATCGAAGCGGACCAGCCATCCGGTGGGCGCGTGTCTGCCGTCGGCGGCCGGGCTGTCGAAGCTCTGGTCGAACTGGTCGAGCTGGTCGGGATCGAGCATCACCCGCACGGCACGGACCTCGCCGCCGGTGAGCACCTCGGGATAGAGCGAGGACTCGACTATGTAGTCCTTGGCGGTGGTCAGGGCGCTGACGACCTGGCTGTCCGAGAAGTGCGGGGTGCTCCGGGTCGCGGGGAGCGCGATGCCCTCGGCGCCTATGCCGAACTGGGCCGCCGGACTGCGCGCGAACAGTTGTTCGGGATCGACCGCGCCGGGCACGGCACCCTGCGGTGCGAGCGGGATGACGGTCATCCGCAGCGGCTCGGGAGACAGCTCGGCGACCGGGCTCTCGTACGGGTTGCGTATGCCCATGTAGATGGCGGTGCCGAAGGCGACGGCGATCAGCACGACGAGGATCAACGCCTGCCGGGACAGCCCCCGGTGCAGGGGCTGACGGCGGCGTACGGCGGGGGCGTGGTCGTCCAGGCGCTCCTGCGCGGAGAACTCCTGGAGGCGGGCAGCACGGACGAACGACTCGTCGAAGACGACGGATCGGTACTCGTCCTCGCCGCCACCAGGGGTGGCCTCGGGTGTCCCCTCAGGTGGGTCTCCTGGTCCGCCCATACCTTCAGAGTAGGTCGCGGGAAGCCCCGATAAACGCCCTCCCGCATGACAAGTTCTGACAGGTTCTCACCAGGAAGAAACAGGGCGCGGACAGGTTTGGGTCAAGGAGTGCGCGGGATCGCCGAGACAGCCGGCTGGGAGTAGTCGGCGGAGGCCGAGGGAGTCGTCGCGCTGCCCTGCTCAAGGCCGGTGGAGGCGGGCGGCGGCACCTGTTCCTGGCGGCCGGACGACGCGCCCCGGTAGACCGCCGTGAAGGCCAGCGCGACCATGCCGACCCCCATCACGAGGGCGAGCATCCAGGCGACGGGACGATGCCAGCGGGAGACCTGCTTGCCGTGGGTGCCCGGAGCGCCGTAGCGGCCCTCCAGGACCTCGGCGTCGTCCAGGTCGTCGAGATCCGGATCGTGGCCGAAATAGGCGGGGTCGTCCGGACCGAAGCCGTCCTCGTAGCGCTCGTCGTCCCCTCGTGGGCCTCTGGTGTGCGCCCGGCGGGCCTCGGCCTCGGAGGCCTCCGCTCTCGCCTGCGCGGCGGCCAGGAGGCGCTCGACGGCGGTCGGCTCGTGCACCACGGCCGCCTGTACGAAGGCCTCGTCAAAGACCACGGAGGCGAACTCTTCGTCCGACACCCCGCGGTCGTGGTCGTCGTCGGGCTCCCAGCCGTCAGGGAAAAACGGCGTGCCCCCCACGTCCTCCGGCACGGATCCAGAGTAGACCGGGGGTGTCATTTTGGGCAGACGGTCGGGAAATTCAGCTACTGGATGAGACGCGTTTCATGCGCCGCCCGGCGCGCGGAGTCGCGATCACTCAGGCCTGCCTCGGGGTGTTCGCGCCGGTCACACCTGCCGACCTGCCTTTCTGCTGGGGGTCCGGGGGTTATCCCCCGGAAAGATGCAGCATTTGCGGCCGACCGCCCCGGGGCACTGCGATCCGCCGGGGCCCCGCGCCGGTCGTGCGCCGGGCGCCCGGCCCACGGACTCGTGATCACGCCCCTCAGCGGCGGATATGCCCGTCGCCCGTGACGATGTACTTGGTGCTGGTCAGCTCCGGCAGGCCCATCGGGCCGCGTGCGTGCAGTTTCTGCGTCGAGATGCCGATCTCGGCGCCGAAACCGAACTGGCCGCCGTCGGTGAACCGCGTGGAGGCGTTGACGGCGACCGTGGTCGAGTCGACCAGCTGGGTGAAGCGGCGGGCGGCCTGCTGCGAGGTTGTCACGATCGCCTCCGTGTGCCCGGAGGTCCACAGCCGGATGTGCTCGACGGCCTTGTCGAGGGAGTCGACCACGGCGGCGGCGATGTCGTAGGACAGGTACTCGGTGTCCCAGTCCTCCAGCGTGGCCTCGACGACGGTCGCCTCGGAGTCCTTCGCGTACGCCAGCACCCGCGGGTCGGCGTGCACGGTCACCCCGGCCTCGGCGAGGGCGTCCAGGGCGCGCGGCAGGAACTCGGCGGCGATGTCCTGGTGGACCAGGAGGGTCTCGGCGGCGTTGCAGACGCTGGGCCGCTGGGCCTTGGAGTTGATCAGGATGTCGACGGCCATGTCGAGGTCGGCCTGGGCGTCGACGTAGACGTGGCAGTTGCCGACGCCGGTCTCGATCACGGGGACCGTGGACTCGGTGACGACGGTCTGGATGAGGGAGGCGCCCCCGCGCGGGATCAGGACGTCGACCAGGCCACGCGCGCGCATCAGCTCCCGTACGGAGTCACGGCCCTCGCCGGGCACGAGCTGGACGGCGTCGGCGGGCAGCCCGGCCCCTCCGACGGCGTCGCGCAGCACCCGTACGAGCGCGGTGTTCGACTCGAAGGCGGAGGACGAGCCGCGCAGCAGGACCGCGTTGCCGGACTTCAGGCAGAGGGCGGCGGCGTCGACCGTCACGTTCGGGCGGGCCTCGTAGATGATGCCGACGACGCCCAGCGGGACGCGGACCTGGCGCAGGTCGATCCCGTTGGGCAGGGTCGAGCCGCGCACGACCTCGCCGACCGGGTCGGGCAGCGCCACCACGTCCCGTACGTCGGAGGCGATCGCGCGCACCCGCTCCGGGGTGAGCGTCAGCCGGTCGATGACGGTCTCGCTGGTGCCGGCCTCGCGCGCGCGGGCGATGTCCTTGGCATTGGCCTCGACGATTTCGCTCGTACGGACCTCCAGCGCGTCCGCGATGGCGAGCAGCGCGTCGTCCTTCTCGGCCCTCGGGAGGGGGGCGAGGTCGGCGGCGGCTGCCTTGGCGCGGTAGGCGGCCCGGGTGACCGGGGACATCGAGTCGTACGGCGAAAGCGTGGTCATGGGGGAAGCGTAGTGCGCCGGGCGGAAGCGTCCACCGGCTATCCCAAACCCCGAGACAAGCCGCTCAGACCCCGCAAAAGGGGTGCCCCTGTAAAGGCCGGAAGGTCAGAAGGGGTGGACGCCGACCGGGGTCGCCGGGAGGGGGCCGTAGCCCTCGGCGATGCGGTGGTGGTAGGTCTCGCGGTCGATGACCTCCAGGCCGACGATCTCCCAGGGCGGCAGCTGCGCGGTCTGGCGGTGCTCGCCCCACAGCCGCAGGGCGACGGCCGCGGCGTCGTGCAGATCGCGGGCCTCCTCCCAGTAGCGGATCTCCGCGTGGTCGTTGGCGTAGCGGCTGGTCAGCAGAAAGGGGTGGTCGTGGGCGAGCTGTTCCAGGCCTCGTCTGACCTCCTTGAGGGGGGCCTCGGCGCCGGAGACGCTGAGCGTGACATGCCACAGCCGGGGCACGTCCTTCGGCTCCTCGTAGGCCTCCTCGTAGCGGGCGCCGGCCACGACGCTGGTCAGGGCGCGCTCCTCGCCCACCTTGCGGGAGGCGGTTCCACCGCGGGACGCCGCCGCCCCAGGGCGCACTCGTCTCACGACGGCCTCCTTTACCCGATGGTCGTGCGGAATCTCCCTGAAACAGAGAGAAGCAGGTACGCACGCTTCATGGGGCGCTTTTGCGGAACGTCCACCTCACGGCGGGCGGATTTGCGGGGCGTTCCCCCTGTTTTCGGCCTTTGCGGGACGGGAGTAAAGAGAGGTTTTGCAGAGTCCGGGGATTCCCGTGAGGAGCCCCTACGGGTTCAGGACGACGAGGTCGTCCCGGTGCACGACCTCGCGCTCGTACGCGGGGCCCAGTTCGCGGGCCAGTTCGCGGGTCGAGCGGCCGATCAGCTGGGGGATCTCCTTGGCGTCGAAGTTGACGAGCCCGCGTGCGACCGCGTGGCCCGCGCTGTCGCGCAGTTCGACCGGGTCGCCCGCGACGAACTCGCCCTCGACGGCGGCGATACCGGCCGGCAGCAGCGACTTGCGGCCCTGGACGACCGCGCGCACGGCGCCGTCGTCGAGGGTGAGCGAGCCCTGCGGGGTGGAGGCGTGCTGGAGCCAGAGGAGGCGGTCGGCGGAGCGCCTGCCGGTGGGGTGGAAGTAGGTGCCGGTGTCCCGGCCCGCGAGGGCGTCGGCGGCGTGCACCGCACTTGTCAGGACCACCGGGATCCCGGCGGCGGCGGCGATCCGGGCGGCCTCGACCTTGGTGACCATGCCGCCGGTGCCGACACCGGTCTTGCCCGCACTGCCGATGTCGACATGGGCGAGGTCGGCGGGCTCGTGCACCTCGGCGATCCGGGACGTACCGGGCTTGCTGGGGTCGCCGTCGTACACACCGTCGATGTCGGACAGCAGGACGAGCAGGTCGGCGCGCACGAGGTGGGCGACGAGGGCGGCGAGGCGGTCGTTGTCGCCGAAGCGGATCTCGTCCGTGGCGACCGTGTCGTTCTCGTTGACGACCGGGAGGGCGCCCATCGCGAGCAGCTTGTCGAGGGTGCGGGAGGCGTTGCGGTGGTGGGCGCGGCGGCTGGTGTCGTCGGAGGTGAGGAGCACCTGGCCGACGCGGATGCCGTGACGGGCGCAGGAGGCGGCATAGCGGGCGACGAGGAGCCCCTGACCGACGCTGGCGGCGGCCTGCTGGCGGGCCAGGTCCTTGGGGCGGCGGCGCAGGCCGAGCGGGGCGAGGCCTGCGGCGATGGCACCGGAGGAGACGAGAACGATCTCCTTCTCGCCGCCGCTGCGGCTCTTGGCGAGGACGTCGACGAGCGCGTCGACCCGGTCGGCGTCGAGACCGCCGGCCGCCGTGGTCAGCGACGAGGAACCCACTTTGACGACGATCCTGTGGGCCTCTGCGACGGCCTGCCTTGCCCCTGCCACCTGCGGTCTGTCCCCTCGGGTCGTCCGGTTGCGCTGGGGGCAATTTACGCGAACACCCCCTGGGGGTGTGCGTCGGTCCAGTGGGCGGACGGGAGATCTCAAAGGGGCCCGCCCCGGATCCGCCGACCACGGATGTCAGGTCCGGGCCGTCGCCGCCTGCCGCTTCTGGCCCGCGTTCCGGGTCTCGGCCTTCACCGCGAGGTCGGCCGTCGCGGTGTTGAACTGCTCGATGGACGGCGGCTCGTCGGGCCCGAGCAGATACCGCTTCAGCTCCGCGCGCTCCCCGGCCAGCGGATCGGCCGCCGGGTCGCGTACGGCGTCCAGCAACTGCCCCAGTTCCTCGGCGCTGTTGGTGAGGATCACGGCGGCGCGGACGGCGGTGTTCTGCCGTTTGAACTCCTCCGCGCCCAGCTCCGCCGAGTCCGTCACGGCGTACGGCTTGCCGCTAGCGATGAAGTCGGAGACCACGCTGGAGATGTCGGAGACCATCCCGTCGGACACGTTGAAGCAGTCGTACAGCCGGGGCTCGGCGCCCGTGATGACCCGGTGCTCCCCCACGCCGAACGAACGCCAGTACGCGTCGTTCCACTCGGTGCGCAGCTTCGCGGTCTCCTCGTGCCGCTCCAGGTCGACGACGCCGTCCCGCGTCGCCTCCGCCTCGTCGCCCTTCTCGCCGCCGGGCCCGGCCAGTTCGGCGAGCCGCGCCTCGATCCGCGCGAGGTCGGCCTTGGCCCGCGTCTGCTCGTCGGCGTCGCCCAGGAAGCGCGGGTCGGATGCGCGTTCGACCGCGGCGGCCTCGACCAGGGCGGTGATCCGCTCGTGGGCGGCCTTGGCCTCCTCGCTGCGGGTGCCGGTGAAGGGGTGCGGCTTGTACAGCACCCGGACGGGCGGCTCGGCCGACACCAGTGCGCGCACGATGTTCTCGCCGGCGAGCAGGAGGGAGGTGTTGCCGGGGTCGTCGTCCCAGCCCTCCCAGGTCGGGGCGTAGAGAATCGTGGGCACCCCTCCGGCCGGGCCCCGAACGCCGCTCTCGATGGGCGCCAGTTGGGGCCGTCCCACCTCGACGATGTCCTCGTCCCGGACACCCACGTCGGCGATGGCGTACCGGTCCCGCCCGGCCCGTCCGGCGACCCACACCTCGTCGTAGGCCTTGCTGAACGGGTTCACGCTGGCGATCTTGTCGCTGTCGCCGTGCCCGATGAAGACGTGCTTCATGGTCGGTACGCGCAGCAGGTGGATGTTCTTGCCGACGTTCGCCGCGTAGAGCGCGACCCGGACCGTGCGCAGGTCCAGGTTCATCAGGTGGATGCCGCCGGGCACACAGATGACGGGCACGGTCGTGGGCGCGAGGTTCTGCAGTATGACGCGTTCCCGCAGGACGATCAGCGGCCGGGTCTCCAGCTGCTCCATCGTCTCCAGCCACATGTTGACCTGGTACGCCGAGTCCTTGGACCCGGAGAAGTACAGCAGCGTCTGCGGCCGGTACTCGCGCAGCCAGGCGTCCGTCGCGGCCAGCACGGTCTCCGCGTCCGGCGGGATCCGGCGGCCCCGGACGAAGGGCGCGAGGGCGACCACGTACAGCAGGGCCAGTCCCAGGGTGATGCCGACGCCGGTCATGCCGTACGCCGTCGAACCGGTCTCGACGGTGATCAGGATGCCGATGACCGCGGCGAGGTCGAGGTGGAGCATCTTCTCGGTGGAGCGTTCCAGCAGGAAGCGCGGCGGGGCGTCCGGGATGGGGATGCGCGAGGCCAGATCGACGTTGCGGGTGGCGACGGGCATCCGGCGGCGGTTGCGGATCAGCGTGGTCAGGGCGCCGTGCGGGGCCTGGAAGCCGTAGAAGGCGATGAAGCAGGCGATCGCCGCGTAGAAGATCATGCTCCGGGAGAGGTCCGCGCGCGCCAGCAGCAGCAGCACCAGCAGTTCCCGCACCAGGAACCGGATGGAGACGCCCGCCCGCACCTTGCCGAGGCGGTTGATCAGATAGCTGCCCCGGTGATGCAGGTAGTGGTCCGCCAGGTAGGTCACTGCGGCGGCGACGGCGAAGGCGGGCACGCTCGGGACGAGCGCGGCCACCATGAGACAGGGGTAGCCCAGCATCATGAGGACCGCCGCGGCCAGCTCGGCCGGGCTGCCCACCCGGGCGACGCGAATAGCAGTGGAAATCAAGGAGAACCTGTATCTGGGAAAGTGCCGGGACACCCGGGAAAGAAGCTGTGAATTTTCCGGGAGCCTGTAGGGAATTTATCTGGGGCTTATTACGGATCCTGTCCGGGACTGCTGCCGAAATTCACTGCCGGTCCTCACCGGCAGTCTCCTCCGTCGGCTTCATGCTAGGCCGTCGTCCTGACGGTCGAGAACGCTGGCGAGCGCCTGTTCGAAGCCGGAGGCCCGGCCGGCCGGGGCCGTCGGGTCCTGCTGGCGGACGTCGATGACATGCCCGGTCAGCTCGGACAGCAGCACGTCCAGCGACGTACGGGCCACCTCCTCGGAGGAGAGCAATGAACCTGCGGGCTCCTCACCGAAGGCCTTCGTACGCATCGGGGTGGCCGTGCGCTCCGGGTTGATGCAGTTGACGCGGACGCCGTCGCCGGCCCATTCGTCCGACAGGGCCTGGGTGAGGTTCACCATCGCGGCCTTGGTGGAGGAGTAGAGGCTGTACTCGGCCCGGCCGCGCGTGTAGCTGCTGGAGGTGTAGAGCAGTAGCTGACCCTTGGTCTCGGCGAGGTACTTGTAGGCCGACCGGGCGATCTGCACGGGGGCCAGGTAGTTGACCTTCAGCGCTTCCTCGATGGTCGCGTTGTCGGTCTCGGCGAGTTTGCCGATGCGCAGTACGCCGGCCGTGTTGACGACGTGGTCGATGCGCCCGGTCTCCGAATACGCCTTGGACAGCGCGTCGTCGACCTCCTCCGGGTTCTCGACGTGCGTCCCGGTGGTCGACCGCCCGAGGGCGTACACCGTGGCGCCGTACCCCTCGGCCAGCTCGGCGATGTCCTTGCCGATGCCGTAGGACCCGCCGAAGACGACGAGCGTCTTGCCGGTGAGCAGTTCGCGGTACGCCTCCTCGCTCATCTGCTGGGGCGTGGCGGTGGAGGCGAGCTGGAAGAGCTTGTCGGCGATGAAGACGTCGACGGGCTGGGTGACCTTCATGTTGTACTCGTCGCCCGCGACGACATGGATCGGCACGTCCGGCAGGTACTTGAGTACGACCGAACAGTCGTCCGTGGCCTGGAAGTTCGGGTCGCCCGCCGCGACCTCGTACGCCCGCCGGATGGTCGACAGCTTGAACGCCTGGGGCGTCTGACCGCGCCGAAGCCGCGACCGGTCCGGGATCTCGGTGATGAACTCACCGTCCTCACCATGCGTACGGGTGACGATGATCGTGTCGGCGGAGGGAATGGCGACGTCGACGGCCTGGTACCGCTCCAGGGCGATCACACAGTCGTCGATGACCCGCTGGGACAGCAGGGGCCGTACGGCGTCGTGGAAGAGAACGTTACGGTCCTCGCCCTCGGCGAGCCCCTCCCCCAACGCGCCGATGGCCCGCTCGGTGGTGTCGTTACGGGTGGCGCCGCCCTCGATGATCCGGGTGACCTTCCTGAATCCGGCCTTGGCGACGATCTTCTCGATGTCCGCCACATAGCCGGGCGCCATCAGCACGATGACGTCGTCGATCGAATCCGCCTGCTCGAACGTGTTCAGGGTGTGCTCGATGACCGCCTTCCCGGCGATCTTCAGCAACTGCTTCGGAATCGACAGGCCGACCCGCTGACCGGTGCCGCCCGCGAGGACGACGGCGGTGGTGCGGGGTTTGGCATTGCGCTGGGACACGGGCGACCTACCTCGGGGCAACAGAGAACCCTGAAATCGTCCCACCTGCGGTAACCGCAGTGCAAGGTGAGCGCCTCCCGGCGCATATGCGCGCGCAACCCGCCATTCACCGGAAATTGTTTTAAGTGATTCTGCTTACGGTCGGCCGCGTGCCCTTTCGCCGGTCAGACCGGTTCAGACCTGCCGCACCCCCGGCTTCCCGGACTCCACACGGAGCTTGGCGAGGGTCCGGGAGGCGGAGGTGGGCTTGGTCACGGTGTCCGCGATCCGCACCTGCGCATCGATGCCGCCCCGCCGGATGTCGAAAAGATGGTATCCACGATGGTTGTCGATGACCTTCCAGTGCGGATTGTCACCCATGCGCGGGTCCCAGTCCTTGTGGAAGGCGACGGGATCCTGGTCCCCACCACTCGATATGGACGTACCGACGAACTCGGCACCGACAACGGCCGAGCCGGGGTCGGCGAAGTCCCGCTTGAGGTCGCTGATCATGGTGAGATGCCGGTCACCGGAGAGAACAACAGGATTGCGAACACTCGCGAACTCGGCGAGCAGGGCGTTGCGTTCGACCTGGTAGCCGTCCCAGGCGTCGTAGTACCAGAGCTTGCCGTCACCGATCTTGAGGTCGGTCTCGGCCATCATGATCTGCGAGGCGATGAGATTCCATCGCGCCTGTGAGGTGTGCAACCCATTCAGCAGCCACTGCTTCTGCGCGGCACCGAGCATGGTCATCGCCGGGTCGAGGGCACCGGCCTGGCTGGTGGCCTGGTCGCTGCGGAACTGCCGGGTGTCGAGCACGTTGAGCCGCACGAGCCGCCCGAAGTCGAACCGCCGGTGCATACGGATGTGCGGGCCGTTGGGCACGGAGGTGGCGCGTACGGGCATGTGCTCGTAGTAGGCCTGGTAGGCGGCGGTGAGCCGCGCAGCGAAGGCCTCGGGGGACTGCTTGTCGGGGTCCTGAGGAACATCCCCGGCGAAGTCGTTGTCGACCTCGTGGTCGTCGAAGGTGACGACGAAGGGCGCGGCGGCGTGCATCGCCTTGAGGTGCGGATCGCTGTGGTACTGGGCGTACCGGTTGCGGTACTGGACGAGGCTGAACGGCTCACCGGTGCCTTCATGCTGGCGTACGCCGGTGATCGCGGACGTGGACTCGTAGATGTAGTCGCCGACGAAGACGACGAGGTCCGGGTCCTGGGCGCGCATGTCCGCGTACGGGGTGAAGTAGCCGTGCTGCCAGTTCTGGCAGGAGGCGAGCGCGATGCGCAGATGGCTGCCGGAGACGAGCGGCCGGGGAGCGGTACGGGTACGCCCCACCGGCGAGAGCTGCCCGCTGGTCCGGAACCGGTACCAGTAGTGCCGGTCGGGACTCAGCCCGCGTACATCAGCGTGAACGCTGTGCCCGTACTCGGGCCGGGCCCAGGCGTATCCACGCTTGACCTTGCGCCGGAACCGCGAGTCCTCGGAGATCTGCCACTCGACGACAACGGCCCGATCGGGCATGCCCCCACCGTTGAGCGGATCAGGAGCAAGCCGGGTCCAAAGCACGACACCATCGGACAACGGATCCCCTGAGGCAACCCCAAGACTGAACACCCCGTCGGGCAACGGGGTTTGCGCGGCCCGCGCGGTCCCCGCAAGCAGCAACTGCCCGGACGCGGCGGCGCCGACAGCAGCGGCCCCGGCAGTCAGAAACCGGCGTCTGCCGGGCGAAACGACCCCACTCATCGTCGAACTCCCTTGCCTGGGCGGCTTCTCGGACCTACGGAAGCTCCCACGACAGCCCGACCGACCCGCTGAACAACGGGATGCGAGTACATGACAAATGCAAGTACACGGACGAACAGGAGACCCCTGAGGAATGAACCAGGGGAAGATCATAGGAAACGGTGCGGGCAGTCCCGTCGGCAGGGTGGGCACCATCCAGCCCGGCCGGGGCCTTTCAGCCCGTCCGGCGTTTGAGGACGAGCGCGTTCAGCGCGACTCTCCCACCCACCCGCCCGCACCCCCACCCAGCCCGTCCGGCGTTTGAGGACGAGGCCGTTCAGGCCGAAGGGGGGTCTGGGGGCGCAGCCCCCAGAAGGATGGGACGGGTAGGGGCGGCGGGGGCGAGAAACACCCCACGCCCACCCCCACACCCCCTAGAACGGCTCGAAGTCGTCGAACTCCCGCTGCACATCGTCCCGCTCAGCCTGCCGATCCCGCCGCCGCTGCGCAGCAGGCCGAGGCACCTCAAGCCGATGATCCTCACCACGCCGCCCAAGCATCTCGGCACCGGCCATGACCGTCGGCTCCCAGTCGAAGACAACCGCGTTGTCCTCGGGCCCGATGGCAACCCCGTCCCCCGCCCGGGCCCCCGCCTTCATCAGCTTCTCCTCGACACCCAACCGGTTGAGCCGGTCGGCGAGATACCCGACCGCCTCGTCGTTGTTGAAGTCGGTCTGCCGCACCCAGCGCTCGGGCTTCTCGCCCCGCACCCGGAACAGCCCGTCCTCCTCCTGGACAACGGTGAAGCCCGCGTCGTCGACGGCCTTGGGCCGGATGACGATCCGGGTCGCCTCCTCCTGGGGCTTCGCGGCCCGCGCCTGCCCGACCATCTCGGCGAGCGCGAACGACAGCTCCTTCAGCCCGATATGGGCGACGGCGGACACCTCGTACACCTGGTACCCACGAGCCTCCAGCTCGGGCCGCACCATCTCGGCGAGGTCCAGCCCGTCGGGCACGTCGACCTTGTTCAGGACGACGATCCGCGGCCGGTTCGACAGCCCCCCGTACTGCTTCAGCTCCTCCTCGATCATGTCGAGGTCGGAGACGGGATCACGCTCGGACTCCAGCGTCGCCGTGTCCAGCACATGCACGAGCACACTGCACCGCTCCACATGCCGCAGGAACTCCAGCCCGAGCCCCTTGCCCTGACTGGCACCGGGAATGAGCCCGGGCACATCGGCGATGGTGTAGACGGTCGCACCCGCAGTCACCACACCCAAGTTGGGCACAAGCGTGGTGAACGGATAATCAGCGATCTTCGGCTTGGCGGCGCTCAGCACCGAGATCAGCGAAGACTTACCGGCACTCGGATACCCCACGAGCGCCACGTCGGCGACCGTCTTCAGCTCCAGGACGATGTCCTGCAACCCCCCGGGCACCCCGAGCAGCGCGAACCCGGGCGCCTTGCGCCGCGCGGACGACAGCGCGGCGTTGCCTAGCCCACCACGCCCGCCCTCAGCCGCGACATAAGAGGTCCCGTGCCCGACCAGGTCGGCCAGCACGTTGCCGGCCTTGTCGAGCACGACCGTCCCGTCCGGCACCGGCAGAACCAGGTCCTGCCCGTCCTTGCCGGACCGGTTGCCGCCCTCGCCGGGCTTGCCGCTGGTGGCCTTGCGGTGCGGGGAGTGGTGGTAGTCGAGCAGCGTGGTCACGGACTGGTCGACGGTGAGGATCACGTCACCGCCGTGTCCGCCGTTGCCGCCGTCGGGCCCGCCCAGCGGCTTGAACTTCTCACGGTGGACGGAGGCACAGCCGTGACCTCCGCTACCCGCGGCGACATGCAGCTCGACGCGGTCCACGAAGGTGGTCATGGGATGTGCCTCCAGTTACGTACGAAAATCTTCAGGCAGAAAGCTCTGCCAGAAACCTCTGCTCAGGTGAAACACGCGAAAGGCGGACCCGCTTCCCGGGAGGGAAGTGAGGTCCGCCTCGCGAAAGCTTCCGATCAGCCGACTCAGGCGACCGGAACGATGTTCACGACGTTGCGACCACGGTGCGTACCGAACTCCACGGCACCGGCGGCCAGCGCGAACAGCGTGTCGTCCTTGCCACGGCCGACGCTCGCGCCGGGGTGGAAGTGGGTGCCACGCTGGCGGACCAGGATCTCACCGGCGTTGACGACCTGACCGCCGAAGCGCTTCACGCCGAGCCGCTGAGCATTGGAGTCGCGACCGTTCCGGGTGGACGATGCGCCCTTCTTGTGTGCCATCTCTCCTCAGTCCCTTACTTCGCAGCCGCGGGGATCTCAGTGACCTTGATCGCCGTGTACTGCTGGCGGTGGCCCTGACGACGGCGGTAGCCGGTCTTGTTCTTGTAGCGAAGGATGTCGATCTTGACGCCCTTGTGGTGGTCCACGATCTCGGCCTGGACCTTGATGCCGGCCAGGACCCACGGGTCGCTGGTCACAGCGTCGCCGTCGACAACGAGCAGGGTCGAGAGCTCGACCGTGTCGCCAACCTTGGCAGTGGAAATCTTGTCAACCTCAACGATGTCGCCGACAGCAACCTTGTGCTGGCGACCACCGCTGCGCACGATGGCGTACACGCGGATCTCACTCTCTCGCTCGGGAACGGCACCCCCGCAGTCCAGCCGCCCGACAGAGGCGAGCGGCCTCTCCCGCCGCACCAAAATTGCCCGGTGCTCAGGAGGATGCAGGTTTACGGGGATGTGACGCGTCGTGGATGAAGCTATGGACACGCCGACGCTCAAGATTACGGGCCCGGCCTGAACGGGTCAAACTGAGCGCGATTCCCCCCGCTCCGGGCCCCCAAACCACAAGCACCCAAACGGCGACGGCCCGCCCGGTGAACCCGGACGGACCGTCGTACCGCACGTAACTACCGCTGCCCGGACAACCGGAGGCGGATCAGCCCTCCGTGCCCGCCGACACCGACTCCTCAGCCGCGGCCGTCTTCTTCGACGTCGCCGCCTTCTTGGTCGTGGCCTTCTTGGCGGCCGTGGTCGTCTTCTTCGCAGCCGTCTTCTTGACCGCCGTGGTCTTCTTCGCGGCGGTCTTCTTGGCCGTGGTCGCCTTCTTGGCGGCGGTCTTGCGCGCCGTCTTCTTGGCGGGAACCGCGTCCTCGGCCTCGGTCACGGCCACGTCGGGCTCGGTGGCCGCCGGGACGACCACGACGGCCGCCTCCTCGGACGAGGTGGGCGCGGTGGCCTTGCGCACGGCACGTCGCCGCGGCCGGGCCGGAGCCGCACTCTCGGTCGCCGCGACAGCCTCCACGGGCTCCTCGACAGGAGCGGGAGCCGCCACCGGCTCGACGACGGTCTCAGCGACGACCGTCACCACGGTCTCCGCCACACCCTGGTCGGCCGCCTTCGGCGACCCGGCCGGAGCGGACACCTTTCGGGTGGCCCGCCGACGCGTACGCCCCTTGGGAGCCGCGTCGTCCTGCACCGGCGCCTCGGCAACGGGCGCCTCGACAACCGGGTCCTCGACGGCCACGGGCTCGACGTGAGCCACGACCTCCGGCACCGCGACCGGTGCCGCATCCGGAACCACCGAAGCCTCGGCGACCTCGGCGACAACGGACTCGGCCGTACGGGCATCAGCGCGACGTCCGTCGGTCGAACGCGAATCCGACCGGGGCGCCCCCGCCGGAGACGAGGCCCTTCGGCCGGCGCGCCGCCTGGAACGGCCACCGCGGCCGGCCGCGGCCTCCGCCTCGGCGGCGCTGTTGTACAGCTCGTCGTCGGGCTCGAAGAAGGGCTCCGGCGCCGCGACCTCGGCGGCGACCTCGGCCACCGTCTCCTCGACGTCGTCGTCCGCATCGGCGTCGACGATCACATCGTGCTCGTGGGTGTCGTGGGCGTGCTCGTGCTCGGCACCGCCACGGCCGCGCTTCTTGCGCTTGCCGCCGCCTCCACTGGAACTGGGCTGCTCCATGTGCACGATGACACCGCGGCCGTTGCAGTGGACGCAGGTCTCGGAGAACGACTCCAGGAGGCCCTGTCCGACCCGCTTACGGGTCATCTGCACGAGCCCCAGCGACGTGACCTCGGCCACCTGGTGCTTCGTACGGTCGCGGCCCAGGCACTCCAGGAGGCGACGCAGGACCAGATCGCGGTTCGACTCCAGGACCATGTCGATGAAGTCGATGACGACGATGCCGCCCAGGTCGCGCAGCCGCAGCTGGCGCACGATCTCCTCGGCCGCCTCCAGGTTGTTCCTGGTGACGGTCTCTTCGAGGTTGCCGCCCTGGCCGGTGAACTTGCCGGTGTTGACGTCGACGACGATCATCGCCTCGGTCTTGTCGATCACCAGCGAGCCGCCGCTGGGCAGCCACACCTTGCGGTCGAGCGCCTTGGCGAGCTGCTCGTCGATGCGGTACGTCGCGAAGACGTCGACCTCGGAGGTCCACTTCGACAGCCGGTCGGTCAGGTCCGGGGCGACGTGGGCCACGTACCCGTGGATGGTCTGCCAGGCCTCGTCGCCGCTGACGATGACCTTGGTGAAGTCCTCGTTGAAGATGTCGCGCACGACGCGGACGGTCATGTCCGGCTCGCCGTACAGCAGGGTCGGCGCGTTGCCGCCCTTCGACTTCTTCTGGATGTCCTCCCACTGCGCCTGGAGCCGCTCGACGTCACGGCGCAGCTCGTCCTCGCTCGCGCCCTCGGCGGCGGTGCGCACGATGACGCCCGCGTCCTCGGGGACGATCTTCTTGAGGATGGTCTTCAGGCGCGCGCGCTCGGTGTCGGGCAGCTTGCGGCTGATGCCGGTCATCGACCCTTCGGGGACGTAGACCAGGTAGCGGCCGGGGAGCGAGACCTGACTGGTCAGACGCGCGCCCTTGTGGCCGATCGGGTCCTTCGTGACCTGCACGAGGACCGGCTGCCCGGACTTCAGCGCGCTCTCGATGCGCCGCGGCCCGTTGGCCATCCCCAGCGCCTCGAAGTTGACCTCACCGGCGTACAGGACGGCGTTGCGCCCCTTGCCGATGTCGATGAACGCGGCCTCCATGGACGGCAGCACGTTCTGGACCTTGCCCAGGTAGACGTTGCCGACGTACGAGGTCGCCTGCTCCTTGTTGACGTAGTGCTCGACGAGCACGTTGTCCTCAAGGACGCCGATCTGGGTGCGGTCGCCGTACTGGCGTACGACCATCACGCGTTCGACGGCCTCGCGGCGGGCCAGGAACTCGGCCTCGGTGATGATCGGGACGCGACGGCGGCCCTGCTCGCGGCCTTCGCGGCGGCGCTGCTTCTTGGCTTCGAGACGCGTCGAGCCCTTGATGGACTGGACCTCGTCGCTCGGGTGCTCGTCCCGCTTGGGGCGCGGCTCACGGACCTTGACGACGGTGCGCTCGGGGTCGCTGTCGGCGGTCGCGATCTCGCTCTCGCCGGACGAGTCACCGGCACGACGCCGACGACGGCGCCGGCGACGGCTGCTGGCGGAACCGGACCCGCCCGGCTCGTCGCGCTCGTCCTCCTCGGCGTCCTCGTCGACCTGGTCGGCGGTGTCCGCGGCGTCCTCGTCGGCCCGCGCGGACTGCTCGCCCGCGTAGTCGTCGTCCCCGGAGTCGTTGTCGGAGTCGGCGGACTCACCACGGCGCCTACGACGGCCACCGCGGCGGCGGCGCCGACGCGAACCGGGGCCCTCGTCGCCGTCGTCGTCCGTGTCGGTGTCGGTGTCGGTGTCGACGCTGTCCTCGGCGGACTCGTAGGCGTCGTCGACGCTCTCCGTCTCCTCCGGCTCGACGGGCGCGGCGGCCACGGGCTCCTCGTCGGCACGCCCACGACGGCGGCGACGGCGCGGGGTGTGCTCCTCGACGACGGTCTCGGCGACCGGGGCGGCCTCGACGGTCTCTTCCTCGGTCTCGATCTCCTCGACGTCCTCGGCCGCTTCGGCGGCGGCCGCGGCGGCGGCCCGCTCGGGCGTCTGGAACATCGGCTCGGTGAAGACGGGCGCCTGGAACACGGCGACGGCAGGACGCGCGGGACGCCGCCCATTCTCGCCGTTCTCGACGGCGGGCGCGGGCGCGGAGAACCCGACAGCGGCCTTACGGGCGACCCGGCGACGCCCACGACGCGACGAGGCGTCCTCGGCGACGACGGTCTCGGGCTCGGGCGCGGCGACCTCGGCGACGGGCGCGGGCGCCTCTTCCACAGGGGCGGCCGGAGCCTCGGCCTCGGCAGCGGGCGTGGAGACCCGGCGAGTGGCCCGACGACGGGCACGCGGAGCAGGCGCGGCCTCCTCCACGGCTGCGGGCGCCTCGGCCACGCTCTCCTCGCCGCTCTTCTCGCCGCTCTCCTCGGCAGTCGGGGCGGATACGGCGGTCACGGCAGGTTCGTCGACGGCCTCGGCGGCCTTGGCGGGCGCACCGGCGGGCGCGGACGCGCGCCGGGTGGCCCGACGGCGCGTACGAGGAGCGGGCGCCTCGGCGGCGGCTTCCTCGACCGTCTGATCGGTCTCTGCGGCCTTGGCGGCCTGGTCTGTCTCGTTTGTTTCGGCGGCCGGTATGGCCGGCGCTGTGGTCTCGGCCACGGCGGCGGCCTCGGCTCCGGCGACCGGCGGTCCCGCGGGGCGGGACGCGGCGCGGCGCCGTCGGCGCGGCGGCAGGGTGTCGCTGGGGGTGTCGTGTGCGGAACCCTCGATGGGTTCCGAAGCGGCTTCGGTCGGTTCGAGCATGCGGGCGGTTCTCCCGTCAGGCTCCCGGGCGCCGCACCTGGTCCGGCTTGGGTGCCGGTGACGTCCGCGGCTCGCGCAGTGCGCGGTGCCGCCGTCCGGGGCGCGGGCGCCGCACGGGAGCTCTCTGTGTCCTGTCTCGCCGGTTCCGTACGCCATGTTGCGTACGGCCTGGCGAAAGTCTTGTGGTCGGTGCGCTGCCCGACCCAGGTGGCTCCCGAGTACGAGGGCGGCGCTACGACGTCCGTCCCTTCGCGGGACCTTCCTTACGCCGGTGCCTGCGACGCGGCGGCAGTCGGAGTGGCCATGGAGAGGGCCACCGCTGCCTCGCGGTCGGGCGCGAGCGGGTCGGTCACCGTGCCGGTCTCTTCATCGAACAGCCCCTGCGCCAGCCTGGTCACCCCTGCGGGGACCGGCGGCGCCAGGTCGGCCACGGCGCGGAGACCGGACAGGACGTCGTCGGGTCGAACGGCAGGCGTCACGTGCCGAACAACCAGGCGCAGTATCGCACAGGCCCGGTCGGTCGGCCCAGCAAGGGGCGCGGCGCCAGCCGCTCCAGTGGAGCCGACGCTTGCGGCGGGCTGTGGACTGTGCGTCTCATTACCTGAATCAGCGCCTGTTTCGAACGCCTCCAGGCCCGCGACCGCGCCCCGGGCATCGAAGGTTCTCATGCCGTTCTTGGCGAGGCGCTGGACCTCGACGGTCTCGGCGGCGTTGAAGAGGTCGACGGCGCGGCGCGCGTCCTCGGGCGCCACACCCTCCAGCCGCAGCTCCCACACGGAAGCCGTGAGCCGGTCGGCGAGCCCGGAGGTCCGGGCCTCGACCGCGTCGACGATGTCGAGCCCGGTGGGCAGCGACTCGTCGAGCAGCTCGCGCAGCTTGTCGGGATCGCGCGCTTCGGTGAGCGCGATCTCCAGGTACTCCGCCTCACTGCCCGTGCCGGTGGCTGCAGCATTGGCGTACGACACCTTCGGATGCGGCGTGAACCCCGCCGAGTAGGCCATCGGCACCTCGGCACGGCGCAGCGCACGCTCGAAAGCGCGCTGGAAGTCACGGTGGCTGGTGAACCGGAGGCGGCCACGCTTGGTGTAGCGCAGTCGGATGCGCTGCACCGTCGGCGCGGGCGGCGGGCCTTCGGGCTGTCGCTTGCCCAGTGTCGTTCAGTCCTTCGTGAGTGCGGTCGTACTCCTACCAAGAGTACGTCCGTCGACGCCTCCTGGTTCCCGCCGGTCCACGGCGACCGCTTCCTTCGGCTCCCCGAAGAGCATCCGCCGGAAGTCGGCCCGCGCCTGCCGTGCCGAGTCGCGTGCGGCAGCCAGCACCTGCCGGGTGACCCGCCCCACACTGCGGGCGGCCTCGGCGGCGGGCCGCAGAACGGCGTCCCGCACGAAGTGCCCGACCGGCGTCAGCACGGCCTGGTACGCCCAGCGCACGGGCTCCACGAAGATCCACCGAAGGAGGGTCCCGAGGAACCGTCCGACGGCGAGCGAGATGTGCCCGGCGATGCGCCAGGCATGTCCGAGCGCGCCCCAGACCTCCCGCCCGATGACGGCGAGGACGCGTCCGACGGGCGTCAGCACCCAGCGCCACAGCGCGAGCGCGGGCAGGACGAGAAGCAGGCGCAGCACCCAGTAGAGAACGAACCCGACCCCGGTGACCACCATGCCGGCGCACCACGCGACCCCCCGGGCACACCAGGCGACCGCCCTGCCGATCGGCGTGAGGATCCACTCGTACAGCCACTGCGCGGGTACGACGACCAAGTACCGCGCGAGCCAGGCGGCGACGGCGTACGCGCCGAGCCCGAGGGCCGCCGCACCCGCCCCGAGCCCCCTGAGCACCCACAGCACCGCGCGCCCCACAGGCGTGAGCACGCGCGCGTAGAGCCAGCCGAGCCCGGCACCGATCCCCCGACACACCCACCAGAGCCCGGCGCCGATCCCCCGGCACACCCAGGCGAGCCCGTGACCGAGCGGCGTCAGCACATGGCGGTAGAGCCACACCAGGGGTACGACGACGAGCACGTTCCCGAGCCAGCCGAGCGCCTTGCCCAGGGGCTCGACGACGTACCGCCACAGCGCGACGAACGGCCAGACGAGGACGGCCCACGCGACCCAGGCGAGCGCCCGCCCGAGGGGCCGCAGCACCGCGTCCATGAGGAGGCGCCAGCCGACGACGAGCCCGTCCCACACCATCCGCACCGGCACGACCAGCACGAGCACGACGATCCGCACAGGGATGCGAATCGCGACGACGAGACACCCTTCGGGCTGCCGTTCGGGCTGCCGTGCCTCGACCTTCGTGGCCGGTTTCTCCAGATCCATACCGAGGTAGACGCGCGGGCCCCCTGTCCGGATGCGGTGTATCCGAAAAGTGACCAGGACGAGGGACAAGGGCCGTAAACCTACGACTTTTTGCCCTGCCTGCATGCGCGGATGCCAAGATGCGCGCATGGGGATGCCGAACGCACTGAACCCGAACAGGCTGGCCGAGTACTGCACTTCGGCCCTGGACGAGCACAACTGCCCCTCGGCCTCGGTGGCCGTCGTCGAACACGGCGAAGTGACCCTGGCCGAGGCATACGGCCTCGCGGACGTCACCACACCCCGCCCCGCCACCCCCGAGACGGCCTACGCCCTGGCCTCGGTCACCAAGCCCATGACGGCGACGGCGATCTGCGTGGCGGCCGACGAGGGCCTGCTGGACCTGGACGCCCCCGTACCCGTGCCGAACGACCACGGCTGGCCGGCCCCGACCGCCCGCCAACTCCTCCAGCACCGAGGCGGTCTAGCCGCCCACTACGACTTCCACTACACCGGCCCCGGCACCGACGACCGGATCGACGCGACCCCGTACGCGCGGCTGCACCGCCCCCCGGGCACGGCTTTCGAGTACGCCAACCTCGGCTACCGAGCCCTGGGCCACCTACTGGAAGCGGTGTCGGGCCAAGGTCTCGCGGACTTCGTACGGGAGCGGGTGTTCGAGCCCCTGGGCCTCACCGCCCTCCGCCTGGGCCCCACCCACCCCGGCCCGGCCCCCTCGGCGACGCGCTACACCACCGACGGCCGCGCCTATCCCCCGTACTGCGACACCAGCCACCCCGGCGCCACCCTGGGCTGGGCCCCCGCCACCCAACTGGCCCTCTTCGCCCAGTCGTACGACCGTCTGCTGAAACCGGAGACGGCGGCGGCCGTCCGCGAGGCGCACCCGGTCAACGCGGGCCTCGGATACGGGCTCGGCTGGTGCCTCTCACGCGGTGCCGGTCCCCTGGTGCAGAGCCACGGCGGCGGAATGGGCGGAGTGGCGGCGATCGTCGTGACCGTGCCCGAGCGGCGGCTGTCGGTGTCGGTGCTGACCAACAGCACGAACAAGGCGGCCCGCGACAGGATCACCCACCACATCCTCACCGCCCTCGTCCCCGACTTCTCCCCCGAGTCGATCTCCCCGATCACGGAAGACCCGGCACGCCCCCTGTCCCTCCCAACACCCCACTGGCAAGGCACGATCAGCACCCCCGAGGGAGACATCCCGCTGTCACTGACCCTCTCCCCGGAGGACGACCGGGCCCGCCTGCACCTGAACGACGAGAGCGCGGAAGCCCCGGCGAGCGCGTCGCGCGCATGGTCTGTGCAGGCGACCTTCCCCCTGCAGCTCCCCACGGCGGACGCCCGGATCAACAGCCCGGAACTGTCACTCCGCCTCCACCACGAACCGGACAGCGGCACCCTCACCGGGGTGGCACAGGCCTTCAAGTCCGGTGACGCACAGGGCCTGTTGGGCAACCTCCTCACACACCCCTGCCAACTCCGCCCCCGTTGAACCCACTTGGCACCCGGCACACAACTGCTTGACTGGCCCCATGACGAAGACCCTCGGTGTGCCCAGGCCCGACCAGGCGGCCTACATGCTGCGCGCCGCGTCCGAGGACGCCGGCCGGACGTACAAGCGGCAACTGCTCGACCTGCTGGACCTCCGCCCGGGCCACACCGTCCTGGACGTGGGCTGCGGCCCCGGCACCGACCTCCCGGCCCTCGCGGAACGCGTCGGCGCGACCGGCCGGGTCATCGGCGTGGACCGGGACCCGGCGATGCTGGCGACGGCCCGTGAACGCACCGCCGCCACAAGCGCGGTGGAGCTCCGGGAGGCGGACGCACACGCCCTGCCCGTCGTCCCCGGGACAGTGGACCGCGCCAAGATCGACCGGGTTCTGATGCATGTGCGGTCCCCGGCGGACGTACTGGCCCAACTCCGCACCGCCACCCGCCCCGGCGCCCTCGTCGCCCTGGCGGAACCCGACTGGGACACCCTGGCGGTGGACTCGGAGGACCTGGAGACGAGCCGCGCCTTCACCCGCTACACCACCGAGAAGGTGGTCCGCCACGCCACCGTCGGCCGCAGCCTCGCCCGCCTGGCGACCCGGGCGGGCTTCCGCGTCGAGACGACGATCGCCACGACCCCGGTCTTCACCGACTTCGACCACGGCGACCACACCCTGGGCCTCGGCCGCAACATGCAACAGGCCATCGCGGAGGGCCACATCGAAAGGACCCGGGGCGAGACCTGGTTCACCGGCCTCGCCCAAGGCCCCTTCTACGCGTCGTTCACCCTCGTCACGGTGATCTGCTCCCACCCGTGACGTCGGGTCACCTCAGTGACTGTGCCCGGTCCCCACCGGCTGCTTCACGGTCAGCGGCAGCAACTTCTTGCCCGTGGGGCCGATTTGAATGGAAGTGTCCATCTGCGGACACACCCCACAGTCGAAGCAAGGCGTCCACCGGCAGTCCTCGACCTCTGTCTCGTCGAGGGAGTCCTGCCAGTCCTCCCAGAGCCAGTCCTTGTCGAGGCCCGAGTCGAGGTGGTCCCACGGGAGGACCTCCTCGTACGTGCGTTCGCGCGTCGTGTACCAGTCGACGTCCACGCCGAAGGCGGGCAGCGTCTTCTCCGCGCAGGCCATCCAGCGGTCGTACGAGAAGTACTCGCGCCAGCCGTCGAAGCGGCCGCCGTCCTCGTACACCGCGCGGATCACCGCGCCGATACGGCGGTCGCCGCGTGACAGCAGGCCCTCGACGATGCCGGGCTTGCCGTCGTGGTAGCGGAAGCCGATCGAGCGGCCGTACTTCTTGTCGCCGCGGATCTTGTCGCGGAGCTTCCCGAGGCGGGCGTCCGTCTCCTCCGCGGAGAGCTGCGGGGCCCACTGGAACGGGGTGTGCGGCTTGGGCACGAAGCCGCCGATCGAGACCGTGCAGCGGATGTCGTTCTGGCCGGAGACCCTGCGGCCCTCGGCGATCACGTTCATCGCCATGTCGGCGATCTGGAGGACGTCCTCGTCGGTCTCCGTCGGCAGACCGCACATGAAGTACAGCTTCACCTGGCGCCAGCCGTTGCCGTACGCCGTGGAGACCGTCCGGATCAGGTCCTCTTCCGAGACCATCTTGTTGATGACCTTGCGCATGCGTTCCGAGCCGCCCTCGGGGGCGAACGTCAGACCGGACCTGCGGCCGTTCCTGGTCAGCTCGTTCGCCAGGTCCACGTTGAAGGCGTCCACGCGGGTCGACGGGAGCGACAGCCCGATCTTGTCGTCCGTGTAGCGGTCCGCGAGGCCCTTCGCGATGTCACCGATCTCCGAGTGGTCCGCCGACGAGAGGGAGAGGAGACCTACCTCCTCGAAGCCCGTCGCCTTCAGGCCCTTCTCCACCATCTCGCCGATGCCCGTGATGGAGCGTTCGCGCACCGGGCGGGTAATCATCCCCGCCTGGCAGAAACGGCAGCCGCGCGTGCAGCCGCGGAAGATCTCGACCGACATCCGCTCGTGGACGGTCTCCGCGAGCGGGACCAGGGGCTGCTTGGGGTAGGGCCACTCGTCCAGGTCCATGACGGTGTGCTTGGACACCCGCCACGGGACACCGGACTTGTTCGGTACGACACGCGCGATACGGCCGTCCGGCAGGTACTCCACGTCGTAGAACGCCGGGATGTACACGGACCCCGTCTTCGCGAGACGGAACAGGACCTCCTCGCGACCACCCGGGCGGCCCTCCGCCTTCCAGGCGCGGATGATCTCCGTCATGTCGAGGACGGCCTGCTCGCCGTCGCCGATGATCACCGCGTCGACGAAGTCCGCGATCGGCTCGGGGTTGAAGGCCGCGTGGCCGCCGGCCAGCACGATCGGGTCGTCGAGCGTCCGGTCCTTGGACTCCAGCGGGATGCCCGCCAGGTCCAGCGCCGTCAGCATGTTCGTGTAGCCCAGCTCCGTGGAGAAGGACAGCCCGAACACGTCGAAGGCCTTCACGGGACGGTGGGCGTCCACCGTGAACTGCGGGACGCCGTGCTCCCGCATCAGCGCCTCAAGGTCGGGCCACACGCTGTACGTACGCTCGGCGAGTACGCCCTCGCGCTCGTTCAGTACCTCGTAAAGGATCATGACGCCCTGGTTGGGCAGGCCGACCTCGTAGGCGTCGGGGTACATGAGCGCCCAGCGGACGTCGCAGTCCTCCCACGGCTTGACCGTGGAGTTGAGCTCTCCGCCGACGTACTGGATGGGCTTCTGCACATGCGGGAGCAGAGCTTCGAGCTGCGGGAAGACCGATTCGGCTGACATCTCGCACTTCCGTGGACCGACAGGGGTGGTCATTCAGCGTAACGCGGCCCGGGACACCCGCCGTACCGCCGACGATCTCCCCGGTCGGTTCCCCGCTCCGTTCGCTCAGACGTCCATCCCGTCCTTGGCCGTCGCCCAGGCCTCCGGCACCTCCTCCTCCACCCGCTCCGCCCGCCCTTCCTCGCGCCCGTAGAGCAGCCCGTACGTGAAGGTGTTCTCGCCCGCCGCGTGCGCCACGGCCGACAGCTCGCCCAGCGTGACGCGGGCCATGTGGCTGTCCTGGTGGTCGCCGAGGAGGCTCTGGAGGGACTTCATCGACTTGACGAGCGCCTTGGCGGGGCCGCCGAGGGCGGGGCCCGCCGCCTCGGCCGCGTAGCGGGTGCGCTTGGCCTTCTTGCGGGCCTCGTGCAGCCCGAGGTCGCGGTCGGCGCCGGGCGGCTGCGCCATGCCCTCCTCGATCAGCGCGGCCACCTTCGCGAAGTCCTTGCGTACGGCCTTGGCGAGCACCTTGTCCGGATCCTTCGCCGCCGCCTTGAGCACCGGCGGGTCGGCGACCACGGCGTCCAGGGTGTCGAGGAGCGTCAGATAGCGCGAGGAGTCCAGCACGCCGAGCAGTCGGCTGCGCGCTCCTCCGTACTCGGCCTTGGACCAGGCGGCCAGGCGGTCGCGGACGGGACCGTGGACCAGGGAGGAGGGCAGTTCGTCCAGGGCCGCGCCCAGCCGCTCGGCCAGCACCTCCTGGTCGCGGCCCACGCCCAGCTCCCCGGCGAGCCACTTCAGCTCGTCGCCGATCGGGTCGGTGACCTCCCGGTCGAGCACCTGGCCGAAGGACTTGAACGTGCTGCGCAGCCGCCGCGTGGCGACCCGCATGTCGTGCACGGACTCCTCGGCGTCCTGGCGCACGGCCGGATCGAGGTCGACGATGGCGTCCCGCTGGGCGCGGACATAGGCGAGGACGTGATCGCCCGCGGTGACGGGCTCGGCGGGTTCCGCTTCCGGGCGCGGCTGTCCGCCCTTGGTCTCCGCCAGCGCCCGCGCCAGCTTCGACGCGGACTTCGACGGCCGTACGCCCGCCTTGCGCAGGCGCTTCTCCACCTTGTCGAGGAAGCGGATGTCACCGCCGTCGGCCAGCTCCACCTCGATCTCGGTCCACTGTGCGGTGCCGTCACCGCCGAACAGCCGGTCCGCCCGTACGGTGTCCACGCCGACCTCGGCGAGTTGCTTGCCCTCGGCGTCGACGAGGTCGCGCACGTCCCGTGCGGAGCGCAGCCGGACCACGGGGACGAGCTGTCCCTCGCGGATCCGGGCGCGGACCAGGCCGGCCAGTTCGTCGGGGACGGTGTCGGAGAGCGGGACCTGGATCTCGTCGCGGACACCGGGGCCGACCGGGAGTTTGAGGTGCCAGCCGGCGTCGGACCCGCCGGTGCGGCGGCGCAGGGTGATCGACGCGGAGGCCAGACGCAGGTCCGAGGTGTCGTAGTAGGTCGCGTCCAGCTCGGCGGTGCCCTTGTCGAGGACATCGGCGACCCCGGCGACACCGGTCAGATCGGGCAGCCCGCTGTCGTCGGATTCATACTTCCGCTCGATTTCCCGCTTTGTGTCCGCCATGAATTGAATCTAGTCACGATTCGACGTCGACGGCAGTCCCCAAAGGTCACTTATTGGCCATCCGGGACACATCTCCCGTTCACGTGAACAACAGCGCGCCCCAAAGGGGCGCGGGGAACTGCGCGACCAGCCCCCACCGAACCCGCGGACAAAGAACCGCCGATCCCGCGGAGCGCTACGCGGACATGGGCCGTTCCACTCTGATCGACTGCAACAGCCCCACCGCCACCCACACGGCGAACATCGACGACCCCCCGTACGACACGAAGGGCAGTGGCAGACCGGCGACCGGCATGATCCCCAGGGTCATCCCGATGTTCTCGAACGACTGGAACGCGAACCACGCGATGATCCCGGCGGCGACGATCGTGCCGTACAACTCGGTCGTCTCCCGGGCGATACGGCAGGCCCGCCACAGCACCACGCCGAGGAGCAGGATGATCAGGCCCGCGCCCATGAAGCCCAGCTCCTCCCCCGCGACCGTGAACACGAAGTCGGTCTGCTGCTCCGGGACGAACTGGCCGGTGGTCTGCGAGCCGTGGAACAGTCCGGTGCCGGTGAGACCGCCCGAACCGATCGCGATCCTCGCCTGGTTGGTGTTGTAGCCGACACCGGACGGGTCCAGCTCCGGGTTGGCGAAGGCGGCGAAGCGGTTGATCTGGTACTCGTCCAGGACCCCGAGCTGCCAGACCAGTACCGCGCCCAGGGCTCCCGTGCCCAGCAGGCCGAAGATCCAGCGGTTGGAGGCGCCGGAGGCGAGCAGCACCCCGAGCACGATGATGACCATGACCATGACCGACCCGAGGTCGGGCATCAGCATGACGATCATCATCGGTACGGCGGCCAGGCCCAGGGCCTGGAGGACCGTGCGGTGGTCGGGGTAGGGCTTGTCGCCCGCGTCGACACGGGCGGCCAGCAGCATCGCCATTCCCAGGATGATCGTGATCTTCACGAACTCCGAGGGCTGGAGCGAGAAGCCGCCGCCGAGCACGATCCACGCGTGGGCGCCGTTGACGGTCGCGCCCAGCGGGGTCAGCACCATGAGGATCAGGAACACCGAGAGCCCGTACAGGATCGGGACCGCGGTGCGCAGGGTGCGGTGGCCGAGCCAGACCGTGCCGATCATCAGACAGAACCCGATGCCGGTGTTCATGAGGTGCCGGATCAGGAAGTAGTACTGGTCGCCCTGGTTGATCTCGGTGCGGTTGCGGGTCGCCGAGTAGACCAGGATCGCGCCGATGAAGGACAGCGCGAGCGCGGACAGCAGTATCGGCCAGTCCAGCCTGCGGGCCAGCGAGTCGCGGGCCAGCAGACGGGACAGGGACGAGCGTTCGGGGCCGTAGCCGGAGACGGAGAAGGTGTTCGCGCCGGTCATGTCGTGGTCGTCCTTCGCGTACTCCGCCTGCGCCTGCGTTTGCGGCCACCGTGTGCTCGTCGGCCGCTGCGGTTGGTGCGTGTGCCCTCCGAGGCGACCGTGGCCGGCGGGAGCTGCCCGGCCGCGAGGGCGAGCGCCTCCTCGGTGGCCTGCGTCTCCGGGACGTACGGCTTGATCTTCGGGGCGTCGATCGAGCCGTCCGACTCGATCTTCGGCAGGCTCTTCTGCGGGGTGGGCAGCAGCGCCTTCTTGTTGTCGATCTTTCCGTCCGGGGAGACGCCGTACAGAGCCTCGTATATTTTGCGGACAGCCGGGCCGGAGGCTCCGGAGCCCGTACCACCCTGGGAGATCGTCATGACGATCGTGTAGTCCTTGGTGTACGTCGCGAACCACGAGGTGGTCTGCTTGCCGTAGACCTCGGCCGTACCCGTCTTGGCGTGCATCGGGATCTTGTCCTGCGGCCAGCCGCCGAACCGCCAGGCCGCCGAACCCCGGGTGACGACTCCCTCAAGGGCACCGTCTATGTCCTTCAGCGTCGACTGCGAGATCGGCAGCTTGCCGTGCGACTTGGGCTTGATCGCCTCGACGGACTTGCCGTCGGCGCTGACGATCGCCTTGCCGACCGTCGGGTCGTACAGGGTGCCGCCGTTGGAGATCGCCGAGTAGATCGTCGCCATCTGTATCGGCGTGACGAGGATGTCGCCCTGACCGATCGAGTAGTTGACGGAGTCACCGGCGCGCATCAGATTGCCTTCGAGGCAGTTCTCGTACGCGATCTGCTGGGCGTAGGTGCCGCCCTTCTTGCCGTACTTGCACCAGGAGGCCTTGTTGGCCTTCCAGTAGTCCTGCTTCCACTTGCGGTCGGGGACGCGGCCGGAGACCTCGTTGGGGAGGTCGATGCCGGTCTCGGCGCCGAGGCCGAACTGGTGGGCGGTCTTGTAGAACCAGTTGCCGGCGCTCTTCTTCGGCTTCAGGCCGCCGTCCTTCGCCCACTCGTCGTGGGCGATCCGGTAGAAGACCGTGTCGCAGGAGACCTCGATGGCGCGGCCGAGGCTGATCGGGCCGTACCCCTTGGACTCGTAGTTCTTGAAGACCTGGCCGCCGATCGAGTACGAGCTGGAGCAGTCGTAGTTCCCGTCGAAGGGGTAGCCCGCGTTGACTGCGGCCGAGGTGGAGATGACCTTGAAGATCGAGCCGGGGGCCGCCTGGCCCTGGATCGCCCGGTTGAGCAGCGGGTAGTTGGAGTTCTTCCCGGTCAGCTTGGCGTAGTCCTTGGCGGAGATGCCGCCGACCCAGGCGTTCGGGTCGTACGTCGGGTTGGACGCCATCGCGACGACCCGGCCCGTCTTGGCCTCCATGACGACGACCGCGCCCGCGTCGGCCTTGTAGTTCTCGCTGGTGTTGTCGTCGTACTCCTTGCGGGCTTCCTTCATCGCGTTGTTCAACTCGTACTCGGCGACCCGCTGAACCCGCGCGTCTATGCTCGTGACGAGGTTGGAGCCGGACTGTGCGGGGTCCGCCTCGGCGGTGCCGATGACGCGGCCGAGGTTGTCGACCTCGTAGCGGGTGACGCCGGCCTTGCCGCGCAGCTCCTTGTCGTACTCCCGTTCAAGACCGGAGCGGCCGACCTGGTCGGAGCGCAGATACGGCGAGTCGGTGTCCTGCGCCTTGGTGATCTCCTCGTCGGTGACCGGGGAGAGGTAGCCGAGGACCTGGGCGGTGTTGGAGCCGCCGGGGCCGGCGTACCGGCGCACGGCCTCGGGCTCGGCGGTGATGCCGGGGAAGTCCTCGGAGCGCTCGCGGATCTGGAGGGCCTGGCGGGCGGTGGCCTCGTCGGTGATGGGGATCGGCTGGTAGGGCGAGCCGTTCCAGCAGGGCTGGGGCGTCTTGGCGTCGCACAGCCGGACCTTGTCCTTGACGTCCTTGGGCTTCATGCCCAGGACCCCGGCGAGCTTGGTGAGGACGGCGTCGCCGTCGTCCGCCATCTTCAGCAGTTCGGTGCGGGACGCGGAGACGACGAGGCGTGTCTCGTTGTCCGCGATCGGCACCCCGCGCGCGTCGAGGATCGAGCCGCGGACGGCGGGCTGCACGACCTGCTGCACATGGTTGCCGGACGCCTCCTTGGCGTACGCGTCGCCCTCGCGGATCTGGAGGTACCACAGCCGGCCGCCGAGGGTGCCGAGGAGGGAGAGGACGAGGATCTGGATGACGACGAGCCGGATCTGGACGCGTGGCGTCCGGCCGGTCTCGGGAATGTTGGTCACTGGTGCTGCCTCCCCCTCTCAGTGCGCCGACGTGTGTGACGTAGACGTATGTGCGCGTACGAATGATGAACGGGCGACCTGTGAGGCCGCGTTCCGCCCCGGCGAACTCGTTCGAGTGAACTCTCCTGCGGTCACAGCCGCTTGACCCCCTTGATGCGGCCGGCGCGGGCGGCCTTCGAGCGGGCCGCCTTCACCTTCAGGCCGCCGCGCTGGCTGCCGATGCGCAGTCCGGTGCCGGAGGAGAGCCAGCCCGACGAGATGTCGCTCTTCTTGGCCGAGGAGTTGGCCTCGGCGAGCGGATCGTTCTCCGCTCTGCGGGCCAGGAACATGATGCCGGGGACCACGAAGGGCGCGAGCAGCAGGTCGTACACCGCGGCCGTGAACAGCAGGCTGCCGAGGCCCACGTTGCGGGCGGCGGTGTCGCCGACGAGGGCGCCGACACCGGCGTACAGGAGGGTCGTGCCGACGGCGGCGGCGACCACGACTGCCATCGGCCCTGTGGCCGACTTGAGCTGCCCGTTCTCGGGTTTGACCAGGCCGGCGAGGTAGCCGATGACGCAGAGCACGAGGGCGTAGCGGCCGGCCGCGTGGTCGGCGGGCGGGGCGAGGTCGGCGAGGAGTCCGGCGCCGAAGCCGACGAGGGCGCCGCCGACATGGCCGTACACCAGGGCGAGGCCGAGGACGGTCAGCAGGAGGAGGTCGGGGACGGCGCCCGGGAGGTGCAGGCGGGCGAGGACGCTCACCTGGATCACCATGGCGACGACCACCAGGGTGGTGGAGAGGAGCATCCGGTTGAAACGCATGGGGAAGTTCAGCTCCTACTGCTCTTGCTGGTACTGGCCGTCGGCCGCCGACGCGGACGGGGTCACCGTGACGGTGACCGTCGGTGTGGGCGTCGGCTTCGGCTTGGCCGGGAGGACGGTGTCGCGCGGGTCGGTGCGCGGGGCCTCGACGACGACACCGACGATGTCGAGCTTGGTGAAGCCGACGAACGGCGTGACGTAGATCGTGCGGGTCAGGTCGCCGCCGGACGGATCGACCCGGGACACGACCCCGACGGGTACGCCGGGCACGAACGGCTTGTCGGCCTGCGAGCCGAAGGTGACGAGCCGGTCGCCCTTCTGCACCTTGGCCTTGCCGTTGAGGAGCTGGACGCGCAGCGGACGGTCGCCCTGCCCGGAGGCGAAGCCCAGTTCGTCGCTGCCCTCCATGCGCGTACCGACGGTGAAGTCGGGGTCGTTGGCGAGCAGCACGGTCGAGGTGCCGGGGCCGACGGTGGTGACGCGGCCGACGAGTCCGTCGCCGTTGAGGACGGTCATGTCGCGCTTGACGCCGTCGTTCGCGCCGATGTCGATGGTGACCGTCCAGGAGAAGCCCTGGGCCGCTCCTATGGCAATGACCTCGGCGCCCTTGATGCCGTACTGCCCGGCACCGGCCGACTTCAGCATCTTGTCGAGCTGGTTGAGTCTGCTGCGGTTGCGATCGCCGCTGCCGAGGCGGGCCTTGAGCGCCGCGTTCTCCTTCTCCAGCGCGGCGAGCCGGTCGTGCCGCTCACCGGAGTCGCGTACGGCGGAGACCGCGTCGCCGACCGGGTCGACCACGGTGGCCACCCCGTCCTCGACCGGCCCGAAGACGGCTGCCGCGGCCTGTCGGGCACCGTCGACCGGTGAGTCCTCCCCGCCGCGGATGTCCACCGTGATCAGCGCGAACGCGATCGCGATCAGCAGCACCAGGAGCAGCCGGCTCTCTCGTGTGTCCCTCACGTGCGGCGGCCGTGCCTTCCTCAATAGAGTTTTTGGGCAACGAAGTCTTTGGGAGTCTTTGGCGGCAATGGAGTTCTTTGGGCGAGCTTATGCCTCTATATCAACGATCCGCCGCACGAGAGGAGATCATCTCGTACGGCGGAATCGAAGAGTTACGTCATCTGCGCGGCTGCGCGTCCAGCACCTGCTGGAGCGCCTCGAACTCCTCCACGCACTTGCCGGAGCCGAGCACCACGCTGTCCAGCGGGTCCTCGGCGATGTGGATGGGCATGCCGGTCTCCCGGCGCAGCCGCTCGTCGAGCCCGCGGAGCAGGGCGCCGCCGCCGGTCAGAACGATTCCGCGGTCCATGATGTCGCCGGACAGCTCGGGCGGGCACTTGTCGAGGGTGGTCTTCACGGCGTCGACGATCGCGTTGACCGGTTCTTCGATGGCCTTGCGGACTTCGGCCGCGGAGATCACGACGGTCTTGGGCAGGCCGGAAACGAGGTCCCGGCCGCGGATTTCGGTGTGTTCGTCAGCGTCGAGGTCGTACGCCGAACCGATCGTGATCTTGATCTGTTCGGCCGTCCGCTCACCGAGGAGGAGCGAGTACTCCTTCTTGATGTGCTGGATGATCGCGTTGTCCAGTTCGTCACCCGCGACGCGGATGGACTGGGCGGTGACGATGCCGCCGAGGGAGATGACCGCGACCTCCGTGGTGCCGCCGCCGATGTCCACCACCATGTTGCCCGTGGCCTCGTGGACCGGCAGGCCGGAACCGATGGCCGCGGCCATGGGCTCCTCGATGATGTGCACCTGGCGCGCGCCGGCCTGGGACGAGGCCTCGATGACGGCACGGCGCTCGACGCCCGTGATGCCCGAGGGCACACAGACGACGACACGGGGACGGGCGAGATACCGCCGCTTGTGAATCTTCAGAATGAAGTAGCGGAGCATCCGCTCGGTGATCTCGAAGTCGGCGATGACGCCGTCCCTGAGTGGGCGCACGGCAACGATGTTGCCGGGCGTCCGACCGATCATCTTCTTCGCTTCCGATCCGACCGCGAGAATGCCACCGGTGTTGGTGTTGATCGCGACGACGGACGGCTCGTTGAGTACGATCCCGCGACCCCTGACGTACACCAGCGTGTTGGCGGTCCCGAGGTCGACAGCCATGTCACGGCCGATGAACGACATTGAGTTCCCCATCAGGATTCGTCTGGCCTTCCCAAGTGAAGCGTGTGATGGCTTTGGTTTGGGGCGGCGAAGTGGGTGCGGTGACGTGAAGGCTTGCAAGGCTTACATCGTAGTCTCGCCTGCACGAACACCGCGCGAGGGTCTTCGCCATTGTCAGCATGCGATGTGCCGTCTCGCTTCTGGAGACGAGCGTTCGGGGGTAGGCGTTCCCCCGATCGGCACGCATATGCCGGGGGACGGCCGGTTTTCGACGGCCGTCCCAGGTCAGACAATTCTCGGGCATCCGAGTGAGGTGACGGTTCCTCAGAAACGGTGTGTGCAGAAACTGCGCAAGAAGTTCACCGGCCGGATACGCCGGTACTCAGTCGCGGCCGGGGAAGAAGATCTTCAGCTCGCGCTCGGCGGACTCCTCGGAGTCGGAGGCGTGGATGAGGTTCTCGCGGACGATCACGCCGTAGTCGCCGCGGATGGAACCGGGGGCGGCGGCGATGGGGTCGGTGGGCCCGGCGAGCGCGCGCACACCCTCGATGACCCGCTCGCCCTCGACGACCAGGGCGACGACGGGGCCGGATGCCATGAACTCGACGAGGGGCTCGTAGAAGACCTTGCCCTTGTGCTCGCCGTAGTGCTGCTCCAGCGTCTCCTGGTCCAGGGTGCGCAGCTCCAGCGCGGTGATACGCCAGCCGGCCTTGCGCTCGATCCGGCCGATGATCTCGCCGGTCAGGCCGCGACGGACGGCGTCGGGCTTGAGGAGGACGAGGGTGCGCTGAGTCACGGGGGTGGCTCCATTCGAGGTCACGTATGTGCGGTGCTCAGAGGCTACAGGGCCGCCCTGAGCGGGTGTCACGCAGCGTCAGGACTGGCACCGGCCGACTGGGCCTGCGCGGCGAATCTCGCCTTCGCCTCGTCGATCTTCCGGCCGTAGTGCACGGAGGCCCACCACAGCGCGGCGAACATCACGCCCATGAAGTACATGGTCGGGACGACGACGCCGGACGCGATGAGCGCGATCTGCAGCGCCCAGCCGAGCTGGATGCCGCCGGGCCGGGTGATCACACCGCACAGCAGCACGCACAGCAGCATGGCGATGCCGCTGACCGTCCACACGGTCGACGTGGCCAGGTCGGGGTCCTTCATGGCGACGAGACCGGCGAAACCGATCACGAAGACCTCACCGATCAGGGTCGAAGCACAGAGCGTACGCACGGAAGTCAGCCCCTCCCCAGGAGCAGTCGGGCCTCGCCGACGGTGATGACGGAGCCGGTGACGAGCACTCCGGCGCCCGAGTACTCCCCGTCCTCCTCGGCGAGGGTGATGGCGGCCTCCAGGGCGTCGTCGAGCCGCGGCTCGACCTGGACCCGGTCGTCGCCGAAGACCTCGACGGCGATGGCGGCCAGCTCGTCGACGTCCATCGCGCGCTGGCTGGAGTTCTGCGTGATCACGACCTCGGCGAAGATCGGCTCGAAGGCCTCAAGGAGCCCCCGTACGTTCTTGTCGCCGCTGGCCCCGACCACACCGATCAGCCGGCTGAAGTCGAAGGCCTCGCCGACCCCCTCGGCGGTGGCCCGCGCGCCCGCCGGGTTGTGCGCGGCGTCGAGCACGACGGTGGGAGACCGCCGTACGATCTCCAGCCGCCCGGGGGACGTCACCGCGGCGAACGCCTTGCGCACGGTGTCGGTGTCGAGGGGTTCGGGCCGCTGGGTGCCGACGCCGAAGAACGCCTCGACGGCGGCGAGGGCGACGGCCGCGTTGTGGGCCTGGTAGCCGCCGTGCAGCGGCAGGAAGATCTCCTCGTACTCCCCGCCGAGCCCGCGCAGCGTCAGCATCTGCCCGCCGACGGCGACCGTGCGGCTGACGACCCCGAACTCCAGGCCTTCCCTGGCCACCGTGGCGTCCACCTCGACGGCCTTCTTCAGCAGCACCTGGGCCGCGTCGACCGGCTGCTGGGCGAGGATCACGGTCGCGTCCTGCTTGATGATCCCGCCCTTCTCGACGGCGATCTCACCGGGCGTCCCGCCGAGCCGGTCGGTGTGGTCGAGGTCGATGGGTGTCACGACGGCCACGTCGGCGTCGATGACGTTGGTGGCGTCCCAGCTGCCGCCCATCCCGACCTCGACGACGGCCACGTCGACAGGGGCGTCGGCGAAGGCCGCGTACGCCATGCCGGTCAGCACCTCGAAGAAGGAGAGCCGGAACTCCTGCTGGGCGTCGACCATCTCGACGTACGCCTTGATGTCGTCGTACGTCTCCACGAACCGCTCGGCCGGGATGGGCGCCCCGTCGAGGCTGATCCGCTCGGTGATCGACTGGACGTGCGGGGAGGTGTACCGGCCGGTGCGCAGGTCGAAGGCGCCGAGGAGGGCCTCGATCATGCGGGCGGTGGAGGTCTTGCCGTTGGTGCCGGTGATGTGGATCGAGGGGTACGCGCGCTGGGGCTCGCCCAGGACGTCCATCAGGGCGGCGATACGGCTGACGCTGGGCTCCAGCTTGGTTTCGCCCCAGCGGGTGGCGAGGTCCGCCTCGACGGTGCGGAGGGCCTTGTCGACCTCGGGGTCGGTGGGGCGGCCGGGCACGTCTGCGCTCGGGGCTCCGCCCTGGGTGCGGAGGGTGCGGCTGCCGGCCTCGATGACCGCGAGGTCGGGGTCTCGGTCGGTCTCGGCGTCGATGATGTCGTCGAAGGGGTCGGTGTCGCTCACGGAGTCAGTCTACGGAGCCGCCGCGCTGCCCGAACGCGTGGGTTTTCGCCCCCGCCGCCCCTACCCGTCCCATCCTCGGGGGCTCCGCCCCCGAACCCCCGCTCCTCAAACGCCGGAGGGGCTGAGTAGTTCAGCCCGTCCGGCGTTTGAGGACGAGGCCCCTTCAGGGCCAACAGCGGGGGTCTGGGGGCGGCAGCCCCCAGGGATGGGACGGGTAGGGGCGGCGGGGGCGAGGAAACGGCTGGTTACGCCTGGGGCAGGCTCTCCAGTTGGGTCTGGATTCGGGTGATGTCCTCGGCCGCCTTGGTGAGGCGGGCCTTGATCTTGTCCACCACCTGGTCCGGGGCCTTTGCCAGGAAGGCCTCGTTGCCCAGTTTGGCCTCTGCCTGCTGGCGTTCCTTCTCCGCTGCCGCGAGGTCCTTCGCGAGGCGCTTGCGCTCCGCCGCGACGTCGATCGTGCCGGAGAGGTCGAGGGCGACCGTGGCGCCGGCGACCGGGAGGGTTGCCGTGGCCGCGAAGCCCTCGCCCTCCGGCTGGAGGCGGAGGAGCTGGCGGATGGCCGGCTCGTGGGCGGACAGGGCCGTGCCGTCGAGGGTGAGGCGGGCGGGGACCTTCTGGCCGTCCTGGAGGCCCTGCTCCTTGCGGAAGCGTCGGACCTCGGTGACGACGGCCTGGACCGTACCGATCTCGGCCTCGGCAGCCTCGTCGCGGAAGCCACTGTCCTTGGGCCACTCGGCGATGACGAGGGACTCACGGCCGGTCAGCGTCGTCCACAGCGTCTCGGTGACGAAGGGGACGACCGGGTGGAGCAGCCGCAGCATGACGTCGATGACCTCGCCGAGGACCCGGCCGGAGACCTTGGCCTGCTCGCCGCCCGCGAAGAAGGTCGTCTTCGACAGCTCCACGTACCAGTCGAAGACCTCGTCCCACGCGAAGTGGTAGAGCGCGTCGCTGAGCTTCGCGAACTGGAAGTCGTCGTAGTACGCGTCGACCTGCGCGACCGTCTTGTTCAGGCGGGAGAGGATCCAGCGGTCCGTGGCCGAGAGTTTCTCGACGGGCGGGAGGTCGCCCTCGATCGTGGCGCCGTTCATCAGCGCGAAGCGCGTGGCGTTCCAGATCTTGTTGGCGAACTTGCTGGACGCCTGGACCCAGTCCTCGCCGATCGGGACGTCGGTGCCGGGGTTGGCGCCCTTGGCCAGGGTGAAGCGGACGGCGTCGGAGCCGTACTTGTCCATCCAGTCCAGCGGGTCGACGACGTTGCCGAAGGACTTCGACATCTTCTTGCCGCGCTCGTCACGGACCAGGCCGGTCAGGGCGATGGTCTTGAACGGGGCCACCCCGTCCATGGCGTACAGGCCGAACATCATCATCCGGGCGACCCAGAAGAAGATGATGTCGTGACCGGTCAGCAGGACGTCCGTCGAGTAGAACTTCTCCAGGTCCGGCGTCTGCTCCGGCCAGCCGAGGGTGGAGAACGGCCACAGGCCGGAGGAGAACCAGGTGTCGAGGACGTCGGTGTCCTGGGTCCAGCCCTCGCCGGTGGGCGGCTGCTCGTCGGGGCCGACGCAGACGACCTCGCCGTCCGGGCCGTACCAGACGGGGATGCGGTGGCCCCACCACAACTGGCGTGAGATGCACCAGTCGTTGAGGTTGTCGACCCAGTCGAAGTAGCGCTTGGACATCTCCTCGGGGTGGATCGAGACCCGGCCGTCGCGGACCGCGTCACCGGCGGCCTTGGCGAGCGTCTCGACCTTGACCCACCACTGGAGGGACAGGCGCGGCTCGACGGTGGTGGAGCAGCGCGAGCAGTGCCCGACGGAGTGCGTGTACGGGCGCTTCTCGGCGACGATCCTGCCCTGTCCGCGCAGGGCGCCGACGACGGCGGAGCGGGCCTCGAAGCGGTCCAGGCCGAGGAAGGGGCCGTGGACGGTGATGACACCGTGCTCGTCCATGATCGTCATGTTGGGCAGGTTGTGGCGCTGCCCGATGGCGAAGTCGTTCGGGTCGTGGGCCGGGGTCACCTTGACGGCGCCGGTGCCGAACTCCGGGTCGACATGCGTGTCGGCGACGACCGGGATGGTCCGGTCCGTCAGCGGCAGCTTGATCTGCCTGCCGACGAGGTGCTTGTAGCGCTCGTCGTCGGGGTGAACGGCGACGGCGGTGTCGCCGAGCATCGTCTCGGCGCGGGTGGTGGCGACGACCAGGCTGTCCTCGCCCTCGCCGTACCTGATCGAGACGAGTTCGCCCGCGTCGTCCTGGTACTCGACCTCGATGTCCGAGATGGCCGTAAGACACCGCGGACACCAGTTGATGATCCGCTCGGCGCGGTAGATCAGCTCGTCGTCGTAGAGGCGCTTGAAGATCGTCTGGACGGCCTTGGAGAGGCCCTCGTCCATCGTGAAGCGCTCGCGGCTCCAGTCGACGCCGTCGCCGAGGCGGCGCATCTGGCCGAGGATCCTGCCGCCGTACTCCTCCTTCCACTGCCAGACCCGCTCGACGAACTCCTCGCGGCCCAGGTCGTGGCGGGACTTGCCCTCCTCGGCGAGCTGCTGCTCGACCTTGTTCTGGGTGGCGATGCCCGCGTGGTCCATGCCGGGGAGCCAGAGCGACTCGTAGCCCTGCATACGCTTGCGGCGGGTGAGGGCGTCCATGAGCGTGTGCTGGAAGGCGTGGCCCAGGTGGAGGGAGCCCGTCACGTTCGGCGGCGGGATGACGATGGTGTAGGCGGGCTTGTCGCTCTTCGCGTCGGCGGCGAAGTAGCCCCGGTCCACCCAGCGCTCGTACAGCTTCCCCTCTACCTCGGCCGGCGCGTACTGGGTCGGCAGTTCGGTGCTGGGCGCTGTTGGCTGCTGCTGAGCGTTCTCGGTCACCCGGTCAGTTTAGAGGCGTCACCACCGTGTCCCGAAACTCGATTCTTTCGTAACGGTGGGACACCCGGGGCAACTCGGGCCCCTGGCCTGCGCGAGGATGTCAGGAACACATAAGCATCTGGAGGGGAACCCAGAGATGAGCTACAACCAGCCGGGCCCGTACGGCGGACCACCCCAGCAGCCCGGACCGTACGGGCAGCCGGCCGGCCAGCCGGGTCCGTACGGCCAGCCGCCCCAAGCGCCTCAGGCCCCTCCGCAGCCCGGCTACGGCTACCCCCAGCAGGCTCCGCCCCCGCCCGCGCAGCCCGGCTACGGCTATCCGCAGCAGGCCGCCCCGAACCCGTACGGTCAGCAGCCCGGCTACGGCCAGCAGCCGCCGTACGGCCAGGCCCCGTACGGGGTTCCGCAGCCGCCGCCGGGTGGGGGCAAGAAGAAGACGACGGCGATCGTCCTCGGGTCGGTGGCCGTCGTGGCCGCCATCGCCGTGGGGGCGTACTTCGTGCTCGGCGGTGGCAGTGGCTCGGGCAGTGCCTCCGGCATCGCCGACGACGGGGCGCACAAGCTGACGGCGCCGGCGACCGTGCTCGACGGCGCGTACAAGAAGAGCGGGGACTCCGCGGCCGACGGGCTGACCGAGGACGAGATCAAGGACGCCGAGGCCTGGGGGGTCGAGAACCCCAAGGACGTCAGCGCCGTGTACGCCTCGGGCGAGAGCCTCACCGCCAAGACCCTGATGTTCGCCGGTGTGTACGGCACCATCGACGACCCCGAGAAGGTCGTCGACGCGATGTTCGCCCAGATGAAGTCGGAGTCGGCGAAGAGCACGGCCTCCGGCGACGGCAAACTCGTCGGCAGCCCGCAGGAGTTCACGCCCGCCGGCTTCGACAACGGCATCATGAAGTGCCAGCAGATCGAGAGCACGGAGTCCGGGACGACGACGCAGATGCCGTTCTGCATCTGGGGCGACCACAGCACGCTCAGCTACGTCCTGACGTACGACATCGCCTCCCTGGCCTCGGGCAAGGCCGCCACGATGGAGGAGGCGGCCGAACTCGCCGCCAAGCTCCGCGCGGACGTGCGCGTCAAGGCCTGACACGCCTCGGCTGACGCCTCAACTGCGGAGGGGCCCCGGTCTGTTGACCGGGGCCCCTCCGCAATTCCTTTGTCCTGCGCCGCCGTTACGCCGTCTTCTGCTCGCCCGGGCCGCGCCCGCGCGCGTCCCTCGGGATCAGGGTCGGGTTCACGTTCGACAGGACGACGTCCGCCGTGATGACGACGCGGGCCACGTCCTTGCGGGACGGGACCTCGTACATCACCGCCTGGAGGACCTCCTCCATGATGGCGCGCAGACCGCGCGCGCCGGTCTGGCGCAGGATCGCCTGGTCGGCGATGGCCTCCAGGGCCTCGCGCTCGAAGTCCAGCTCCACGCCGTCGAGTTCGAAGAGGCGCTGGTACTGCTTGACGAGGGCGTTGCGCGGCTCGACCAGGATCTGGAGGAGCGCCTTGCGGTCCAGGTTGTGGACCGAGGTGATCACAGGGAGGCGGCCGATGAACTCCGGGATCATCCCGAACTTCACCAGGTCCTCGGGCATGACCGCCTCGAACTGGTCCTTGTTCTCCATCTCGCGCTTGGAGCGGATCGTCGCGCCGAAGCCGATGCCCTTGGCACCCGCCCTCGACTCGATGAGCTTCTCCAGGCCCGCGAAGGCGCCGCCCACGATGAACAGGACGTTCGTCGTGTCGATCTGGATGAACTCCTGGTGCGGGTGCTTGCGTCCGCCCTGCGGCGGGACCGAGGCCGTCGTGCCTTCGAGGATCTTCAGCAGGGCCTGCTGGACGCCCTCGCCGGACACGTCACGCGTGATCGACGGGTTTTCACTCTTCCGCGCGACCTTGTCGATCTCGTCGATGTAGATGATTCCGGTTTCGGCCTTCTTGACGTCGTAGTCCGCCGCCTGGATCAGCTTCAACAGGATGTTCTCGACGTCCTCGCCGACATACCCGGCCTCCGTCAGCGCCGTCGCGTCGGCGATGGCGAACGGGACGTTGAGCATGCGCGCCAGGGTCTGCGCGAGGAGGGTCTTGCCGGAGCCCGTGGGGCCCAGCAGGAGGATGTTGGACTTCGCCAACTCGATGGCGTCGTCGCGGCTTTGACCGCCGCCGTTCTCACCGGCCTGGACCCGCTTGTAGTGGTTGTACACCGCGACGGACAGGGCCTTCTTGGCCGACTCCTGCCCGACTACGTACCCCTCGAGGAACTCGTAGATCTCGCGGGGCTTGGGGAGTTCCTCCCAGCGCACCTCGCTCGTCTCGGCGAGTTCTTCCTCGATGATCTCGTTGCAGAGATCGATGCACTCGTCGCAGATGTACACACCGGGGCCTGCGATGAGCTTCTTGACCTGCTTCTGGCTCTTGCCACAGAACGAGCACTTGAGCAGATCGCCGCCGTCACCGATGCGTGCCACGGTGTGCTTCCCCTTCGCCTGGGAGACGCCTAGGTCCAGCGGCTCCTGGTGCTGCCTTATGTCCGACGGTACCTTGCCGGGCCCCCCGTTCGGGCCCCCCTTGGCGCGGTTCACTTTGACGTGCTCCGAGTCAAACCGTGCCAAGGGGCGGCAGACGATACAGCTTCCGCGTCTACCGGTACGCCTACCAGTACGTCAGCGGACGCTGGCGTTGTTCATCTTCCGGGTGGAGATGATCTGGTCGATCAGGCCGTACGCGAGCGCGTCCTCGGCCGTGAGGATCTTGTCGCGCTCGATGTCCTCGCGGATCTTCTCGATCGGCGTGGTGGAGTGCCTGGCCAGCATGTCCTCCAGCTGGGCACGCATCCGGAGGATCTCGTTGGCCGCGATCTCCAGGTCGGAGACCTGACCACGGCCGGTCTCGCTGTACGGCTGGTGGATCAGCACGCGCGCGTTGGGCAGCGCCATGCGCTTGCCCGGCGTACCGGCCGCGAGGAGGATCGCGGCGGCGGAGGCCGCCTGGCCCATGCAGACCGTCTGGACGTCCGGCTTCACGAACTGCATCGTGTCGTAGATGGCCGTGAGGGCCGTGAACGAGCCACCGGGGCTGTTGATGTAGACCGAGATGTCCCGGTCGGGGTCCATCGACTCCAGGCACAGCAGCTGTGCCATGACGTCGTTGGCGGAGGCGTCGTCGATCTGCACGCCGAGGAAGATCACACGCTCCTCGAAGAGCTTCGCGTACGGGTCGTACTCACGCACGCCCTGCGAGGTGCGCTCGACGAAGCGCGGGATGACGTAGCGCGATTCGGCGCTGGGGCCGGTGTACTGCGCCTGGGCGGCCTGTGCCGCCCTCGTACGGTCGTAGAGGCCGCTGCCGGGGAAGTCGTTCACGATGTCTCCTGAAAGGGGCTGAGGCGGGGGCTGGAGGGCGGTGAGGGCGCTTGCTAGCCCGCGCCGCCGGTGCCGCCGCCGCCCGGGATGCCTGCGGCCGTGGCGATCACGTCGTCGATGAGGCCGTACGCCTTGGCCTCCTCGGGGTCGAACCAGCGGTCGCGGTCCGAGTCTCGGGTGACCTGCTCGACGGTCTGGCCGGTGTGCTGTGCCGTCAGCTCGGCCATGCGCTTCTTGGTGTGCAGCAGCCGCTCGGCGTGGATCTTGATGTCCGACGCCGAACCGGCGAGGCCGGCGGAGGGCTGGTGGATCAGGATCTCGGCGTTCGGCAGCGCGAAGCGCTTGCCGGGCGTACCCGCGCTGAGCAGGAACTGGCCCATGGAGGCGGCGAGGCCCATGGCGATCGTCATCACGTCGTTCTTGATGAACTGCATGGTGTCGTAGATCGCCATACCGGCCGTGATCGAGCCGCCGGGGCTGTTGATGTAGAGGTTGATGTCCTTGTCCGGGTCAGCGGCGGCAAGAAGCAGCAGCTGCGCGGTGATCTTGTTCGCGATGTCGTCGTCGACCGGCTGGCCGAGGAAGATGATCCGCTCGTTGAGCAGCCGGTTGTAGACCTGGTCGCCGAGGCCACCGCCGATGGAAGGCTCGCCGGCGGCGGAAGGCATCAGATTCGTCACGTCGTATCCACCTGCTCGTCTTACGACGGCGCCGGGCCGTCTCACGTGTTCTGCCGGGGCGTGGGGCCGTCCGGCGTTATTCGGGGACTCCCCTGCCCTCGTACTCATGGACCCTAACGCGCGGGTCCCTCCGGGGAATCCCGGGAATGGAACTGTTCGCTGTGAGCGCATGTGCTCCGCGGGGTTGAGCAGGGTCTCCGGTGTGGGTCGGCTGTGCGGCGGCCGGGGTTTCGGCGACCGTCGCGGGGCTCCCGCCCCGGGCCCCGGATGCTTCTCGCCGTGGCTCCGCCGGGGGTGGGCGGGTGCGGGGCTGTGGGGGCTTGTCGCGCAGTTCCCCGCGCCCCTTTGGGGCGCGTCTCTGTGGGCGCGGATCGCGACGGGCCCGGAGTGGGGGCTTGGCGCGCCCACACGGCGGAGCCGCGGATGGATACAGGCCCGCGCCTCTTTGGGGCGCGTCCCTGTGGGCGCGGATGACGTCGCACCCGGAGTGGGGGCTTGGTGCGCCCACGCGGCGGTGCCGCAGATCGATGCCCCGCGCCCCTTTCGGGCGCGTCCCTGTGGGCGTGTGGATGACGTCGGGCCCGGCGTCGGGGGTCGGCGCGCCCACGCGGCAGAGCCGTGCGTTGACACGGTTCCGTGCGTCTTAGGGGCTCGTCCCGTGGGCTTGGTGTGCCTGTCTGATGCAGCCCTGTGGCCCCCGTGGGGCGCGAACAGGCCCCCGGGGACCGAAGCTCCCGGGGGCCTGTTCTGTGTGCGTCAGAGGTGCCGTGGCTTTCAGGCCTCGGGCTTCTCCTCGGGGGACTCGGTCTCGGCGGCCGGGGTCTCCTCGGAGGCGGCCTCCATGGTCTCGTCCTCTTCCTCGTCGTCGAGGTCGATGATCTCGCCGTTGGTGTCCTTCACCGTGGCGGCCTCGACCACTACCGCCAGGGCCTTGCCGCGGGCCACCTCGCCGACCAGCATCGGGACCTGGCCGCCCTCGACGACCGCCTGGGCGAACTGGTCGGGGGACATGCCGGAGGAGGCCGCGCGCCGCATGAGGTGCTCGGTGAGCTCCTCCTGGTTGACGTTCAGCTTCTCCTTGTTGACCAGCTCGTCCAGGACGAACTGGGTCTTGATGCCCTTGACCGCGGCTTCCTTGGTCTCGGTGTCGAACTCCTCGGCCGTCTTGCCCTGGATCTCCAGGTACTTCTCGAGGTCGAGGCCCATCTGGCCGAGCTGGTGGTGCTCCAGGTTGTGCTTGCGGGTGTTGATCTCGTCCTCGAGGAGCTTCTCGGGGACGGGCACCTCGACCAGCTCCAGCAGCTTCTCCAGGACACGCTCCTGGGCCTGCGTGGCCTGGTCGTACTGCTTCATGTTCTCGAGGCGCTTGCGGCTGTCCGCGCGCAGCTCCTCCAGGGTGTCGAACTCGGAGGCGAGCTGGGCGAACTCGTCGTCCAGGGCCGGGAGTTCACGGGCGGCGACCTGGGTGACCTTGACGGTGACCTCGGCCTCCTTGCCGGCCGCCGAGCCACCCTTCAGCTCAGAGGTGAAGGTGGCCTCGCCACCGGCCTCCACGCCCGTCACCGCGGCGTCGACGCCGTCCAGCAGCTCGCCGGAGCCGATGGTGTAGGAGACGCCGCTCGCGACGCCGTCCTCCAGCACCTCGCCGTCGACCTTGGCCTCCAGGTCCAGCGTCACGACGTCGCCGTCCTCGGCGGCACGCTCGACCGGGGAGGTGGAGGCGAAGCGCTCACGGAGCTGCTCGACCGACTTGTCGATGTCCTCCTCGGTGACCTCGATCGCGTCGACCTCGACCTCGATGCCGGAGTAGTCCGGGATCTCGATGGTCGGGCGGACGTCGACCTCGGCGGTGAAGTTCAGCGTCTCGCCGTCCTTCAGCTCCGTGATGTCGACCTCGGGCTGGCCCAGGACGTTCAGCTCGGCCTCGTTGACCGCGTCGGTGTAGAACTTCGGGAGCGCGTCGTTGACCGCCTCCTCCAGAACCGCACCGCGGCCGAACCGCTGGTCGATGACGCGCGCCGGGATCTTGCCCTTCCGGAAGCCCTTCACCGTGACCTGCTGGTTGATCTTCTTGTACGCCGCGTCGAGGCTGTCCTTGAGCTCCTCGAAGGGCACCTCGATGCTGAGCCGAACCCGGGTCGGGTTCAGGGTCTCCACGGCGCTCTTCACGGTTCGGTCTCCTTGGGGGCTGACTTCTTGGGATTCTGCTGAGGGTTCTGCTGCTGTCCTCTGCCGGACGTGCCTGAGCCTCAGCGGATTCGCGGCCCTTGAGGGACGTAACAACGCAGACACACGGGCGCGCAGCTTGCATAGTAGCCGCAGGCGGTACTCGCCCCAAAAGGTGATCTCGCCGGTGGTCCGGCAGGTGGTCGGGGTGGCGGGATTTGAACCCACGGCCTTCCGCTCCCAAAGCGGACGCGCTACCAAGCTGCGCCACACCCCGTCTGGTGCGACACGTAGGGTACATGCCCGCAGGCCGTGGGGTTGCCGCATTTCAAGAGTGGAAACACGGTGTGCGTCGAGGTGCCGTGAACCGCTACGATGCCTTCTGTGCCGCGGTCATCTGACCTGCGGCGCACGCGTGCGGGCGTAGCTCAATGGTAGAGCCCTAGTCTTCCAAACTAGCTACGCGGGTTCGATTCCCGTCGCCCGCTCTGTCTTCGCCGTCGGCCCGGTTCCCCTGGAACCGGGCCGATCGCGTTTCCCCACGGCGGTCAGAACTGGATCTCGTTGATCGTGTCGGCTATCGAGTTCAGGAATCGTTGGATGTCGTCCGCCATGCCGGTCGAGGCGAGGAAGAAGCCGAAGAGGATGGCGACCACCGCCGGGCCCGCCTTGATCGTGCCTCCGCGAATCAGCACCACCAGGATGATTCCCAACATCAGCACCACTGACAACGAAATGGCCACAACTGATCACACCCTACGGTCGGTCCGCTCTACCGGCCCAGGGATGCGTTCCCTCGCACCCCCGCCAGATCCATCGTGCCACCAACCAGGCCACCGTATGCGGCCGGTGACGCATCATCGGCCCCACCGGATCGATTTGTCCGCACAGACAAACCCACGGCACATGAATCTGTTCTTTATGGGTAATTAGGCTGACTTCTCCACCTCTATAGGCCGAGAAGCGCGCGCATTCCGGCGTACTTCTCGGTGAGACGGGTGCGGGTCGAGGCGTCCAGTGCCGCGAGGCGGACCGGGTCCGCGTTGTGCGCCAGGTCCGCCTCCTTGACCAGGAGCGCGCCCGGGGTGTCGAGGATGCGCCGGGCGTACGCCTCGGGGGCCTCCCCCGCGCGCTTGGTGACGGCCAGCACGATGTCCTTCGTACGGCGGGACAGCGCGGCCTCCTCCAGCCAGCTCTCGGACAGCGCGTCGTCCTCCACGGCGTCGTGCAGCCAGGCCGCCGCGATCTGCTCGTCGTCGCCGCCACGCGCGCGTACGCCCTCGGCGACCGCCTGGAGGTGCTCGGCGTAGGGGCGGCCCGCCTTGTCCGTCTGGGTGGCGTGTGCGGCCCGGGCCTTCGCCTCTACTTCGGCCAGGGTCAAGGGGGTTGGGGGCATTGGGGGCGCTGAGGGCGCTGGGCGCGCTTGGGGGTTCGGAGGGTTTTCCGTCATCCGGTCAGTGTGGGTTGCGGATGACTCGGTGGGGTCCAGCGATCGTTTGGTAAAGTAAGTATTGACGCTTTCTTGACGTTCTCTTGACTCTGGAGGCAGGCTCATCGGACACGCGGACACACTCATCGCCATGGGCGGCGCTTTTCTCGCCGCCGCTGTTCTCGCCCGGCTCGGCGGCCGGATCGGGCTGCCGACCATCCCTCTCTTCATCCTGGCCGGGATACTGCTCGGCCCGCACACCCCCGGCATCGTGCTCGTCTCCGACCCGCACGACATGGAGATGCTCTCGGCCCTCGGGCTCGTGCTGCTGCTCTTCTACCTCGGCCTCGAATTCCATCTGGACGACCTCAAGGCGGGTGGCCGGCGGATGGCGCTGGCCGGGGGCACGTATCTCGCGCTGAACGTCGGCGCCGGCCTGGGCTTCGGATTCGCCCTCGGGTGGGGCACCTCCGAGGCGTTGGTCCTCGCCGGGGTGCTGGGCATATCGTCGTCCGCCATCGTCACGAAGGTGCTGGTCGACACCGGTCGGCTGGGCAGTCCCGAGGCGAAGCCGATCCTCGGCATCATCGTCGTCGAGGACGTCTTCCTCGCGCTGTATCTCGCCGCGCTGCAGCCCGTGTTGTCCGGGGCGGATTCGCTGGGGGCCGCGGTTCTCGACGGAGGCAAGGCCTTCGGGTTCCTGTTGCTGCTGGCGCTCGCGGCACGGTTCGGTACGCGGGTCGTGGGGCGACTGTTCGCCGTCGAGGACGACGAGTTGCTGGTGATCTCGTTCCTGGGCGCGGCGGTGTTCGTGGCCGGGGTGTCCGAGTGGTTCGGGGTCGCGGACGCGATCGGGGCGTTCATGGTGGGGCTGATGCTGGGGAGTACGGCGTCCGGGGAGCGGATACGGAAGCTGGTGCATCCGTTGCGGGACGCGTTCGGGGCGATGTTCTTCTTCGCGTTCGGGTTGTCGATCGATCCCGGGGATCTGCCGGTGGTGGTGTGGCCGGTGTTGGCGGCGGTTGCTGTGACGTTGGGGATGAATGTGCTGGCGGGGGTGGGGGCGGCTCGGGTGTACGGGTTCGGGGCGCGGGGGGCTTCCGTGATCTCGACCACGTTGTTGGCTCGGGGGGAGTTCGCGTTGATTCTGGCGACGATGGCTGCGGGGGCGGGGTTGGATGCGCGGCTGTCGCCGTTCATCGCGGGGTATGTGCTGGTGCTGGCGGTGTTGGGGCCGGTGGTTGCGGGGTGGGTGCCTGGTTTTTTCGCCCCCGCCGCCCCTACCCGTTCCCATCCCCTGGGGGCTTCGCCCCCAGACCCCCGCTTGTCGCGCTGAACGCGCTCGTCCTCAAACGCCGGACGGGCTAAATGGTCGCCTGGGCCGTGGGGCCCTCTCTGCAGATCAGGAGGAGGGCTCGGTCGTCGTTGACGTCCTTTGCCACCGCCTCGATCAGGTGCCAGGCCGCTCCGTGGAAGCCGCCTGCCACGTAGCGGTCGGCCTCTCCTGTGAGGCGGTCGATGCCCTCGACGATGTCTCGGTCCGAGGTTTCCACCAGGCCGTCCGTGAAGAGCATCAGGACGTCGCCGGGGCGGAGGGATCCCTTGACCGGGTCGAACTGGGCGCCGTCGTACACGCCCAACAGGGGGCCCTCCGCTGCCTTTTCCTCCCAGCGGCCCGTGCCCGCGCTGAGCTGGAGACCCGGTGGGTGGCCCGCCGAGAAGAGTTCGTAGTCGCCGGAGTCCAGGTCCAGGACGAGGTGGATCGAGGTCGCGAAGCCCTCGTCCCAGTCCTGGCGGAGGAGGTACCCGTTCGCCGCCGGGAGGAAGGCATGGGGCGGGAGGGAGCCCAGTAGGCCTCCGAAGGCGCCTGACAACAACAGGGCTCTTGAGCCTGCGTCCATTCCCTTGCCCGACACGTCTGTCAGGACCACCTCCATCGTGCGGCCCCCGTTCGTCCGGGCCGCCACCACGAAGTCGCCCGAGAACGACTGGCCGCCCGCCGGACGCAGCGCCATCTCCCGGTGCCAGCCCTGCGGCAGCTGCGGGAGCTTGCTCTGGACGCGGATGCGTTCGCGCAGGTCGAACAGCATCGTGCCGCCGCGTCGCCAGGGAACGCCCACTCGGCTGCGGAACTGCGCGATGAGGAGTCCGAAGAATCCGCAGGCTGCTACTACCAGGACCACTCCCGGCGTGACCCTGCTGGGGCCCTCCGTGTACGGGCCCAGCTTCACCGACTCCACGATCAGTGCCGTGGCCGCCGCCGCGTACAGGCTCAGCAGGCTGGCCGGGCGCAGCAGGAGGCCGCCCGCCACGATCGGGAGGACCAGTGCGGCCGGTGAGCACCACACCGAGTTGGCCAGGGTGGTGGCCGCGATGATCGGGATCGTGAGGAGCAGGCCCGCGAGCGCGATCCAGTCCGAGCCGTCGCCCCGGAAGTAGTCCACGGCGGATCTGCGCAGGCCGGTGCGGACCCGGTGAGCCTGCTTCTTCAACCGGGCCGTGAACGTCTCGGCTTCCGCGCGCCGCTCTCGTCCTGCTGCCATTAGTTCGGGACCCTATCCATCGGACCAGCTGCTTGGCACGGGAGGTCCCACTTGTCCCCCGTCCGAGGTTCAACTTCACAGTGAAACCCACCGAGAGCCGGTCCGAGGCCCCGAGGGAGAAATTCCCTCGCTCGTCCCGCAATGCCCTGGTAGTCATGGTCTATGACGACCTCCAGGACCTCCGGTACGCCCTCCGGCCCGACCGATCTGCGGGTTCTTCGGCCCGAAGACTGGGATCAGTGGTACGACAACCTGCTCCGCGCCTTCGGCGGAATGACCGAGTCCGCCGAGGAACGGGAGTTGTGGAAATCACTTACCGAACTCGACCGTTCCGTGGGCGCCTGGGACGGTGACGTGTGCGTCGGCAGTGCGGGTGCCTTCACTTTCCAGGTAACCGTACCGGGTGGTGCCTCCGTCCCGGCCGCGGGCGTGACCATGGTCGGTGTCGCCGGCACGCACCGCAGGCGCGGGGTGCTCACGTCGATGATGCGGCGGCAGCTGGACGACGTACGAAGCTGGGGTGAGCCCCTGGCCGTGCTGACGGCCTCCGAGCCCGCCATCTACGGGCGGTTCGGGTACGGCCTCGCCACGCACTCGCTGACCATCGAGATCGACACGACGCGGGTACGGCTGGCGGTGCCGGACGGGACCGATGACGTACGGCTGCGGTATGCCGTACCGACCGAGGCCCTGGACGTCTGTGAGGCGGTGTACGCGCGGCGGGTGTCGGAGCGGCCCGGGATGCTGGCGCGGACGCCCGGCTGGGAGCGGGCCATGGTGCTCGACCCCGAGAGCGAGCGGGACGGGGCCTCGCCCCTGCAGTGCGTTGTCGCCGAACGGGGTGCGGAGGTCGTGGGGTTCGCTCGGTTCCGGGTCAAGCCCGACTGGGACGTCACCGGGTCCAACAGCGCGGTCGTCGTCGAGGACGTGCACGCGCTCGACGCTCCCTCGCACGCCGCCCTGTGGCGGTTCCTCTTCGATCTCGACCTGACCTCGAAGATCATCGCGCGTGGGCAGCCGGTCGACGAGCCCTGGCATCACATGGTGTCGGACATCCGGCGGTGCGGGCTGCGCAGGCGGGACGCGCTGTACGTACGGCTGGTGGACCTGGGGGCGGCGCTGGAGGCACGGACGTACCAGGCGCCGGTGGATGTCGTGTTCGACGTCGAGGACGCCTTCTGTCCGTGGAACTCGGGGCGTTGGCGGCTGAGCGGCGATGCCAAGGGGGCGGTGTGCGTGCGTACCGAGGACGCGGCTGACCTCGCCCTGTCCGTACGGGAGTTGGGGTCGGCCTATCTGGGCGGTGTGTCGTTGGCCGGGCTGGCGGCCGCCGGGCGGGTGCGGGAGGTTCGGCAGGGGGCGTTGGCCGAGGCCTCGGTGGCGTTCGGGTCGGTTGTGGCGCCCTGGTTGTCGCACGGGTTCTGATCCCCGGCCTCGGCCTTCAGTCGGCCTGGCAGGCCTGGCACCAGAAGAGGTTGCGGGCGGCGAGGTCGGCGGTGCGGATCTCGCCGCCGCAGAGGTGGCAGGGCAGGTTGGCCCTGCGGTAGACGTAGACCTCGCCGCCGTGGTCGTCGACGCGCGGCGGGCGGCCCATCGCCTCCGGGGTGTGTTCCGGGCGGACGGTGTCGATGCGGTTGTTGCGCACGCCCTCGCGCATCAGGGCGACCAGGTCCGTCCAGAGCGCGGTCCACTCGGTGGGGGTGATGTCCCTGCCGAGGCGGTACGGGTCGATGCCGTGGCGGAAGAGGACCTCTGCGCGGTAGACGTTGCCGACTCCCGCGATGACCTTCTGGTCCATGAGGAGGGCGGCGATCGTTGTGCGGCTGCGGCTGATGCGGGTGTAGGCCGTGGTGGGGTCCGCGTCCTGACGCAGGGGGTCCGGGCCCAGGCGGGCGTGTATCGCCTGCTTCTCGGTGTCCGTGATCAGGGCGCAGGTGGTGGGGCCTCGGAGGTCGACGTACGAGGTGTTGTTCGCCAGGCGGAGGCGGACTGTGTCCGTGGGGGGTGGGGCGGGGGTGGCGCCGAAGTTGACCTTGCCGAAGAGGCCGAGGTGGATGTGGATCCAGGTGGATTCTCGGAAGCCGAGGAAGAGGTGTTTGCCGTGGGCTTCGGTGTGGGTGAGTTCGGCGTGGTCGAGGAGGGCGGCTGCGTCGGAGAACTTGCCCTGGGGGCTGGTTACTTGGGGTTCTGTTCCTAGGAACGCGGCGGCGTAGTCCTGGGCCAGGCGGTGGATCGTGTGCCCTTCCGGCACGGGTGCTCCTTCTTTGTCCGCGGGTGGGTGGGGGTGGCCGTGGGGGTTTTCTCGCCCCCGCCGCCCCTACCCGTTCCCATCCCTGGGGGCTGCGCCCCCAGACCCCCCTTGTCGCGCTGAACGCGCTCGTCCTCAAACGCCGGACGGGCTGGAGGGTGCCCCGGGCGCGCTGAAATGTCTGAACAGCGTTCAGGATGCCTACCCAGGGGCGCGGGGAACTGCGCGACCAGCCCCCACTCACCCGCAGCCGACTACTGGTCCTGAGGGTGGTGCGGCGGGATCTCCGGAAGGTCGCCCGTCGTCTCGTACGCCGACAGCATGTCGATGCGGCGGATGTGGCGGGCGTCCTCCGAGAACGGGGTCGCCAAGAACGTCTCCACGAACTTCGTCGCCTCGTCCTGGGTGTGCATGCGTGCGCCCACCGCGACCACGTTGGCGTTGTTGTGCTGGCGGCCCAGCGACGCCGTCTCCTCGCTCCAGGCGAGCGCCGCGCGCACGCCCTTCACCTTGTTCGCCGCGATCTGCTCGCCGTTGCCGGAGCCGCCGATCACGATGCCGAGGGCGTCCGGGTCGGCCACTGTGCGCTCTGCGGCGCGGAGGCAGAAGGGCGGGTAGTCGTCGAGGGCGTCGTAGATGTGGGGGCCGCAGTCCACGGGGTCGTGGCCGGCCGCCCTGAGCCATTCGACGAGGTGGTTCTTGAGTTCGAAGCCCGCATGGTCCGAGCCGAGATACACGCGCATGGGACGAGTGTGACACGCCTGTTTCGGGGCAGCAGCCTCGGGGGTTGATCGCGAAAACTCTACGCAACACTGCGGAACCTCAAGGAAACCTCAAGTAACGATCTGGATTCAAAGGTTCAGGAATCGCTTTGCCTCCGATTCACTGGACCGACTGTTTACGCCGTCCCCACCGGCGCGCTTCCCCGTTCACCCGGCGCAAAGGAATTCCCCCCATGACCGCCTCTCCGTCCTCCGGGCTCCAGGCAGGGCTCAAGAACCGGCATCTGTCGATGATCGCCATCGGCGGTGTCATCGGAGCCGGACTCTTCGTCGGGTCCAGTTCAGGTATCACCACCGCCGGCCCCGGCATCCTTCTCTCCTACGCGCTCGTCGGCACGCTCGTCGTGCTGGTCATGCGGATGCTCGGCGAGATGTCCGCCGCCAACCCGACCTCCGGATCGTTCTCCGCTCACGCCGACCGGGCGCTCGGGCGCTGGGCCGGGTTCTCCATCGGCTGGCTCTACTGGTTCTTCTGGGTTGTCGTGCTCGCGGTGGAGGCCACTGCCGGGGCCACCATTCTCGAAGGGTGGATTCCCGCCGTACCGCAATGGGCCTGGGCTCTCATCGTGATGGTCGTGCTTACCGCCACCAACCTCGTCTCCGTCGGTTCCTACGGCGAGTTCGAGTTCTGGTTCGCCGGTATCAAGGTCGTCGCCATCAGTGCCTTCGTGGTTGTTGGTGGGCTTGCCGTGTTCGGCGTGCTTCCCGGCGTCGACAGTGACAAGGCCGGGCTCTCCAACCTCACCGACTCCGGCGGGTTCCTGCCCAACGGGCCCGGCGCCATCCTCACCGGTGTGCTGCTCGTCGTCTTCTCCTTCATGGGCAGCGAGATCGCCACGCTGGCCGCCGGTGAGTCCGAGGACCCGCAGCGGGCCGTCACCAAGTCCACCAACAGCATCATCTGGCGTGTCGCCGTCTTCTATCTCGGGTCGATCTTCGTTGTCGTGACCCTGTTGCCGTGGAACGATCCCTCGATCAAGGAGAAGGGCTCGTACGTCGCCGCCCTCGACTCCCTCGGTATCGCGCACGCCGGTCAGATCATGAACTTCATCGTGCTGACCTCGGTGCTGTCCTGCCTCAACTCCGGGCTCTACACGGCCTCCCGCATGGCCTTCTCGCTCGGGCAGCGCGGTGACGCGCCCAAGGCCTTCGCACGGACCACGTCCCGTGGCGTACCGCTCGCGGCGATCGTCGCCTCGGTCGTCTTCGGCTTCGTCGCCGTCTTCTTCAACTACAAGTTCCCCGACTCGGTCTTCCTCTTCCTCGTCAACTCCTCCGGTGCCGTCGCCCTGTTCGTCTGGCTGGTCATCTGCTTCTCGCAGCTGCGCATGCGGAAGATCATCGAGCGCGAGTCCCCGGAGAAGCTCGTCGTGAAGATGTGGCTGTACCCGTATCTGACCTGGGCGACCGCCGCTCTCATCGTCTTCGTCCTCGGCTACATGCTCACCGACACCGAGCACGACGGACGCGAGACCGTGCTTCTGTCGCTGCTGGTCGCGGCCGTTGTGCTCGTCATCGCCGTCGTCCGGCAGCGGACCGGGCGCGGGACCGTCGTCGTCGCCTCCGGCGATCCGGCCTCGGACATCGCCGATGACGGCGACGTCGTCAAGGTCGGCTAGCGATCCAAGTGTTCCAAGTGGTCCCAGTGGTCAGGGAGTTGTTCACAGCACCGTGAACGACTCCCTGACCTGTTCGTAGGTCCGTACCGCCTGCGTCTCGATCTCCTCGTGGTACCAGGTGCTGACCTGGTACGACTTCCCCTCCACGTCGAATCCGAGCAGCCGGGCGTGCCAGTGGGTGCCGTCCAGGGTGAAGGTGTACTCCCAGACGACCGCAGGGTGCCCCTGGTACGTCGTCTCCGCGAGGGTGATCTTCCGGTAGTCCTGGCCCTGGCGGGCGTTGCGCTCCGACTCCTCCCAGGTCTCCAGCAGGTCGCCGCGCGCGAGCGAGGACTTGGCCAGGAGTTCCTGCCTGCCGTCGGGCGACGTGTAGTGCACCTCGGCGCCCGTCTTCACGTCCCGGCGCCAGCCCTTGGGTGTCGCCCACGCGTATCCGCCCGCCTCCTCGTGCGCGCCGGGCGGCAGGCTGCGCGGGCGGGACGTGCCCTCGACCGTGGGTTCGGGGGTGGGTGCGGGAGTTGTTTCGGGTGGGGTGGGGGCGGCCGAGGTTGTTGCCGGCGACGATCCCGGAGTCGCCGTGTTCTTGTCGTCCGGTGAGCCTGCGGTCGAGGCCAGAACGATCCCCACCACCGCGCCCGCCGTGACCACACCGGCCGCCACCATGCCCGTACGACGGCGGCCCCGGCGCCGGTCGCGGCCCCGCCCGGGGTCGGACGGGCGCGCGGGGCCCGGGAGTTCGCCTTGCGGCAGTTGCGGTGGCACCGTCTGCGGGGCCGTCGGGAGGGCGGCCACCTGCCGCTCCGGGGTATGTCGTGGCTGCGCCGGCGGCTGGGTTCGGGTCTGTGTCCGTGCCTGTGTCTGTGTCTGTGTCTGTGTCTCTTCCCGCTCCTTCGTTCGGAGGAGGGAGACCCCGGCCTTGCGCACGGGTACCGCCGAACCGGCCTCGGACCGTATCTCGGAGGGGACTTCGGTGGAGGCGCTGGATGCCTCCGGGGAGGCAGCGTAGGAAGGGGTCCCCAGGACGGGGGTGGCTGCCGCGTGGGCGGCGGGGATCGCGTCCGTCGGCTCCGCGGGTTCAGGTGCGGGTTCGGGCACGGGTTCGGGTTCGGGTTCGGGTGCGAGTTCGGGTTGGGGCTCCGGCTGCTCGCGTGGCTGTCGTGCTGCCCGTACGAGTGGCGCGTCCAGGTAGGCGGGGGTCGGGGTGTCCTGGGGCGGCTGTACGGGGGTGAGGGGCGCCGTGTCCGGGCGGCCGTCCGGTATCTCCGGTTCCTTCGGCTCGGGCTCCTCTTCCGGCTCGGGCTCGGGCTCGGGCTCGGGTGTCGGCGTCGGTGTCGGTGTCGGTGCCGGGTACGCCACCGGGCGCAGTGCCAGCTCCACGTCCTCCAGTGCGGGCCTGGCCGACGGTTCCTTCTCCAGGAGGGCGGCCAGGATGTCGTGCAACGGGCCTGCGGCGGCCGGGAGTTCGGGGTCCTCGTACAGGACCGCGTGCAGCGTCGCCAGGGTCGTCTCGCGGGAGAACGGGGAGCGGCCGCCCAGTGCCGCGCAGAGTGTCGCGCCCAGCGACCACACGTCGGACGGCGGGCCCTGGTGCCGGCCCGACACACGCTCGGGGGCCATGTAGTCGGGGGAGCCGACGAGCATCCCGACCATCGTCAGGGCCTTCGCGTCCTGGATGGCGGCGATGCCGAAGTCAGTGAGGACGACCCGCTGGTCGCGTCGTTCCACGAGGACGTTGCCCGGTTTGATGTCCCGGTGGAGCACTCCCCCGGCGTGCACCTGGCGCAGCGCGGAGACCAGGCCGAGGCCGAGACGGGCCGTGTCGGCCGGGGCCAACGGGCCGTCCGCGACGAGGAGTTGTTCGAGGGAGCGGCCGGCGACCAGCTCCATGACGATCCACAGGCGCTCGCCCTCGTCCACGACGTCGTACACGCGCACGACGTTCAGGTGGTCGATCCTGGCCGTCGCCCTGGCCTCGCGGAGTGTGCGTTCGCGGCGGGTGCGGGTGTCCTCCGCGTCGAGTCCGTCGATCCGCATTTCCTTGACGGCCACCGGCCGGTCGAGCATTTCGTCGGCGGCTCGCCACACCCGCCCCATTCCCCCCTGTCCAATGCTTTCGACCAGCCGATATCGACCCGTCACCAGCAGACCTGGAGCACCGCCGCCCATATTCCCCGGCAATCCCCTGCACCCCCTCAACGCACGCCCCACCAGAACCACAATGGTCACACTTCGTGCCGTACCAGCATAGTGGTGACAAATCTTGTGGTACCTCTTCATGGACTGCGAATTCAGGCGCAGTCCAGGGGGATCCAAGGGGGACGAACATGAGTTCTGGTCGCACGACGGTCATCGCGGGATCGCTGCTCACGGCATCTTTCTCGGCCGTGATGATCCTTTCCTTCACCGCCAGCGCGGATGACCAGGGACCCGGTAGCAGCAAAGGGGGAAAGGCCGTTGACGAAGCGCCGGCGGGCGTCAAGTTGACCACGGAGCTGCCCGAGAGCATCTCGGTCGACAACAGTTCGAAGGAAACCGCGCTCACTGCCACGGTAAAGAACGAGGGGAGCAAGGAGAGCGGCGATATCCGGCTTCTGGTGGTCGGATTCGACGGTATGACGGTCAAGAACGTCCAGGGCTGTGCGGAGATTCCCGAAGGAGATCTTCCGGAAGGCTCGAACAGCGGTTTCAACTGCGCCGTCGGCAATCTCGCGGCCGGTAAGTCGAAGTCGTACGACGTGGAGGCGACGTACGACCTGGGCAAGACCGGCAAGATCTGCCTGCCCGTGCAGACGGCCGACGGTGCGAAGACGTACTGGCAGCAGGGCCCGGTCCCGTTCGGTACGACGAACCCGTCGCCGAACGCCCCGGCCACGCCGTTGCTGCTCGGCACCGACAACAAGCCGGTGGCGCCCGGGGGCGACGAGCTGCCGAGGACCGGCCCGGCGCGCGATCTGCTCCCGCTCGGCGCGGTCGGCGCGGCGCTGCTGTCCGCCGGGGCGGCGGGCATGTGGTGGTCGCAGCGGCGGCCCCAGCAGTCGCGTCAGCCGCAGGGCTGATCGGCACATGGAGGAGGGGGAGGCGGATTCCGCCTCCCCCTCCTCCGATTCTCTCAACCCGCCGTTATTCAGCTCTTGTTGACGAACTTCCACGCCGTCGGCAGTACGCCCATCGCCAGCGCCGCCTTCAACGCGTCGCCCAGCAGGAACGGGGTGAGGCCGGCGGCGATCGCCGCGCTCGCGCTCATGTCGGCGGCCAGGGCGAGGTACGGGACGCCGATCGCGTAGATGATCGCCTCGCCGATCAGCATCGTGCCCGCCATGCGCGGCACCGAGCGGTCGGCGCCACGGCGGGCCAGCGCGCCCACGGCGGCGGACGCGAGCAGCATGCCGAGGACGTAGCCGAAGGACACGGACGTGCCCGAGCCGCCCTCCGCGAACCACGGCACGCCCGCGAGACCGGCCAGGGCGTAGAAGGCGAGGGCGGCGAGGCCGCGGCCCGCGCCGAGTGCGGTGCCGACGAGGAGTGCGGCGAAGGTCTGCCCGGTCACCGGCACCGGCGAGCCGGGCACGGGGACGGCGATCTGGGCGGCGATCCCGACGAGCCCGGCGCCGCCGAGCACGAGCGCGGCGTCCCGGACGCGGGAGGCGGGGAGCAGGTCGGCGAGGACCTGGCCGGGGCGGGCGGGGGCGACGGCGGTTGCCATGGGGACTCCGCGGGGATGTGGGTGAGCGGCAAGGGACATCGTGACGCTATCCCAGCGTCCTCGGGCCGATCACCGTCAGCGCTCGACAAAGGGGGCGACGGAGGCTTGGTGGGCTTCGGACAAACGGTGGGGGTTACACGCGGTACGGCGTGATGCCGGTCACTGAGGTGGAGTGGTTCGGGCTACGGGGATGCGCGGGGCGGCTTCTGTAGGGTTCCGCCAATCCCGACAGTTGCCTGGACAGGTGCCGTCTCGCCCGCTGGTCGCCATCTGGGCAGCGGCGGACCGTTTTGCTAGCTTCGTGCGCATGGTCGCCCAGTCCCGGTACTTCTCGTCGCGTCGCTATGTCGACCTGCGACGCGTGGGCACGGCCACCTGTCGCCGCCCCGGGTGAGGCGGCTCCGGCGCGCCTCGCTCCACAGGACTCCCTGAGTCTTCACGACTTCCCGAGTCCCTACGAGACGGCGCAGTGTCGGACCCGTTCCCCGAGGATGATCGCCATGCCCCGTGCCGCGGCACCCACCCTTGCTTCTCCCTCCCCTTCTTCCCGTATACCTCGCGCCGCCGACCCCGACCGGCGCCGGACCAGCGCGAGTGTCGTTCTGCGGTCCGTGCTGGAGCACGGGCCGGTCGCGCGCAGCACCATCGCCCGGCTGACGGGGCTGTCGCCCGCGTCGGTGACGGACTACTGTGCGCGGTTCGCCGAACTCGGCCTGATCCGTGAGGAGTCCGCGCCCCGGCGGTCGAACGGGGTGGGGCGTCCGCACGTCCCCGTCGACCTGGACAGCTCCCGGTTCGTCGTGGGCGGAGTTCATGTGGCCGTGCCGTACACGACGGTCGCGCTGCTCGATCTGCGCGGACGGGTGGTGGCCCAGCGGGAGTTGAAGCACGAACGCACCGATCCCGGGTGGGTGCTGGCGCGGGCCGCCGAGGGACTGCGGGCACTGCTGGACAGCGTCCCCGCCTGCCGGGCCCTCGGGGTCGGCGTGGCCGTCGGCGGCTGGGTGGACCGGGAGTCCGGGACCGTCGTCGAGCACCCGATGCTGGGCTGGCGGGACGTGGCGGTACGGGATGTGCTGGGCGCCCGTACCGGGCTGCCGGTCCATGTGGACGGGCACGCGCGGGCGTTGGTCAACGGGGAGCGGCTGTTCGGGCCGGCGCGGGGCAGTGGGAGCGTGCTGCATCTGTTCGTCGGCAATGTGGTCGACGCGGCGTTCGCGACCAACGACGAGGTGCACCACGGTCCGCGTTCCCAGGCCGGTGCCATCGCCCATCTGCCGGTGCCGGGCGGTACGGAGGTCTGCGACTGCGGTCGTACGGGCTGCCTGCAGGCCGAGTTGAGCGAGCGGACGTTGTGCCGGCGGGCGCGGGAGGCGGGTGTCGTCGAGGGCACGAACCCCATGCACGTGGTCGCGGCGGCCGCTGCGGGCGACCAGGATGCCGTCGAGCTGCTGGTGCGGCGGGCGGGTGCCGTGGGGCGGGCGGCGCGGCTGCTGCTCGATGTGCTGAATCCGGAGACGGTGGTCGTGACCGAGGTCGGGACCATCTACCGCGAGGACTGCCTCGCCGCGCTGCGCGAAGGGGTCGGCGCCGACCGCGCGGCCTCCGTCGTGCCGACGAGTTTCCCGGATTCGGTGCTCGCGGTGGCGGGCGGTTCGGTGGCGCTCGATGTGCTGTACCGGGATCCGCTGGCCGCTTCGTCCGAGGCCGCTTCACCTGTGGCTATTTAATTCAGAAACTCCGAATGTTGACAGGGGTCAGGCATGACCGGGAGCATCGTTCTCATGAGCCTCTTCGTGAGCTGTCGCACCCTTTGTTGCTGACACGTCGCCCCTGTTGCTGACACGTTGCCGCGTGTGAAGCGCTCATTTCCTGCTGTGCCTTCTGTTCTTTCTGCGTGAATTCCTTTTCCGTTCCTGGGCCTCGCCCTGCCCGAATTCCGCATGCATTCCTGCCTTTCGACCTCACGGAGTACTCCCATGTCAGTCGACCGACGTCTCTTCCTCACCTCCCTGCTCGGCGCCGCGGCCGGTGTCACCGGGCTGAGCGGCTGCGCCGACAGCAGTGCCGCGGCCAGCACCAAGGGCGCCTCGACCGCCGCGCTCGCCGAAAAGGTCCCGGCCGGTACGAGTCTGAAGATCTCCTCGTATCTGAACACCCAGCAACTCCAGTTCAAGCTCGCCAAGTTGGGCGACCTGCCGTTCAAGGTGTCGACCTGGGCGAACATCGGGGCCGGTCCCGATGTCATCAACGCATTCCGTGCGGGCTCCCTCGATGTCGCCAACAACGCGGGTATTCCGCCGATCCAGGCGCATTACCAGGGATACGACGCGAAGATCGTCGCGATCAACGTCACCCGAAAGCCGAACTATCTCTTCGCGACCAAGCCCGGCAGCGACATCAAGTCGGTCGCCGACTTCAAGGGCAAGAAGCTCGCCTTCTCGCAGGGGCAGGCCCAGGGTGTCGTGCTCCTGCGGGCGTTGAAGCAGGCCGGGCTCGCCTACGACGAGGTCAAGCTCGTCCCGCTGACCAGCAACCAGTTCCTCACCGCCCTGCAGTCGGGCCAGGTGGACATCGCGCCGCTGGGCAACAGCCAGGCGCCCGCGTATATCGCGCAGTACGGCGCCAAGGGTGCCCGGACCATCAAGACGGACGTCGTCGACCTGCTCAACCTGCTGTGGGCGCCGGTCTCCGTGCTGAACGACCCCGCGAAGGCCGCCGCGATCGCCGCGTACATCCCGTACTGGGCCAAGGGCCAGGTGTGGGCGTACGAGAACCCGGACGCGTGGAACGAGGAGTTCTACGTCAAGACGCAGAACCTGACCCTCGCCCAGGCGCGGGCGATCACGGCGCTCGCCAACAAGCCGTTGTTCCCGCCGAGTTGGGACGAGGCGATCAAGTGGGAGCAGGAGACCGCCGATCTGCTCGCGGAGGGCGGCTTCGTGAAGAAGTTCGACGTGGGTTCGCTCTTCGACCATCGCTTCGAGGGCATCGCGGCCAAGTCCGTGACTGCGGAGTACCGGAGGTGACCGCCGTGACAACGTCCACGACATCGACATCGACATCGACATCGACATCGACTTCGACCTCGGCCTCAGCCGCGTCTGTCGTCGTCGGTGGGGAAGGCGGTGAAGGCGGGGAACTCGGCCAGGTCCGGCGGCGCCGGCGGCTCTCCCCCGGCAAGCGGCTGCCCGCCGCCCAGCTCATCGGGCCTGCCCTCTTCCTCGGCCTCTGGGCCGCCGCCTCCGCCGCCGGACAGCTCGACCCGGCCGCGATCCCGGCGCCCTGGACCGTGCTGAGGACCGGCGTCCATCTGTGGACCGACGGGACCCTGCCGACCGACATCCTGACCTCTCTGCGGCGGGCCGCCTCCGGCTTCGCGATCGGGCTGACCGCGGGCATCGTCCTCGCCCTGGCCTCCGGGCTCAGTCGGGTCGGCGAGGCGCTGATCGACGGGACGGTCCAGCTCAACCGGGCGATCCCGACCCTCGGTCTGATCCCGCTGTTCATCCTCTGGCTGGGCATCGGCGAGACGTTCAAGGTCGCGATCATCGCCATCGTCGTCTACATCCCGATCTACCTCAACACGCATTCCGCGCTGTCCGGCATCGACAGCCGGTTCGTCGAACTCGCCGAGGTGCAGGGGCTGTCGAGGCTCCAGTTCGTCCGGCAGATCGTCGTCCCCGGCGCACTGCCCGGCTTCTTCGTGGGCCTCAGGCTCGGGGTGACCGGTTCCTGGCTGGGGCTGGTCGTCCTGGAGCAGATCAACGCCACCAACGGACTCGGCTACATGATGTTCCAGGCCCAGAACTACGGCCAGAGCGATGTCATCCTCGTCGGCCTGGCCATCTACGGCATCTTCGGCCTGGCCTCCGACAGCGCGGTCCGTCTCATCGAACGGAGGGTGCTGTCATGGCGACGCACGCTGAGCAACTGACCCGGCCCGCCGTCCAACTCCGGGGTCTGACCCGGTCGTTCGACGGGCGGACGGTCCTCGACGGTATCGATCTCGACATCCCCGCCGGGCAGTTCGTCGCCCTGCTCGGGCACAGCGGGTCCGGCAAGAGCACCTTGTTGCGGGCGGTCGCGGGGCTCGATCACGAGGTGTCGGGGAGCGGCCGGCTTTCGGCCCCCGAGCGGGTGTCGGTGGTGTTCCAGGACGCGCGGCTGCTGCCGTGGCGGCGGGTGCTGGACAACGTACTGCTGGGGCTGGAGGGCAAGGAGGCCGCCGAGAAGGGGCGGGAGGCTCTGGCCGAGGTGGGGCTGAAGGGGCGGGAGCGGGCCTGGCCCAGTGAGTTGTCGGGTGGGGAGGCGCAACGGGCGGCTCTGGCGCGGTCGTTGGTGCGGGAGCCTGAACTGCTGCTTGCCGATGAGCCGTTCGGGGCGTTGGACGCGTTGACGCGGATCAGGATGCACGGGTTGCTGCGGGAGCTGTGGGAGCGGCACCGGCCGTCCGTTCTGCTCGTCACGCATGACGTGGATGAGGCTGTTGCTCTGGCCGAGCGGGTGCTGGTGCTGGAGGACGGGCGGATCGGGCTCGATCTCGCCATTGACCGGGAGGCGGCTGCGCGGGGCGAGTACCGGGCGCGGTTGCTTGCGGCGCTTGGCGTGACGGAGGACGTCCGGTGAGCGGCTTTTCTCGCCCCCGCCGCCCCTACCCGTCCCATCCCGTTCCTGGGGGCTGCCGCCCCCAGACCCCCGCTTCGGCCTGAACGGCCTCGTCCTCAAACGCCGGACGGGCTAAAAGATGCAAAGGAACCCCTATGCCTCGCCAACTCCACCTCAACGCCTTCCTCATGAGCACCGGGCACCACGAAGCCTCCTGGCGGCTGCCGGAGAGTGATCCGTACGCCCATGTCGAGCTGGACCACTACGTGCGGCTCGCGCGGATCGCCGAGCGTGGCACGTTCGACTCCCTCTTTCTCGCCGACAGTCCGCAGTTGTGGGGCAATATCGCCCAGCGGCCCGCCGGTGCCCTCGAACCGCTCACTCTGCTCACCGCCCTCGCCACGGCGACCACCCACATCGGGCTGATCGCCACCGCCTCCACCTCCTACAACTCGCCCTACAACCTGGCCCGGAAGTTCGCCTCGCTCGACATCATCAGCGGAGGCAGGGCCGGCTGGAACATCGTCACCACTGCCGGGGCCGAGGCCGCCCGGAACTTCGGGCTCGACGCCGAGCCCGCGCACGCCGAGCGGTACGCGCGTGCCGCCGAGTTCCTCGATGTGGCGGGCAAGCTCTGGGACAGCTGGGAGGACGACGCCATCGTCGCCGACAAGGCTGCCGGGGTCTGGGGCGACGACTCCAAAGTGCATCCGCCCCGGCACAAGGGGAAGTACTTCAGCGTCGAGGGCGGTCTCAACGTGCCGCGTGCGCCTCAGGGTTACCCGCTGCTCGTGCAAGCCGGGTCGAGTGAGGACGGGAAGGGGTTCGCCGCGCGGTACGCGGAGGCCGTGTTCACCGCTCAGCAGACCATCGAGGACGCGCAGGCCTTCTACGCCGACCTCAAGTCCCGTACGGCGGCGGCCGGTCGGGACCCCGACCACATCAAGGTGCTGCCCGGCATCGTTCCGGTGCTGGGCGGCACGGAGGCCGAGGCGCTGGCCAACGAGCAGGTCCTGGAGGACCACATCGTGTACGCGCATGGTGTGGAGCGACTGGAGGGGCTTCTCCAACTGCCCGCTGGAACACTGGAGTTGGATGGGCTTCTCCCCGCCGATCTGCCTCCCGAGAGTGCCATCGAAGGCGCCAAGAGCCGCTACACGCTCGTCGTCGAGCTGGCCCGGCGTGAGCGGCTCACCGTGCGGCAGCTCATCGGGCGGCTCGGTGGGGGGCGCGGGCATCTCACCTTCGCCGGTACGCCCGAGCAGGTCGCCGACGAGATCGAGGCCTGGTTCACGCGCGGTGCCGCCGACGGGTTCAACATCATGCCCGCGGTCCTGCCGTCCGGTCTCGACGCCTTCGTCGACCACGTCGTCCCGATCCTGCGTGCCCGAGGTCTGCTCCGTACGGAATACGGGCCGCGCCGGACCCTGCGCGAGAGGTACGGCCTCCCTCGCCCCGCCAACCAGTACACCGCCAAGCCCGCTCTCGTCTGACCAACCCCGATCTGGAAGGAACCCGCACATGTCCGGCATTGAAATCCAGAAGGTCACCGCCAACATCGGCGCCCGGGTGTCCGGTGTGGACATCTCCAAGCCCCTCGACGAGGTGCAGGTCGCCGCGATCCGCGAGGCCCTCAACGTCCACAAGGCGCTGGTCTTCGACGAGGTGAACCTGGACGACGAGGGTCAGCAGGCCTTCGTCCGCCACTTCGGCGACCTCACCACCGCCCACCCCACCGTGTCGGCCGTCGACGGCGCCCCGAACGTGCTGCCGGTCGACAGTGAGCGCGGCCGGGCCGCCAACCACTGGCACACCGACGTCACGTTCGTCCTCAACCCGCCGCAGGCCAGCACCCTGCGCAGCATCACGATCCCGCCGTACGGCGGTGAGACGCTCATCGCCAGCTCCGCGGCCGCGTATCGCGACCTGCCGGAACCCCTGCGGCAGTTGGCCGACAATCTGTGGGCCGAGCACACCAACGACTACGACTACGCGGTCCCGGACGAGGAGCTGGACGAGCAACAGGCCGCCCAGCGCGCCCAGTTCACGTCCATCAACTTCCGTACCGCGCACCCGGTGGTCCGCGTCCACCCGCTGACCGGCGAACGCGGGCTGTTCATCGGCGGGTTCGCGCAGCGGATCGTCGGGCTGTCGGCCGGCGAGTCCCGCAAGATCCTGGACATCCTCCAGGCCTACGTCACCCGCCCGGAGAACATCCTGCGCCACCGCTGGTCCCCCAACCAGCTCGTCCTCTTCGACAACCGGATCACCCAGCACTACGCCATCGACAACTACGACGGACAGCCGCGCCGCCTGCACCGCGTGACCATCGCCGGTGACATCCCGGTCGGCATCGAGGGCAAGGAGAGCTACTCGATCGCCGGGGACGCCTCGCACTACACCTCGGTCGCCGCCTAGGCCTGCCCGTCAGCGACAAAAAGTCTCAGCAGCAAAAAGACCCTCGCGTGAGTCACGTGAGGGTCTTTTTGTTGCTAGCGTGTAGTTGCAAGCTATGTGCAATAAGAGGTCGAGGGGACCCCGCATGCCCGTGTACACGCTTCCCGAGCTGCCGTACGACTACTCCGCGCTCGCGCCCGTGATCAGCCCCGAGATCATCGAGCTGCACCACGACAAGCACCACGCGGCGTATGTGAAGGGGGCCAACGACACGCTTGAGCAGCTCGCGGAGGCGCGCGACAAGGAGGCGTGGGGCTCGGTCAACGGCCTGGAGAAGAACCTGGCCTTTCATCTCTCCGGGCACATCCTGCACAGCATCTACTGGCACAACATGACCGGCGAGGGCGGCGGTGAGCCGCTCGCCGCCGACGGTGTCGGTGACCTCGCGGACGCGATCACCGAGTCGTTCGGTTCGTTCGCCGGCTTCAAGGCGCAGCTCACCAAGGCCGCCGCGACCACCCAGGGCTCCGGCTGGGGCGTCCTCGCCCACGAGCCGCTCTCCGGTCGTCTGATCGTCGAGCAGGTCTACGACCATCAGGGCAACGCCGGTCAGGGCTCGACCCCGATTCTCGTGTTCGACGCCTGGGAGCACGCCTTCTACCTCCAGTACCGGAACCAGAAGGTCGACTTCATCGACGCCATGTGGGCCGTCGTCAACTGGCAGGACGTCGCGAAGCGCTACGCCGCCGCCAAGTCCCGTACGGATGTGCTGCTGTTGGCGCCCTGACCGCGCCGACGGCTGTGAAGCGTCCTGCCTCGTGATCGTCTTCTCAACCTTCACCGGCAGGCGGAATGACGGGAGGCCCCCGCGAGGACGTGACTCGCGGGGGCCTCCCCCATGGTGGCCGGGGCCTCAGAGGTTGCTGAAGTCCGGGCCCTTCGTGCGGGTGCGCTTTATCTCGTAGAAGCCGGGGACCGAGGCGACCAGGAGGGTGCCGTCCCACAGCTTGGCGGCCTCCTCGCCCTTCGGGGCCGGGGTGACGACCGGGCCGAAGAAGGCGATCTGCTCGCCGTCGGCGCCGGGGACCGCGATCACCGGGGTGCCGACGTCCTGGCCGACCTTGGTGATGCCCTCCTTGTGGGAGGCGCGCAGCTCGGCCTCGAACTCGAAGTCCTTCTGCTCGGCGTAGTCGATCAGGTCGGCGGGGAGGCCGACGTCGGCGAGGGCGCCCGCGATGGACTCCAGGGTCAGGCCCTCCTCGTTGTTGTGGACACGCGTGCCCAGGGCCGTGTAGAGGGGGCCTACGACGTCGGCGCCGTGCTTCTGCCAGGCCGCCGTCACGACCCGTACGCCCAGCCATGCCTTCACCGCGAGCATCTCGCGGTACTCCTCGGGCAGCTCGTCGAGCCGCTCCTCGTTGAGCACCGCCAGGCTCATGACGTGCCAGCGGACCTCGATGTCGCGGACCTTCTCCACCTCCAGGACCCACCGGGAGGTCATCCAGGCCCAGGGACAGAGCGGGTCGAACCAGAAGTCGACGGGGGTCTTGGTCGAGCTCGTCTCGGACATGGGTCTCCTAGGTAAAAGTGGGCTTCCAACAGGCAACGTATCCCCGCCACCGTCGCATTCCCGGGTGTCCGGTGTCAGTGGTGCGTGGCAGGATCGGTGCTGGTCGGCCGTACTGATGACAATCGAGGGAGTGCTCGGTGCCCGGTGAGAATCTGTCCCGCGACGAGGCCCGGGAGCGGGCCGCTCTGCTGTCCGTCGACGGGTACGAGGTGTTCCTCGATGTGCGGTCCGCCGTGGGGGACTCAGGGAGCGGTGGCGGGGCTCGGACTTTTCGGTCCGTGACCACCATCCGGTTCCGGTGTGCCGAGCCCGGTGCCGCCAGTTTCGCCGATCTTGTCGCGCCCAGTGTGACGGCCGTCTCCCTCAACGGGCGGGATCTCGACCCGGGGGCCGTCTTCGACGGCACGCGCGTCCTGCTGGAGGATCTCGCCGCCGAGAACGAGCTGGTGGTCGACGCCCAGTGCGCCTACTCCCGCACCGGCGAGGGCCTGCACCGCTTCGTCGACCCCGAGGACGGCGAGGTGTATCTGTACACGCAGTACGAGCCCGCCGACTCGCGTCGCGTCTTCGCCAACTTCGAGCAGCCCGACCTGAAGGCCCCCTTCCGGTTCGAGGTGCGCGCCCCTGAGGGGTGGGTCGCGTGGAGCAATGGCCTCGGGGAGCTGGTTGACGGTGTGTGGCGGTTCGCCGAGACCAAGCCCATCTCCACCTACATCACCGCCATCCTCGCCGGGCCCTATCACTACGTCACCGACTCGTACTCCCGGACCTTCGCCGACGGTACGACGCTGGACATCCCCCTCGGTGCCATGTGCCGCAAGGGGCTCGCCCCCTACTTCGACTCCGACGACGTCTTCCTCGTCACCAAGCAGGGGCTGGACTTCTTCCACGACCACTTCGACTACCCGTACCCCTTCGGGAAGTACGACCAGGCCTTCGTGCCCGAGTACAACCTCGGCGCGATGGAGAACCCGGGACTCGTCACCTTCCGCGAGGAGTTCATCTTCCGGGGGAAGGTGACACAGGCCGCGTACGAGCGGCGGACGAACGTCATCCTGCACGAGATGGCCCACATGTGGTTCGGCGACCTCGTCACCATGGAGTGGTGGGACGACCTCTGGCTCAAGGAGTCCTTCGCCGACTTCATGGGCGCCTCCTCCCTCGTCGAGGCGACCCGTTTCACCAACGGCTGGGTCACCTTCGCCAACAACCGCAAGTCCTGGGCCTACCGCGCCGACCAGCTCCCCTCCACGCACCCCATCACGGCCGACATCCGCGACCTGGAGGACGCCAAGCTCAACTTCGACGGCATCACCTACGCCAAGGGCGCCTCCGTACTCAAGCAACTCGTGGCGTACGTCGGACGGGACGCGTTCCTCGAAGGCGCGCGGCGGTACTTCAAGCGGCACGCGTACGGCAACACGCGCCTCGGTGATCTGCTGTCGGCGCTGGAGGAGACCAGCGGGCGGGACCTGGCCTCCTGGTCGCGTGCCTGGCTGCAGACCGCCGGGGTCAACTCCCTCACCCCGCAGGTGCTGTTGAGCGCGGACGGGCTGATCACCGAGCTGGCCGTGCTCCAGGAGGCCGCCGAGTCGCACCCCGAACTGCGCCCGCACCGGGTGGCCGTCGGGCTCTACCGGCGTTCCCCCGAAGGAGCGTTGGAGCGGTATGCGCGTGCCGAGGTCGATGTCGACGGGCCCCGTACGGTCGTCGGGGAGCTGGCCGGGAGCGACGCCCCCGAGCTGGTGCTCGTCAACGACGACGACCTGACGTACTGCAAGATCCGGTTCGACGAAGGGTCGTTGGACACGCTGCGGGCGCAGCTCGGTGACCTCACCGACCCGCTCGCCCGCGCCCTGTGCTGGTCCGCGCTGTGGAACCTCACCCGGGACGGGCTGATGCCGGCCCGGGACTTCGTCGACCTGGTGCTGCGGTTCGCGGGGCGCGAGTCGGACATCGGCGTCCTCCAGATGCTGCACGCCTGGGCGGGCTCCGCGCTCACCCACTACGCGGCCCCCGACTGGCGGGCGACCGGTGAACGCCTGCTCGCCGAGGGCGCGTTGAAGGAACTGCGGCTCGCCGAACCGGGCAGCCAGCACCAGCTGACCTGGGCCCGCTTCCTCGCGGTCGTGGCCTCCAACGAGGCCGATCTCCAGCTGCTCCAGGGGCTGTTGGAGGGCACGGCGAAGATCGACGGCCTGGACGTCGACCAGGAGCTGCGGTGGGCGCTGCTGGAACCGCTGACCTCGCACGGCGTCGCCGACGAGAAGACGCTCGCCGCCGAACTCGCCCGCGACGACACGGCGTCCGGCAAGCGCCACCAGGTCCGCTGCCTCGCCGCCCGCCCCTCGGCGGCGGTCAAGGCGCAGGCCTGGGCGCAGGTCGTCGAGTCGGACTCCCTCTCCAACGCCCTCGTCGAGGCCACCATCTCGGGCTTCGTCCAGGGCTCGCAGCGGGAGCTGCTCGCACCGTACGCGGAGAGGTACTTCGCGGTGATCGAGCGGATCTGGGCCGACCGGTCGATCCAGATCGGGATGGATGTCGTACGGGGCCTGTTCCCGTCCCTCCAGGACTCGCCGGGGACCCTGGCGGCGACGGACGAGTGGCTGGCGGACCGGGCCGACGCGGCGCCCGCCCTGCGGCGCCTGGTTCTGGAGGCGCGGGACGATCTGGCCCGTGCGCTGCGGGCACAGGCGTGCGATGTGACAGCGGTCCGATGACCGAACAAATTGGTGGTTTGAGAAGGCACCCCTGGAGCAGGTGTGCCCCTGGGGTGCCGGGGACGGTGATGTCGAGAAAGAAGTGAAGGACCTGCAAGGGGGGAAGTCGAAGTGTTCGAGTCCGAAGTCGACGCGCGCGTGGATGAGTTGGTGCGCGGACTACGGCGTATCACGGGGGCACTGCTGGTGATGGCGTCCGCACATCCGGACGCGGCAAGGGCACGCGAACTCGCGGTGGCGGCAAACGTGTTGACCACGGACGTGCTGTCACGGCTGGACGAGAAGGCCGGGGACGCCGGGGACGCGGTGGTGGTGGCCGGGGAGGACGGCTTACCGCCCTCCCCGGCCACCACCGGCTCGACGGCGATCGGCACGCTCGTCGAGCGCTATCCACCGGACCACGCGCACCATCCGGCCCAACCCGTGTTACTGGACCCGGAGTTGCCGTACGAGAAGTGGCGGCATTTACACCGGCTCACCTATCGGCGCCCGGCCGCCTTCGACTCCGCGCCCTACTGGAACGATCCGACGCCCCACCTCGGCAGACCCGTCCGCTGGGGAGTGGCGTCGAGCGCCACGGTCGTACGGCGGATGCGCCATCACTACGTGACCATGCGGGACCTCGACAGCCATGCGGGCCGGCTGGTGCAGCGGATGCTCCACGCCTCCCGGGCGATCCTCGAAACCCGGGCCGTACAGGGGGACTTGTTCGGCGGTGGGCAGTTGCCCGACCGGCACGAACTGGAGCGGAAGCTGGAGCGGGCGCAGTGGAACGCCGCCGTGCTGGCCGCCCGACGCGGTGACACGGCGTTGCCCCAACTCGAAACGATCCTGCGGGACTTCGAGATCCTGGCCCGCGCCATCCTGGAACTGGACGATCTGTACCGCACCAGACCTGCGCACCCGACCGCCGAGGGCCGCCTCGCCGACGCCCTGCACGGCACCGGCGCCCTGATCCGCCACTGGCCACCTGGCATGGACCTCTCAGGCCCCTCCGACCCCACCGTTACCGAACCCGGTCACTCGCCCCCGTAACCCCCGGATGGACCAGCGTCTTTCGGCACTCGAACGCTTGCACTTTAGGGCGAGCTTGTCCGGAATTGTCGACGGGCGTGTAACAGCGGTTAGGGGACGGATCGGACACGGGAAAGCCGGAGTCATGACCCACAACACCCCGCTCTCCCCCAGCCCCCGCCCCCTCCGCCACCTGTCGCACGTACAGCGCCGGGTACTGACCGCCGCCCAACTGCGGGCGCACGGCGTCACGGCCGCCGAGGCGAACGAGCAGTGCCGGTCCAGCGGGCCCTGGCAGCAGCTCCTGCCGGGCGTGTTCCTGCTGCACCCGGCGCCGCCCACCAGCGAGGAGCGGCTGCACTCGGTACTGCTGTACGCGGCGAAGGAGCGGGCGGCGACGACGGGGGTCCCGGCCCAGCCGGACTGCGAGGAGCCGTACCGGGAGCGCGGGCGGCCGGTCTACACCGAGGCCATGATCACCGGCCTGGCCGCACTCGCCCTGCACGGCTTCTCGGCCGCGCCGCCGCTCCTCTCCCTCGACGCCTTCGACGTCCTGGTCCCCCGGCTGCGTCGCCTCCGCTCGACGGGCTGCGTCCGCATCCTGCGCACCTCGGCCCTGCCGACGCCCGAGGTGATCGAGGGGATCCCGGTCGCCCCGGTCGCGCGCGCCCTCGCCGACGCGGTGGCCGGACTCACGGACGCGGGTGCCGTACGCCGGCTGCTGACCGACGCGGTGCGCGGCGGGCACTGTGAACCGGCTTCGGTGGTACGGGAGTTGAACCAGGCGCGGCTGCTGAGCCGCCCGCATGTCGTGGACGCGGTCGACTCCCTGCTGGCGGAGGGCCGGGCGATCGCGGAGGACCGCCTCTACCGGATGGTGCGCGAGCACGGCCTCCCGGACCCGGTCTGGAACGTCGATCTGCGGCTGCCCGGCGGCCCGTGTCTCGGCGGCGTCGACGCGTACTGGCCCGACCACGCGGTGGCGGTGGAACTGGACACGCGCACCCCGCGCCAGGGCTACCGCCAGTTCGGGCAGGAGGACGACGCGCTGTGGTCGGAGTACGCCCGTAAGCGCGAGCACCTGGAGCGGCTGGGCATCACGGTCGTCCACATCACCCCGCGCAAGCTCCGCGAGGCGATCGAGCAGCAGGCAACTGTCGTACGTACGGCTCTTATGGCGTCGGGGGACCGCGAGCCGGCGGCGTACGTCGTGGTGCTGCCCCGGTAGTGACGGACCGGGCAGAACCAGGAGGGGAGAGGAGGGGCCGCCGGGAGACCGGGGGCCCCTCCTCGTGTACGGGAGAACAACGGGGATCACTGGTCGAGTTCCGGTTCTACGACCCTCCGCAGAACTCCGCCTCGATGATCTTCATGCTGCCGACTCCCCAGTCGTCGTTGAAGTTGAGGGCGAGGGAGTGCTTGCCGTCGGCCGTGGTGACCGCCTCGGAGTTGGAGCCGTGGAGGCCGCCGCTGTGGCCCCAGATCTCGACGCCGCAGGTGAGCTTGCGTACGAAGATGCCGAGGCCGTAGTCGCCTCCGACCAGTGGGGCCGGGAACGTGGCCTTCATCTCGGCGAGTTGGGCGGCGGGCAGGAGCTTGCCGCGCAGCAGCGCCGAGGTGAAGCGGTTGAGGTCACCGGTGGTGGAGATGAGCTCGCCCGCGGAGTTGGCCCAGGAGGGGTTCATCTCGGTGACGTCGTAGATCCTGCCGCCGGGCAGCTCGAACTTCGAGTACGCCCGGCTGCTGGGCTGCGGGACGCCGGGGTCCGTACCCGGCATGTACGTGCCGTGCAGACCGAGCGGCCCGATGACACGTGCGCGGACCTCGTCGCCGTACGAGTTGCCGGTCACCTTCTTGATGACCATCCCGGCGTGCAGGTAGTTGGTGTTGGAGTAGGACCAGGAGGTGCCCGGCGCGAAGGACGGCTTGTGGCTCATGGCGATCGTCATGAGTTCGGCCGGGGTCCAGGTGCGGTAGCGGTTCTTGGCGAAGGTCTGCGGCAGGAAGAGCGCCAGTTGGAAGGCGAGGTCGTCCGTGTAGTCGAAGATGCCGCTGGTGTGGTTGAGGAGCTGGCGGACGGTGATGCGGGTGCCGTCGTGGCCGTTGCCGTGCACGACTCCGGGCAGCCATTTGTCGACGGTGTCGTCGAGCGAGAGCCGTCCCTCGGCCTCCAGTTGGAGCAGGACGGTCGCGATGAAGGTCTTCGTGATGCTGCCGGCGCGGTACCGGTCGTCGGCGTTGCGCGGCTGCTTGGTCTTGAGGTTGCCGACGCCCGCGGTCGCCTTCCAGACGCCGTGCTCGTCTGCGACCTGGACGACGACACCGGTGAGGCCGGCTTCGACCGCGTCGTCCATGGCTTTGCGGGTGGCGTCGTGGGCGTCGGCCCGTCGTTCGGAGCGGGCCTGTCGTTCGGCGGGCGCCGCCACGGCGGTGGGCGCGGTGAGCGCTCCCGCCGCGACGACGACCGCCGCGACGATTCCGACCAGCCCCTTGTGCATTGACATGTCGTACTCCCTTGCCGTTCTTGCTGCTCAGGAGGTGTGACGGGGTGAATGGTCGGAAGGTTGCGAGGATTGTGCGGGTTAGGAGTTTTTCGGCCTTTGTGTGATTAATTCCGTGCCGAGGCTACTTCTTGCCGCAGTACTCCGCCTCGACGACCTTCACCGGGTCGCCGCTCCAGTCGCCGTTGAAGTTGAAGGCGAGGGAGTGCTTGCCGTCGGCCGTGGTGCCCGCGAAGGAGCTGGAGCCGTGGATGCCGCCGCTGTGACCCCAGATCGTGACCCCGCAGCTCAACTCGTTCTCGATGAGCCCGAGGCCGTAGCGCCCGTCGACCACCTCGGCGGGGACGGTCGTCTTCATCTCGGCGAGCTGCTTCGCGGGCAGGACCTTGCCGCGCAGGAGCGCCGAGTAGAAGCGGTTCAGATCACCGGGGTTGGAGATGATCTCGCCCGCCGAGTTGGCGGCGGAGGGGTTGAACTCGGTGACGTCGTAGATCTTGCCGGTGGTGTTCTCGGCGAGCTGCGAGTAGGCGCGGCTGCTGGGCTGGGGGACGCGGTGGTCCGTACCCGGCATGTACGTGCCGTGGAGTCCGAGCGGCTCGATGACGCGTGCGCGGACCTCGTCGCCGTACGACTTGCCGGTCACCTTCTGGATGACCATCCCGGCGAGCGTGTAGTTGGTGTTGGAGTACCCCCAGCCGGCACCCGGGGCGAACTCGGGCTGGTGACCCATGGCGATGCCGACGATCTCGTCCGGGGTCCAGGTGCGGTACTTGTTCTTGAAGAAGTTCTCCGGGAGGAAGATCTCGCTCTGGACGTACTCGTCGTCGGTGTAGTTGAAGATCCCGCTGGTGTGGTTGAGGATCTGACGGAGGGTGATCTTCCGTCCGTCGTGTCCGTTGCCGCGCACGACTCCGGGCAGCCACTTGTCGACGGTGTCGTCGAGCGACACCCGCCCCTCGGCCTCCAGTTGAAGCAGGACGGTCGCGATGAAGGTCTTCGTGATGCTGCCGGCGCGGAAGTTGTCGTGGGCGCTGCGCGGCTGCTTGGTCCTGAGGTTGCCGACCCCCGCGGTCGCCTTCCAGACCCCGTGCCGATCCTTGGCCTGAAGGGCCACACCGGGTACGCCGTCCTTGACGGTGGCGTTCATGGCCTTCCGGGTGGCCTCGTGCCCGCCGCTCCGCTCGCCCGGTGCGGCCATGGCGGGCGCCGCGAACGCCCCTGCCGCGACGGCGATCGCCGCAGCCATCCCGACCAGCCTCTTGTTGACCGGCCCCTTGTTGGCTGACATGCCGTTCCCCCTTGTTCTGGTTGCTGCTGACAGTCGGGGGGAGGGACACGGTGACCTGACCGGAGGTTGACAGGGGCGGGGTGGTTGGGCGCGTTTCAGCCTTTTGGTGAGTTGAGCCGGGCGCGGACGGTTTTGCCAACGCCGGCGCGCAGGAACCAGTCGAGCGAGTCGGTGAGTTGCTGTACGACGGTCAGTCCACGTCCCCGTTCGCTGAGGTCCCGGGGCCTGACCTCGGGGAACGCGAGCACGGGGTCGGACACCTCGATGGACAGTGCTCCATCGTCCAACTCGACGATGCGCAGGCGCAGTTCATGGCCGGGGATTCTGCCGTGGACGACGGCGTTGGCGACGAGTTCAGAGGTGACCAGGACGGCGTCTTCGATGTCGCCGGGCCAGTTCCACATGGCGAGGCGGCGGCGGACGTGTAGGCGGGCGAGTTGGACGCTTCGCGGGGTCATGGGGTAGCCCATCGTCCAGTCGTGGGTGAGGAGGGATTGCGGGTCAGGCATGGGGGCACCTTTCGGGCTTGGGTTGCCCAACCAAGGTGGCCAGACTGCTGGTTCACCTGCAATCGAAACCCACTCGAATATTCGGCGTGGATGAAATTGGACTATGCGGGGTTCTGCGCAATCGCCTGCGCAGTGTGCACACAGCGTGCCAGACTCGCTGCACAACGTTAGTAACACGCACAGGAACACAAGGACGGTGCACATGGCGGCCAAGCGCGGGCGGACGGGGCAGCGACTCGAACTTGGGCTTCAGCTCCGCCAGTTGCGCGAGAACTGCGGCCTCGGGGACCGAGGGGCCGGCTTCACACGCAAGCAGGCGATCCAGGGCACGCGTATCTCCGAGGCCGCGTTGCAGAGGATCGAGACCGGCTCCCTCAACTTCCGCAACGTGGGCGACCTTCGGAAGCTGCTGGACAGGTACGGCGTCACCGACGACGATGTCATCGAGTCGTTGATCAACCTCAACAAGGAGTCCGCCAACCGTGACTGGATCACGCAGTACCGAGGCGTAATGCCAGCGGGGATGCCCGGCTTCGTCGGGCTCGAACCCGAGGCCCGCAGCATGAGGGCGTACCACCCGACACTGGTCTACGGCCTGCTCCAGACGGCGGGGTACGCACAAGCGGTGCTCGAACTGCACAAGCCCGTTGAGGAGACCACCTCGGAATTCATCCGCAGCAGCGTGGAGGTACGGATGAAGCGCCAGGAGGTGCTCACCCGGGAGGACCCAGTGAGGCTCCGCGTCATCCTTGGAGAGGCTGCTCTGCGGTACCCGGTTGGAGGTGCGGATGTGATGCGCGAGCAGTACGCGCGGATCGAGAAATTGTCCGCCTGGGACCACATCTCCATTCAGGTGTTGCCGTTCCGATCGAGCTATCGCGCCGCGCACGACTTCGCGATTCTCGATTTCGGCGATCAACTGCCTCCGCGCGTCCAGGCCGACAACGCCTGGGGGGCCATGTCCACGTCGGACAAGCCTCGCGAAGTCGACCGCTTCACCCGCCGCTTCGACTCGATGGTGGCCTCGGCACTTCCTCCCGAGGACACCTCCGCCTTCCTCCACCGACTAGAACGAGAGTTGTAGATTCCATGCCCACTCACCCGACCGCCTCCGACCTCGCGCCCCAGGAAGCCTGGCGCAAGTCGTCCTACAGCGACGGAACCGGCAACAACTGCGTCGAGACAACCGGCCTCGTTCCGGCCGTCGACATAGCCGTCCGCGACTCCAAGAACCCGGAGGGGCCTGCCCTACTGCTCCCGGCCACGGCGTGGTCGGCTTTCGTCACCCACGTACGCGAGGGAGAGCTGTAGAGCATGTCGACTCGTCCCTCCGCCTACGCCTGGTTCAAGTCGTCCTACAGCGACGGCACGGGCCAGAACTGCCTCGAAGCAGCACGCCAAGTCGCAGCCCCCGGCATAGCCATCCGCGACTCCAAGAACCCCACGGGCCCCGCCCTCCACCTCTCCCCCACCACCTGGACCGCCTTCGTCGCGCACCTCTGAGGACAGGAGCCCTCCTTGCCGATGCCGGACGAGAAGTGGTCCGCCGGGTCGTTGCGGATCGCCAGTCGGACGATCAGCGCGGACGAGATCTCCGAGGTCTTGGGGATCGAGCCGGACCAGGCAGTCGAACAGGGCAACGTGTGGATCCGTACCAGCGGTCTCAGCAACGACCGCTGGCCCGACGAACACATCGCCGCGCTGATCAGGCCCCTGGACGGACGCCACGACGCGCTTCGCCGGCTCGCTGCCGACTGCGAGATCGAGCTGTTCCTCGGCTTCGGCAGCGAGAGCGGGCAGGGCGGATGCGTACTGCCGGCCGGTCTGTTGAAGGAGATCGGCCTGCTGGGAATCGATGTCGTGCTGGATCTTTATCCGCCGACGCCCGAGGACGTGCCCTCCACGACAGGTTGAACAGGCAGGCCCGTCGGCGCACGTCACACCTGAGTCCGCCGGTCCCTGAACCAGCGACCGCGCCGGCTCGCACGCTTTGCGCGGCGCCTCTCCCACTCGCCCCGGGCGTCGAAAACCGCCTTCTCCAGCAAGGAGTCCTCCGCTTCCGGGGCCCATTCGACGGCCATCTCGGCGAGGACGCCCTCGAGGTCCGCGTCGGCGACCCAGAAGTCGTCCGTACGCAGGTCCTCCACCGCCCACAGACTCGGATCATCGCTGATGTAGAAGGCCCAGCAGTCGTTGATCTCGACGGCCAGCAGCAGATACGCGCCCGCGTACTCGCCCCCGCCGATCAAGCCGACCCTCCCGCTCGGGGGCCACTCAGACCTGTTCACGCCGTTGATTGTCACCCCTTCCTCAGCACCAACTCCACGTTCCGATCCCCCGCACCCCCCGACAGATCCATCCGCGCCCCCGGCGCATTGAACGACAACTCCCGGTACAGCGCCGCCAGCCCCGTCTGCGACAGGTCCGCGTAGTCCGTCGCGTGTGGTGCCGCCGATTCCACCAGCGTCGTGAACAGCGAGATCGTGCCGTCCTTGTTGTCCGTCAGCTCGATCACTCGGGCCAGTTGGGGGAAGTCGATGTGCGATGCCGTCGAGATCTCCCAGAACGAACGGCCGTCCGGCGCCGAGTGCGGGGTGATGACGTTGCGGTGGATGTGGCCGTTCACCCACGCCAGGACGTTGCTGTGGCTGCCCAGCAGGGCCACCACGTCCGCTCCGTTGTGGCGGCGTTCGTTCGGGTGGGCCGGGTCCTTGTGCGTGTTGGTCATCGACTCGCTGGTGTGGTGGCTGAAGACGACCGCGTACGAGTCGGCGTTCTCCCGCAACGTCCGGTCCAGCCAGCGCAGTTGGGCCGAGCCGATCGAGCCCTGGTAGTGGCCGCCCGGGTCCGTCGTGTCGATGCTGATCCCGATCACGTCGTCCGAGATGCGGAACGTGTAGTACTGGGTTCCCGCGTCCAGGTTGGCTGTTGAGTAGCCGTGGCCCACCGGGCCCACCCCCGCGTACGCCGGGTCCAGGTGTGCCTTCAGGTACTCCGTCCTCGTGAACGGGGCCCTCTTCTCGTCCGGGGTCACCGAGCGCAGGTCGCGTGCGTGGGCCTGGATCAGTTCCCGGAAGTGGATGCCCTTCGGGTCGTCGGAGCTTCTGATCTCGTCCTGGAGGGCCTTGCTGCGTGCCGCCGGGAGATCCATCAGCTTCTTGCCGCCCACCGCGAAGTCCGTGAGGAACGGGTCGCTGTGGGAGGCGTAGCAGCCCATGGGGAGGGAGTCGTGGTTGCCGACCGTCGAGTACCAGGGCAGGTTCAGGCCGGGGCTGCGGACCTCGCGGATCGCCGCTTCCAGGAAGCCCTCGATGTGCGGGAAGCCGTGCTTCTTGTCGGTGTCGCGGGTCGTCGCGTCCGGCTGCCAGTACAGCGGGAGGCCGCTGTTCTGGACGCCCTCGTACTGGCGCGGGTCGCCCGTGTTCGGCGTCATCCGGCCGCCGCTCATCACCTTCATGAACCACTCCAGCTCGGAGCGGGCGTTGTTGTCCGTGTTGTCGCCCGTCGTCATCACGAAGTGGAGGGGGGAGCCGGTCACCGGGGCTCCGCGCAGTGCGTTGATCCGCTCCACGAGCGAGATCGCGCCCTGCACCGACAGCGCCTCGTGCGGGCGCCAGGCGTGTATGTCGGCCGAACGCATGAACTCCTGGCGCAACGGGTGCTGTACGTCGGTCAGGTGCAGGTCCGTGAACTGGACGAAGGCCGCCATCGTGGTCCGGCGGGCGGCCCGGGCCGCGTGCGCGGACGCCAGCTCCGTACGCACCACCCGCCCCCACGCCGGGCCGTCACCCAATCGGCGGTAGGCGCCCGAGCCGAGGGGCGCGGAGACGGTGTTGAGCGTGGTGCCCCGGGTGAACGGGGCGAGCGCGGCCGGCGCCGCCTGGCGGGACACGGCCACCGGGCCGTCGGCTGCTGCGGCTTCGGCCACCGTGGCGGCCTGGCTGTCACTGGGCCGCAGGGCGTAGCCGACGCCCGCCGAGACGGACACCGCCCCGGCCGCGGCGAGTACCGTACGTCGATGGACGCCCAGCGTGGAGCTGGCGACAGAGCGTGTGCGCGACATGGCGCGATCTCCCCGAGTGCGAACGCGTCGGAAGTGGTCACGGGCGATCGCAGTCGCGAACGTCCCGCTCACTCTGGATGCTTGGCACCGGGAATGACCTGCGCGTGAACTCGACAGCAACGCGCGACACCGATCACCGTACGTGGATCTTGGGCCACCCGGCCCGTTCACGACCGCACGGCGAACGGCCCGGAGTCGGTCACTCCGTGTTCATCTGGCGGGGTACTGAACCTGTTCCCGGGAACTAGCCCCCGGCCTTCGCCACCCGCCCCGTGACCGGCCGCTCCAGCCACAGTTCCAGCCCGATGTCCACCATCCGCACCTTCCGCAGCTTCGGTACCGCGCCCAGGTCGTGCCAGGCGGCCAGGTCCGTGGAGCCGTTGACCTCCGGGCGCAGTTCGCCGCCGGAGACCATGCCCTCGTACACGAGGCGCAGTGCCTGGTGGTCCTCCGGGGGGCGCAGGCGGTGGGTGAAGGTGTGGCGGGCGGAGTCGATGCCCAGCAGGCCCGTGACGTCGATGCGGTAGCCCGTCTCCTCCGTCAACTCGCGGCGGACCGTGTCGTAGGGGTCCTCGCCGTGTTCCATGCCGCCGCCCGGCAGCACCCACTCGTGGCCGCCCTCGCCGTCGGGGCTCCGGGCGAGCAGGATCTGGCCGTTGCGGACGACGACGGCATACGCCGCGACCCTCAGCGTTTCTCGCATATGGGGACGCTAGCGCTCGGGGCGGGAATGTTCAGGTGGATTATCCCCGAACGGCACCGGGAACGAAGCGGTGCGATTCGGACGGCATCCAGTCAAAGCGCATCGCGGGTTTTCCCCACTCGTTCATATAGTTTCGGTCAACCATCCCCAAACATCCGTCCCTTACGTAAAGCTATGTGATCGTCCGGGGTCGTATTCCGGACGCTCGCGGCCAAGGTCGATCAACTCGGCCGCTCGATGCACGCCCCTTCACCTACGCACGCTCCTTTACCTACAAGGGATGCCGATGACCCTCACCCCTCAGCGCGAACCGATCTCGGGCGCGAGACGAGTGGCGCGCATAGCCGTGGCCGCCGGACTGGTGGCCGCTCTCTCCGCAGCCGGGCCCATACCCATGGCCTTCTCCGCGGACACGGCGGCCGACGCCGCCCCGGCCGACGGTTCCGTCAAGTCGGCGCACGACAAGCTCGGTTCCTCCGACGCCGACCTGCTCGCCGAGGCCAAGGCCGACGGCGCCAAGAGCGTCACGATGATGATCGCCACCGCGCCGGGCCAGACCGAGCAGGTCGCCGAGCAGCTGGACGCGGTCAAGGGCGGCTCGGTCGGCCGTACCTACGACAAGCTCGGGTACGTCCGCGCCACCGTCCCCACGGCGAAGGCCGACTCGGCCATCTCCGCCGCCGCGAAGCTGTCCTCCGTGCACGGCATCGACCTGCGGCAGGACATCCCGCTGGACGACCCGTCGCCGAGTGCCGACACCGCCTCCGCCCCCCAGGCGAGTGCCACCACCACTTACGCGGCGCCCGACAAGAACACGCCCGCCAAGAACCCGTACAACCCGTCCTTCGAGACGGGCGCCGTCGACTTCGTGAAGAAGAACCCGAAGGCGGACGGCCGCGGCGTCACCATCGGCATCCTCGACTCGGGTATCGACCTGGCGCACCCCGCGCTGCAGAAGACCACCACCGGCGAGCGCAAGATCGTCGACTGGGTCACCTCCACCGACCCGCTGCTCGACGGCGACGCCAGCTGGCGCGCCATGATCACCCCGGTGGCCGGTCCCACCTTCACCTTCGGCGGGAAGACCTGGACCGCGCCCGCGGGCAACTACCAGGTGAACCTGTTCCGCGAGTCCGCGACCGCGGGCGGCGACGCCGCCGGTGACGTGAACCGCGACGGCGACACCACCGACACGTGGGGTGTCCTCTACAACGCGGCGGCCGGCACGGTCACCGTCGACGTCAACGGCAACAACGACTTCACCGACGACACGCCGATGAAGCCGTACAAGGACGGCTACCAGATCGGCTACTTCGGTACCGACAACCCGGCCACCGATGTCGTCGAGCGCCAGCCCTTCGTCGTGGAGATCCGCAAGGACGTCCCGATGGACCCGCTGGGCGGCACCTGGGTCGGCCAGAAGGCCGACTTCGCCAACATCGGCCTCATCTCCTCCGAGCACGGCACCCACGTCGCCGGCATCACCGCCGCGAACAGCCTGTTCGGCGGCAAGATGAACGGCGCCGCCCCCGGCGCGAAGCTCGTCTCCTCCCGCGCCTGCGTCTTCGGCCCGAGCTGCACCAACGTCGCGCTCACCGAGGGCATGATCGACCTCGTCGTCAACCGTGGCGTCGACATCGTCAACATGTCGATCGGCGGCCTCCCGGCGCTGAACGACGGCAACAACGCGCGCGCCGAGCTGTACACGCGGCTCATCGACACGTACGGCGTGCAGCTCGTGATCTCGGCCGGCAACTCCGGCCCGGGCGCCAACACCATCGGCGACCCCGGTCTGGCCGACAAGGTCATCTCGGTCGGCGCGTCCATCTCCAAGGAGACCTGGGCGTCCAACTACGGCTCCATCGTGAAGAAGAGCTACGCGATGATGCCGTTCTCCTCGCGCGGCCCGCGTGAGGACGGCGGCTTCACGCCGACGATCACCGCGCCCGGCGCCGCGATCAACACCACGCAGACCTGGCTGCCGGGCTCCCCGGTCGCCCAGGCCGGCTACACCCTCCCGGCCGGCTACTCGATGCTCCAGGGCACCTCGATGGCCTCCCCGCAGGCCGCCGGCGCCTCGGCACTGCTGCTGTCCGCCGCCAAGGAGAAGGGCATCGCCCTCTCCCCGGCCGACCTCCGCACGGCTCTCAGCTCGACCGCCGACCACATCAGCGGTGTGCAGGCGTACGAGGAGGGCTCCGGCCTCATCGACATCGTGGACGCGTGGAAGGCCATCAAGGACGGCGCCACCGCCCACGACTACACCGTCAAGGCCCCGGTCGACACCGCGATCGACTTCGCGCTGAAGACCCCGGGCTTCGGCACCGGCCTGTACGACCGCGAGGGCGGCCTCAAGGCCGGCGTCAAGAAGTCGTACGAGATCACCGTGACGCGTACGTCCGGTCCCGCCAAGGCGGTCCGGCACGAGCTGAGCTTCGAGAACAACGCCGGTGACACCTTCAAGATCGTCGGCAAGCCCGAGGTCAAGCTGGAGCTGAACAAGCCGGTCACCGTCAAGGTCGCCGCGAAGTCGGCCACGGCCGGCATCAAGAGCGCGATCCTGGAGGTGGACGACCCGAAGACCGAGGGCGTCGACAAGCAGATCCTGACCACGGTCGTGGTCTCGAAGCCCCTCAAGTACACGTTCTCCGCGTCGGGTTCGGTGCAGCGCAACAGCACCCAGTCCTACTTCGTGACCGTGCCCGAGGGCGCCACGACCCTCGAGGTCGCGATCAGCGGCCTGGCCGCCACCAGCCAGACCCGCTTCATCTCGATCCACCCGTACGGTGTCCCGGTCGAGGACACGGGCACGCCGTACTGCTACAGCAACTACCCGAACACCAACGGCTGCGCGCCCGACGTGCGTTCGTACCCGAACCCGCAGCCCGGTGTCTGGGAGGTCGAGGTCGAGTCGCGCCGTACGTCGCCGCTGCTCGACAACCCGTACAAGCTGGACGCCACCGTCCTGGGCGCCACCTTCGACCCGGACGTCGTGACCGTCCCCGAGGCCAAGGTCGGCACGCCGATCGCCGCCTCCTGGAAGGTGACGAACAACCTGGCCGCGGTCGACGGCAAGCTGGCCGGCGGTCCGCTCGGCTCGTCCCTGAACGCCCGTCCGACCATCGCCGACGGTGAGACCCAGACGACCACGGTCGAGGTGCCCGCGGGCGCCGCCTCCCTGGACGTCTCCATCGGCAACGTCTCGGACACGGCCGCCGACCTCGACCTGTACGTGTACGACGCGGACGGCAACGAGGTCGCCCTCTCCGCCGACGGCGACTCGGAGGAGGCGGTCTCCATCGCCTCGCCCGCCGCCGGCACGTACACCGTCCAGGTCATCGGCTACGCGATCCCGGCCGGTACGACCGCGTACGACTACCAGGACGTCTTCTACTCGTCCGCCCTGGGCTCCATCCAGGTCGCCGACACCCCGGTGAAGCTCGGCACGGGCGCCTCGACGACCGTCTCCGGCAACATCGTCGCCTCGGCGGTCGCACCGGAGGGCCGTGAGTTCTTCGGCCAGGTCTCCCTGGTGAACGCGCACGGCACGGTGGCCGGCATCGGCAACGTGAAGATCGAGAAGGTCACGCCGTAGTTCCTGCGGTGAGGTGATGGGGGGCGGGCGTCCGGTACCTGGTACCGGGCGCCCGCCCTTTTCGGTTCCCCAGCGGTGCACTCGCGGTTCAGTCGCACTGGAGGGTGCGCGACTTCGGCAGCGCGGCCATGATCGCGGCCCGTTCGGCGGCGATCTGCCTCTCGTCCGTGTCCCAGAGGGCGGGGGCCTCGGCGCCCTTGCGGATGGCGATCAGCATGAGGCCGCCCACGACCGGCCGGGGGCTTGCGTCCCGGTCCATCACGTACGTCACCTCGGCCGGGCCCGTGACCGGCTTGTAGTAGTGGGTCACGCGCAGGGTGATCAGGTCCAGGCCGGTGCGGGCGTCCGGGGTGACGGCGGTGACCTTGCCCTCGACGACCAGGCGGGAACAGGCCAGGTAGCCCGGCGAGCTCATCGTGTCCAGGCTCCCCGCCTCCGGGACGCCCTCGCCGGCCTTGGCGCCCTGGTCGGTGCCGCTGTCGGCGACGGACGACGCGGAGTCGTCGGCCCCGCCTCCGGCCTGCGACAGGAGCCACCCCGCGCCCGTGACCAGAGCCCCCGCGGCGGTCACGGCGGCGACACCGAGGGCGAGGGTGCGCAGGGGACGCCAGTACGGCCGTTCCCGTACGGGAACCCGGGTGCGGACCGGCTTCCGCACAGTCTCCGCCTCCGTACGCTCCTCCGTCGTCGCGAGCGCGCCCCCGATGAGCCCCAACTGCTCGCGCAGCAGCGCCACATCGGCCGCCGCCGACCAGTGCTCGGCCATGAAGTCGGCGTCCGTGAGGGCCTCTTCGGGCAGCGGATCGTCGGTCAGCGCGGCCATCAGGGCGTCCACGCCGTCGTATTCGGCGGCCACGTCACACCACCTCGTCCTCGTGCAGGCGGGTGCGCAATGCCCGTACCGCCGCGTGCAGCCTGCTCTTGACCGTGCCCTCCGGGATGCCCAGCTCCTCGGCGATCCCGCGCACCGGCAGATCGGCGTAGAAGCGCAGCACCAGTACCTGGCGCTGGGGGTCGGGCAGTTCGTCGAGCCCCCGGGCCACGGCGAGGGAGAGCAGGCTCGTCTCCTCGCCGGAGGGGTGGGCCACCGGCTGGCGCAGCGACGCGAGCCGCTCCCCCAGCCGTTCCTGGCGGCGCTTGGCCCGGTGCCAGTCCATGGCGAGGTTGGAGGCCACGACCGCCACCCACGCCGAGACGTCACGCGGCGCCTCACGTCCGCTCGCGGTCCGCTCCAGCAGCCGCAGACGTACCTGCTGCACCCCGTCCAGCAGGTCCGCCTGCGGCACGCCGCCGAGCGCGAGCACCGCCCGGACCCGGCGCTCCTGCACCGGATCCAGCGGGTCGCCGTGTTCGTCCTCCTGGACGCGCCGGGCCTTTCTGCGCAGCACAGCACCCTCCCCCTCGCCGCGTTTCTCCTACGACGCCGAGGGCGCCGGAAACGTTCGGTGCGGCGCGGAGAAATTTTTCGGAGGGCGGTACGAGGGACCTCCAAGCGCGGCCACTGCCGCAAGTCCGCGCCGACGGCGGGGTCGAGCGCCTCGATCGCGGGCCAACTCGGCCCGGTCGAGTCGGCCTGGTCCGCGACGGACCGGCCCCGGGCCGCTCCGCCCGGGCTCAGACGCTCCTCGGATCTCAGGCCGGGACGCGGGCGGCGATGTCGGGCCCGAAGAGGGCCGCCGGTGTGTCCATCAGCTGGGTGACCCGGAGAAACGCGCCGGCCAGCACCGGATCCGTGACCGCGGCGGCGCGCAGACGGTCCAGGTAGGCGCCCGGTTCCGGGTCGAGTACGGAGCGGTCGCCGACCGTGTCCGGGAAGCGCAGGTCGTTGGCCGCGACCGTGGTCCACGGGACGTCGATGACAGCCGCCGACTCGGTGAAGAACTGGGCGGCCATGTCCTCGGAGCCGTCCTTCAGCAGGCGGCCGAGGATGGTCGCCTCCAGCGCGGCCACGGTCATGCCCTGGCCGTAGACCGGGTTGAACGAGCACATCGCGTCGCCGGTGACCAGGAAGCCCGCCGGGAAACGGCTCATCCGGTCGTAGCGCCACCGGGTGCTCGCCGGGTAGCGCATCTTCACCGGGTCGCCGAGCGGGGCGGAGGTGCGCAGGAGAGTGGCGACGTCCTGGCAGTCCAGTTCCGCCGCCCACGCGACCATGCCGTCGTGGTCCATCGGCGGGACCTCACCGAACAGGCCGCTGACGTTGAGGGCCCAGGCGTCGCCCTCCTGGGCGAGGGCGAAACCACCGCGCGTACGTCCGGGGTACGCGGCGACGGCGGTGCCGTACCGGCCGTCGAGCTGGTCCGGCGTACGTCGGTAACGGCGCGTCACATAGGTCACCTGGGTCTCGATCCGCTGCTCCTCGACCTCCGGGTAGCCGAGCCGGCCGAGCCAGTGGCGGGCGCGCGAGCCGCGCCCGGAAGCGTCCACCACCACGCTCGCGTCGTCGATGGTGATCTCCTCACCGGCGGCGACCGCCCGCACGCCGACGACCCTTCCGCCGTCCGGCGTCGTGACCAGGTCGGTGACGGCGGTCTCCGGACGTATCTCCACGTTCGGCAGCGCGGCGACCCGGCGCCGGATCGCCAGTTCGAGTAACGGTCGTCCGACTCCCAGCCCGATCAGGCCGGAGGGCCCGGTGGCCAGCGGCTGCCCGTCCACCCACCAGTGCATCTCGTCCTGTACGTCGAAGGCCGGCGCACCGAGGCCGATCAGCTCGGCCGACAGCCCCTCGAACATCTCGTCCATCTCCCGCATACCGCGCATCAGCAGCCCGTGTACGTGGCCGCCCTGCGGCACCCCGCGGCGCGGCTCCGGCCGCTCCGGCAACGTGTCGCGATCGAGTACGACGACCTCTTCGAAGGTCTCGTGCAGAGCCCGCGCGGTGAGCAGTCCCGCGAGCGAGGCTCCGATCACCACGGCGCGCCCATGAACCGATGTCCCCATGTGAATTGCCCTTCTTTCTTTCTGTTTTCTCGTTTTCTGCGTGGAGGCGGCCGACGGCGGGGCGTCAGGAACCGGTACGGCGGAGACCCGCGCGCGTCGCGGTGAAGGCGAGGGCGAACAGCCGTGGCCATGTGGGGCGGACGGCGTACCGGGCGAAGCGCGTCGACAGGTCGAGCCAGCCCCGCTTGCTCGTCATGATCAGGTGGCCCGGCGAGGTGAAGCCGCTGACGACGATCGACTTCTCGGCGTTCTCGTATCCCAGGAGGTTGCCGAAGTTGCCGCGGCCGGAGACGAACTCGCGGCCCTCCTCGTTCCCGCCCCAGATGAGGTAGGGGTTCGTCCACGCCACCGGCGGCATCGTGTTGACGCCGACGGAGCCGTAGCGGAGTTCCGTGACCGCGCGGTCGACGGTGGCCGCGTGGGCTTTCCTGGTGTCCTCGTCGATGAGGATCGTCGCGGCCAGGGTGCCGAGGAGCTTCTCGTTGGCGAACTCCACGGCGGCGGGCAGGAACGCTCCGGCGTGGGGCGCGACGTCGAGTGCGACCTCACTCATGACCTGGCAGAACGCCTCGTTCTCCAGGGCGAATCCTTCGGTGCCGACGTCCTCGATCACCATGACCTGCGAAGCCGGGCGGGCGTCCACGGGCTGGACGATCCGACCGCCCGGATAGGCGTCCCGGAAGGCCGCGAACGTCTCCTCGACCCCGGGGTAGCTGGTGCTGGAACCGGGTGTGAGGTCCCGCAGGGCGACGGTGATCGCGTCCAGGAGCTGCCGTCGCTGCGGCCAGTGCCGGCTCGTCACCAGGGTCTGCGTACGGCCGCAGATCGAGCCGCCGCTGATCGTGACGATGGTGGCGATCTGGAGGGCCTGGTGGCGTATCTCCCGCTCGGTCCACGGGCGGTCGCCGGGAACGACGACGCAGGGGTTGTTGCCGCCGCACTCGGAGACCAACTCGGTGCCGGTGGCCTCCGTGTCGATGGCCTTCATGATCGCCTTGGCGGAGCCGGTCCCACCGGTGAAGTAGATCTTGGAGAGGCGGGGGTCGCGGGTCAACTCGGGCCCTTCGTCGGCAGGACAGAAGGCGGCCGCGTGGACGTCGACGAGCGGTTGCAGGACCTTCTCCCACACCCGGTCGGCGTCCTCGTTGAGGGGGTGGGGCTTGTGGACGGCCACGTAGCCGTCGACGAAGAGGGCCCGGATCATCTCGAACGACGACGCGACGTTCCCCGCCCCGAGCACGGCGACGATGCCGCCGGGCTTCGCGTAGGGGTCCACCCTGCGAGGCTCGCCGACGACGCGCAGTAGGTCGGTCCGGTCGCCGCTCAGCAGGCGGTCCTTCCCGCGCGGGGAGACCCGGACGTCGAAGCGGCCGTCCCCGGCCGCGGTGACCGCGAGCGGCTGGAGCGGGCGGCCACGGACCAGGCCCTCGTACAGGTCGATGGCCGCCGCGACGTTCGAGGGCAGCGGCACCAGGACGCGCTGCACGCCGGTGCCGACCTGGTGGGCGTCGGCCGGGTTCGCGGGGTCGATGCCCTTCGCACGGCAGTCCGCCGACACCAGCTCGTCGAAGTGCCGGTCGATGTTCGCCTGGACCAGGCGAAGCAGCCTCAGCCGCTCCGCCGCCGGCGTGGCCCGCCATCGGGCCGGGTCGACCCAGTCGACAGCCTCCGTGGCCTTCATGGCGTACCCCTTCTCTCGGTTTCTCCCGGTCGGTGCGGAATGACCCGCTCGCCCGCCGGACAGATAGTGGACCGGCGGTACATTGAAGTTAATGTACCGCCGGTCCACAGTCAATGGACCGGCGGTCGGTTATCCTCGCGGGGTGGCAACCTTCCATCGCGCACGCAGCGAGGAGCAGCGCGCGGTACGGCGGCAGAGCATCCTGGACACCGCGGCCGGGATGCTGGACGAGATGCCGGTCGCGGCGGTGAGCCTCAACGAGCTCAGCCGCCGGGTCGGGCTGTCGAAGTCCGCCGTGACGCTCTACTTCGAGTCACGCGAGGCGGTGCTGCTCGGCCTGCTCTCCGAGGCGGCGGCCCGCTACCGGACCGAGACCGCCGGAACATTCCCCGAGTGGGCCGACCCGTCCGAACCGGTTCCGGTGAGAGTGCGCCAGGTCGCGGCACGGCTGGCCGCGACGTTCGCCGCCCAGCCGATGCTGTGCGAGCTGCTGAGCGTGCAGCACGCGATCCTGGAGCACAACATCTCCGTCGAGGTCGCGACCAGGTACAAGAGGTCCTCGCGTGACGCCATCCGCTGGCTCGCCGGGCAGCTCCGCGACCTGCTCCCCGAGCTCGACGACGAGCGGGCGCTGCGCGCCGCGCACATGGTGATCATCCTCGTCGGCGCCCTGTGGACCCGCAGCCGTCCCGCCCCCTCGCTGCTCGGCGCCTTCCAAGCCGACGCGAGCCTGGCGTTCATGCACCCGGCCTTCACCGAGGCCTTCGAGGCCGCGATCGCGACCTTCCTCCAGGGGCTCATCGCGGAGACCGCCGAGGCGACCGACGGGACCGACGGGACCGACGAGGCCTGACGGGCATCCGCTCCCGCTCCGCCGCACATGACCGGCCGGGACACCGCCCCCTCAGAGGCGTACGTCACACCGCCGCGCCGGGCAGCACAGCTTGCGGTACGAGGCCCGCGCGGGGCAAATTTCTCCAGCTCAGCGGGGGTACGCACCGCAGGTCCGCAACCAGTGGTCCGGGAGGCGCGTCCCACGCCTCGGGCATGACACGCAAAGAATTGGACAGGCTGGCCGGGGTCGGCCGCATGATGGAAAAAGCCGCACGCATGCAACAGAAGGAGTCGTCGTGAGGGTCGGAATCGTCGGAGCCACCGGTCAGGTCGGCACGGTCATGCGCAGGATCCTCGTCGAGCGGGAGTTCCCGGTCACCGAGCTGCGGCTGTTCGCCTCCGCCCGCTCGGCCGGCTCGGTCCTCGACGGTGTGACGGTGGAGGACGCGGCGACGGCCGACTACACCGGCCTCGACATCGTCCTGTTCTCGGCGGGCGGCGCGACCTCCAAGGCGCTGGCGGAGAAGGTCGCCGCGCAGGGCGCTGTCGTGATCGACAACTCGTCGGCGTGGCGCCGGGACCCGGACGTGCCCCTGGTCGTCTCCGAGGTGAACCCGCACGCGATCGCCGACCGCCCCAAGGGCATCATCGCCAACCCGAACTGCACGACGATGGCCGCGATGCCGGCCCTGCGTCCGCTGCACGCGGAGGCGGGGCTCGAAGCGCTGGTCGTCGCGACCTACCAGGCGGTGTCCGGGTCGGGGGTCGCGGGTGTGGCGGAGCTGCACGGGCAGGCGCAGAAGGTGGTCGCGGACGCGGAGAAGCTGACGCACGACGGTTCGGCGGTCGACTTCCCCGAGCCGCAGGTGTACAAGCGCCCGATCGCGTTCAACGTCGTACCGCTGGCGGGCAACGTGGTGGACGACGGTTCGTTCGAGACGGACGAGGAGCAGAAGCTCCGCAACGAGTCCCGCAAGATCCTGGAGATCCCGGAGCTGAAGGTGTCGGGCACGTGTGTCCGCGTCCCCGTCTTCTCGGGACACTCCCTTCAGGTGAACGCGCGGTTCGCGCGCCCGCTGTCGGTGGAGCGGGCGACGGAGCTGCTGTCGGAGGCGCCGGGTGTCGTCCTGTCGGACATCCCGACTCCCCTCCAGGCGGCGGGCCAGGACCCGTCCTTCGTGGGCCGCATCCGCGTGGACGAGACGTCGGAGAACGGGCTGGCGTTCTTCGTCTCGAACGACAACCTGAGGAAGGGTGCCGCGCTGAACGCGGTACAGATCGCGGAGCTGGTGGCGGCGGAGCTGGGCGGTAAGTAATCGCCCCAGCGGTAGGAATGACAGCCCTACCGCCAGTACGACCAATGGGGTGCCCACCTGTAACCGGTGGGCACCCCCCCTTTTCACGCGTGAGTGGGCTCAGAGCGCCAGATGCCGACGCAGCGCCACGTCGATCTCGGCCATCCGCTGCCGGGGCACCGAGCCGATCGCACGCAGCAGCCTCTCCGGCGCAAGGGCCCGCACCTGCTCACACTGGACCTTGGAGTCCTTGGGCAGGCCGCACTCCTCCGCGGGCAGCAGCACCTGAAAGGGGTACACACGCGACGTGTTCGACGTGAGCGGCACGAGCGTCACCACGCCCAGCCTCGTCCGCGCCACCGCGGCATTGGCACCGTCGTTCGAGACGATCACGGCTGGACGCGCCTTGTTGGCCTCGCTGCCGCGCGCCGGCTCGTAGTCGACCAGGTAGATGTCACCGCGCTTCATCGGTGAGCCCGTCCGCCGAGAACTGATCCCAGAACGCCGCGTCCTCACTGCCGTCCCATTCGGCGAAGGCCTCCGCGTACTCCTCCTCCAGCCGGGCGGCACGCAGGAGTTCGATGGCGTCGTGTATCACCGCGGATCTCGACGCGGCCTCCGTTCTCTGCGCGTACTCGTCGACGAAGGAAACATCCTCCTGAGGCAGACTCACACTGATCTTCATACCTCAAACGTAGCACGGTAGGATAAAGTCGGCTACTAATAGTACTACCGTTCGCCCCTTCACCCCATCTCAGCCCCGCCTCCTCACCTCGTACAGAAAGCACCCGTACTCCACCGCCCGCACATGCACCACCGCCACCTCCGGATCGGCGAACGCCTCCTCGAACGCTTCCTCGAAGGCACCCTCCACCAGCCTCCCCCCGACGATCCGCCCCTCCCCGTCGTACCTCCGCAGCACCCGCCGCGCCCCCGCGAAGGGATACCCCTCCCCCACCACCGGCCCCTCACACGCCTCCGCGTGAATGAACACCGGGCCCTGTTCGTCGTACGGCCCGGGCTCGGCCCCCGTCTCCGCCGCCCAGCGCCGCAGCGGGGCGTAGGAGACGAGGGCGATCCGCTCCCCGGGCGTGCTGTGCCGCAGGCAGCAGCGCAGCGGCGAACCCCCCTCCGTGTCCGTCAGGGGAACCAACTCGCGCCCCGCATCGTCAGCAGAACGCAGCCCTTTCAAGATCCGTGGACCGATGGGGCATACGGCATACGTCGTGTGCGTCGTCATGGCTCCACATTCGCGCCTGTCCACCCCGCTCACCGGCGGGTTCCGGACATCGCGTCGGCCACGGATCCCATGGAAGGATGGCGCAACCCACACATACGAGGAGATGACCGCGTGCCTGGCACAAACCTGACCCGCGAAGAGGCGCAAGCGCGGGCGAAGCTGCTCACCGTTGACTCGTACGAGGTCGAACTCGACCTCTCCGGCGCGCAGGAGGGCGGCACCTACAGGTCCGTGACCACGGTGCGCTTCGACTCCGCCGAGACCGGCGCGGAGTCCTTCATCGACCTGGTGGCCCCGGCCGTCCACGAGGTCACGCTCAACGGGGACGCCCTCGACCCCGACGAGGTCTTCAAGGACTCCCGGATCGCCCTGCCGGGACTGCTCGCCGGGCGCAATGTCCTTCGCGTCGTCGCCGACGCCGCCTACACCAACACCGGTGAGGGGCTGCACCGGTTCGTCGACCCCGTCGACCAGCAGGCCTACCTCTACACCCAGTTCGAGGTCCCGGACGCGCGCCGTGTCTTCGCCTCGTTCGAGCAGCCCGACCTCAAGGCGACCTTCCAGTTCACGGTGACCGCGCCGTCCGGCTGGACCGTCATCTCCAACTCGCCGACGCCCGAACCCAAGGACGACGTCTGGCGCTTCGAGCCGACGCCCCGGATCTCGACGTACATCACCGCGCTCATCGTCGGGCCGTACCACTCGGTCCACAGCGTGTACGAGGCCGACGGGCAGACCGTGCCGCTCGGCATCTACTGCCGGCCCTCGCTCGCCGAGTTCCTCGACTCCGACGCCATCTTCGAGGTCACCCGGCAGGGCTTCTCCTGGTTCCAGGAGAAGTTCGACTACGCGTACCCGTTCAAGAAGTACGACCAGCTGTTCGTACCGGAGTTCAACGCCGGTGCCATGGAGAACGCGGGTGCCGTCACCATCCGCGACCAGTACGTGTTCCGGTCGAAGGTCACGGACGCCGCGTACGAGACGCGCGCCGAGACCATCCTGCACGAGCTGGCGCACATGTGGTTCGGTGACCTCGTCACCATGGAGTGGTGGAACGACCTGTGGCTGAACGAGTCGTTCGCCACCTATACGTCCATCGCCTGCCAGGCCTACGCGCCCGGCTCGCGCTGGCCGCACTCCTGGACCTCCTTCGCCAACTCCATGAAGACGTGGGCGTACCGCCAGGACCAGCTGCCGTCCACCCACCCGATCATGGCCGAGATCCGCGACCTCGACGACGTCCTCGTCAACTTCGACGGCATCACGTACGCCAAGGGCGCCTCCGTACTGAAGCAGCTCGTCGCGTACGTCGGCATGGACCCGTTCTTCGCGGGCGTGCAGGCCTACTTCAAGCAGCACGCGTACGGCAACACGCGGCTCAGCGACCTGCTCGGCGCGCTGGAGGAGACCTCCGGGCGCGATCTGAAGGCCTGGTCGAAGTCGTGGCTGGAGACGGCCGGTATCAACATCCTGCGGCCCGAGATCGAGACGGACGCCGACGGGGTCATCACCTCCTTCGCCATCCGGCAGGAGGCGCCCGCGCTCCCGGCAGGCGCAAAGGGTGAGCCGACGCTTCGGCCGCACCGGATCGCGGTCGGCCTGTACGACCTCGACGACGACAGCGGGAAGCTGCTCCGCGACGACGAGGACGGGCGCATCGAGCTGGACGTCGACGGCGAACTGACGGCCGTACCGCAGCTGGTCGGCAGGCGTCGGCCGGCCGTGATCCTGCTCAACGACGACGACCTGTCGTACTCGAAGGTGCGGCTGGACGACGCGTCCCTCGCCTTCGTCACCGAGCACCTGGGCGACTTCGAGGCCTCTCTCCCGCGCGCGCTGTGCTGGGCCTCCGCCTGGGACATGACCCGTGACGCCGAACTGGCCACCCGCGACTACCTCTCCCTCGTCCTGTCGGGCATCGGCAAGGAGTCGGACATCGGCGTCGTGCAGTCGCTCCAGCGGCAGGTGAAGCTGGCGATCGACCTGTACGCCGACCCGGCCGCCCGCGAGGCCCTGCTGACCCGCTGGACGGACGCCACGCTGGCCCACCTGCGGGCCGCCGAGGCGGGCTCCGACCACCAGCTGGCGTGGGCGCGCGCCTTCGCGGCCACGGCCCGTACGCCGGAGCAGCTGGACCTGCTTGACGCCCTCCTGGAGGGCACGCAGACGATCGAGGGGCTGGCCGTCGACACCGAGCTGCGCTGGTCGTTCGTCCAGCGGCTGGCGGCCGTCGGGCGCTTCGACGAGGACCAGATCGCCGGCGAGTACGAGCGGGACAAGACGGCCGCCGGTGAGCGGCACGCCGCCACGGCCCGGGCGGCCCGTCCGACGCCGGAGGCCAAGGCGGAGGCGTGGGCGTCGGTCATCGAGTCCGACAAGCTGCCGAACGCCGTCCAGGAGGCGGTGATCGGGGGCTTCGTCCAGACCGACCAGCGCGAACTCCTGGAGCCGTACACCGACAAGTACTTCGCGGTGGTCAAGGAGATCTGGGACGCGCGCTCGCACGAGATCGCCCAGCAGATCGCCATCGGCTTCTACCCGGCGATCCAGGTGTCCCAGGACACCCTGGCGAAGACGGACGCCTGGCTGGAATCCGCCGAGCCGAACGCCGCCCTGCGCCGCCTCGTCTCGGAGTCCCGCTCCGGCATCGAGCGCGCGCTCAGGGCCCAGGCGGCGGACGCTGCGGCCTCGTGACCCGGTTCACGGTCTCGTCCTGAGCGCTCACACCGAACGGCGCGTCCCGGTCAGCCGGGGCGCGCCGTTCGGCGTACGCCGTCGTGAGTCATCCGGTGACATCACGTGCGCCGCGGGCGAGTCGCAGTCGTATGGCCCGCCACAGTTCGGCCGTGCCACGGCTGGTGTCCGGCCGGGCGGGGTGGAGGGTGGGGCAGCAGATGTCGTGGGCGACCCTGGCGGTGCCGTAGTCCCGGTGATGAGGCCCTGGCCAGGCGATCCCGCCGGCCAGATGGAAGACCTCGCCGTCGGCGAAGAACCTGACCGGATAGTCCCCCGGGACCAGGGCGATCCAGGCCGGCTCCGGCTCCGGTTCCCCGGTGCCGAAGATCCGGGCGGGGTCGGGTCCGGCATGCCGCCGGTAGGTGCTCACCCCGTCGAAGGTCAGGGTGCGGTGGCGATGCGTGGCCAGGCCGCACTCCGGGCACGGCACGGTCAACTTCCGCCCCCACACCGGGACATGGGAATCGCTCACTTCCGATCGGCCTCCGGGCTGGACAACCTCGCGTCAACACCCGGGTAACGGCGGGAACTTGCGCGACGTCACGCGATCAGGAGCGGCGCGACGCCAGGACGGGAGCCTCCACCTTCCTCACCCGTGGACCGCCCCCGGGAGCGGCCGGGGCCCGCACCCCCAACTGCCCCACCATCGTCGCCCCGAACGCCAGCCCCATGCCCGCCAGTTGGAGCGGCGTCAGGGCCTGACCGAGGGCCGCCCAGCCCACGATCGCGGCGGTCAGCGGGGACAGCGGGCCGAGGAAGGTGACCTGGGTCGCGGTGAGCCGGCCGATGCCACGGAACCAGAGCCAGTACGCCACCGCCGTGTTGGCCAGCGCGAGGTAGAGGTACCCGGCGACCGCCCGGCCGTCCAGTGCGGGCGGGGCGCCCTCGACGAGGAGGGCGAGGGGCGCGATGAGCAGGCCGCCCGCGGTCAGCTGCCAGCCGGTGAGGGCGAGCGGGCCCACACCGTCCGGGCGGCCCCAGCGCTTCGTCAGTACGGTGCCCGTCGACATCGACGCGGTGGCGGCGAGGGCGGCCAGCACACCCACGGTGTCCAGCGCCCCGGCCGCCTTCAGCACGACCAGACTGACGCCGAGCGCCGCCGCGATACCGGTGAGCAGGGTCCGTACGGTCGGCCGCTCGCCCAGGAACACCGTCGCGAGCCCGGCGACGAACAGCGGGCCGACCGACCCGACGACCGCCGCCATACCGCCCGGCAGCCGGTACGCGGACAGGAACAGCAGCGGGAAGAAGGCGCCGATGTTGAGCGCGCCCAGCACCGCCGCCTTCCACCACCAGGCGCCGCGCGGCAGCACCCGGGTCAGCGCGAGCAGGAAGAGCCCGGCGGGCAGGGCGCGCAGCAGACCGGTGAAGAGGGGGCGGTCGGGCGGGAGGAACTCCGTGGTGACGGCGTAGGTGGTGCCCCAGGAGATCGGGGCGAGGGCGGTGAGCAGGATGGCGGGGAGGTGGGCGGAGCGGTTCGCGGGCATGGGCACACCCTTCAAGTAGGTCAGCGCTAATTAGCTTAGCCCTAAGCAACTTGCAGTCAAGCTACTTTCTTGCGGGCGACCGTCATGAGCCCGATACTCGGCGCATGAGTGCACAGCCGCCGCAGCAGCGCAGGGACCCCGTCGACGCGATCATCGACCAGTGGGCGGTGGTGCGCCCCGATCTGGACACCACCGCGATGGAGGTCTTCGGCCGGGTCTACCGGCTCGCGCGCGCGATGGGCGACCGGACGGAGAAGGCGTACGCGCGGTTCGGGATCGGGCGCGGGGAGTTCGACGTACTGGCGACTCTGCGCCGGGCGGGCGAGCCGTACACGCTCTCGCCGCGTCAGCTGTCGTCGACGCTGATGCTCACCACGGGCGGGATGACCGGCCGCCTCGACAAGCTGGAGCGGGCCGGGCTGGTACGCCGCTCCCCCGACCCCCATGACCGGCGGGGCCTCCAGGTCACGCTGACGGAGGAGGGGCTGAGCCGTGTCGACGAGGCGGTCGGTGTCGGTGTCGACGCCCAGACGGAGGCCCTGGCCGCCCTGGACCCGGAGAAGGCCGGCCAACTGGCCGACCTGCTGCGGGAGCTGCTCGCGGCGACGGAGGGGCCGCAACAGCGGTAGGACCCGGCCGGGAACACGCCGAGGGCGCTGTTCTCACCCCATCGGTCATGGGGTGAGAACAGCGCCCTCGAAGAGAGAGGTCAGGCCTTCGCCTTGGCGGGCTTGGCGGCCTTCGGGGCGCGGTCCGAGGACTTGTCCAGGACCATCACCAGACCCGCGATGACCGCGAACAGGCCGATCGGGGCGACGACATAGAGGCCCAGCGTCTCGATGACGCTCAGGCCATGGCCGGGGTCGTCACCGTCGTCGCGGGTGAGCGCGAGCGCGGGAGACGTCATGAGCAGCATCATCAGCGTCGTACCGGCGACCAGGGCACCGGCGCGCAGGGCGTTCTTGTTGTCCACGGTGCAAAAGTAGCGAACGCCCGGCGGGACCGCGCGCCCGGGGTGCCGTATGAGGGGCCGGCCACGGTCACCCGCCCTCTCTGAGCACCTCCATCAGCGCCCACAGCCGGGACGACCCCGCCAGTTCCTCCAGCGTCACCGGGCGGCCCTCCGCATCGGCGATGGGCAGGCGCCAGTTCGGGTACTGGTCCCACGTACCCGGCAGGTTCTGCGGGCGGCGGTCGCCGACGCCGTCCGGGAGCCAGACGCCGATCATGCGGGCGGGGGTGCGGAGCAGGAAGCGGTGGACGGCCTGGATCTCGGCCTCCTCCACCGCGCCCGAGTGGCCGCCGCCGCACCCCTTCAGCAGGCCGAGACGGGAGAGCAGGGTCAGCCACTCCCCCGTGTCGGCGGACGCGGCGTCCCGCTCCTCCGCCAGGGGGTTGGTCAACAGGCCCAGCCGGTCGCGGAGTTCGACGTGGTCGCCGGTGAGGCGGGCGGCGGTGGGCGGGAGGTCGTGGGTGGTGACGGTGGCGAGGCAGTCGGCGCGCCAGCGGTCGGGGGCCAGGGGACGCCCGTCGCCGTCCCAGTCCCGCTCGAACCACAGGACGGACGTACCGAGCACCCCGCGTTCGTGCAGCGTCTCCCGGACGCCCGGCTCGACGGTCCCCAGGTCCTCGCCGATCACGACCGCCCCGGCCCGCGAGGCCTCCAGCGCGAGGACGGCGAGCATGGCCTCGGCGTCGTAACGGACGTACGCCCCCTCCGTGGGCGCCTGCCCCTGGGGCACCCACCAGAGCCGGAACAGGCCCATGACGTGGTCGATGCGCAGGGCGCCCGCGTAGCCGAAGAGGGAGCGCAGGAGCTGGCGGTACGGGGTGTAGCCGGACTCGGCCAGGCGGTCCGGTCTCCAGGGCGGCAGGCCCCAGTCCTGGCCGCGCGCGTTGAAGGCGTCCGGGGGCGCGCCGACCGACATGCCGGCCGCGAAGTACTCCTGCTGCGCCCAGGCGTCGGCGCCCCCGGGATGCACCCCGACGGCGAGGTCGTGGACGATCCCGACCGGCATGCCCGCGTCGCGTGCGGCCCGCTGGGCGTCGGCGAGCTGGGTGTCGGTGAGCCAGGCGAGGTGGGAGTGGAAGTCGACGCGGTCCATCAACTCGCCCCGGGCACGGGCGGTCTCGGCGGAGCGGGGGTCCTGGAGACCGGCCGGCCAGCGGGACCAGTCCGAGCCGTGCGTCTCGGCCAGCGCGCACCAGGTGGCGTGGTCCTCCAGCGCCTCCCCGGCCCGCGCGAGGAAGTCGGCGTACTCCGCCTGCCGCCCGGGCCCGAGCGGTACGGCGCACACCAGCTCCAGGGCCTCGCGCTTGAGTTCCCACACGGCGTCCCGGTCGATCAGCGCACCCTTGTCCAGCACCGACTCCCGCAGCCGCCGGGCCCGCTCCAGCAGCCCGCGCACCTGTGCACCTGCCTCTTCGAGGTACGCGAACTCGGGGACGGCCTCGACCCGCAGATGCACGGGGTCGGGGTAGCGGCGGGAGGACGGCCGGTACGGGGACGGATCGGTCGGCGCCCCGGGCACGGCCGCGTGCAAGGGGTTGACCTGCACGAACCCTGCCCCCAGCGCCCGCCCGGCCCAGGCGCTCAGCTCCCCGAGATCGCCGAGGTCGCCCATGCCCCAGGAGCGCCGGGAGAGGAGCGAGTAGAGCTGCACGAGCATGCCGTACGAGCGTCCGGTGGGCGTGGGCAGCCGGGCCGGGGCGACGACGAGATGGGCGCGGGCGGTGCGGCCGTCGGGCGCGACGGCGTCCAGCTCGTGCACACCGGGCGGCAGCCGGTCGACGGAGTCACAGATCTCGCCCTGCTCGGTGCGGACACGCAGCCGCGTGCCCTCGGGCAGCCCGGCCAGCGCGGTGGCCGTACCGTCGGCGCCGCACACCACGGTCGGCGGCAGCAGCCGCGCCGCCAGCTCCCGCTCCCGGGCGGCGAGGGCGGCCCGGACGGCCTCGGGCGTGCCCGCGTCGACGCCGAGCGCGGCCAGCACGGCGACGAGCGCGGAGTCGGAGGCGGCGACGGTCCGGTCCGCGGAGGGCTGGAAGGAGGGGGCGACGCCGTACAGCTCGGCAAGCCGGGCAAGCGCGACCCGCTCCCCGCCCTCGGCCGACTGGTCTGAGGTCATCTACAGCCCCGCGAGGTCCGACAGCGCGGGCACCGGACCCTCGTACAGCCCCGTGGGGTCCGCCTCGGCGTCTGCGTGCTCGCTCGTCATCGCCTCCGCGTCGGCGAGCGGGGGCTCGCTGGTGAGCGGCTCGGCGGCGGGCAGGGGCGGCTCGCTGGTGAGCGGCGCCTCGACGGCGGCGCTCTCGGCGCTGAAGATGTGTGCCGGTACGGCCACGGAGGCCTCCTTGTTGGCGGGTTTCCTTCGCAGGCCTACCCAGTGGGCGGGACGGCAGACGTGTATGAACGGACGAACCACGGCACCGAAGCTCGCATTCCGTGGTTCTTCCGCCGCTCGCACGACGAAGTCCCTCACCTTCCACTATTCACTCAGTACATGTAGCGAGTGCATAATGACCGGCATGAGCACCCGCCACATCCTGCTGGGGCTGCTCGCCGGAGGGCCGAGCCATGGCTACGACCTCAAGCGACGGCACGACGAACGCTTCCCGCAGGCCCGGCCGCTGGCCTACGGGCAGGTCTACACGACCCTGCAGCGCCTGGTGCGCGACGGCCTCGCGGAGGTCGACGGCACCGACGCGGACGGCGGCCCGGAGCGGACGAAGTACCGGGCGACGACGGAGGGGGAACGCGAACTCGCCGACTGGGTACGGCAGATCAGCGCGCCCGCGCCGCACGTCGTCAACGAGATCTTCGCCAAGGTCGTCGTCTCGATCCTGGCCGGCGGGGACCCGGCGGGGTATCTGCTGGACCAGCGCGCCGCGCACATGGCGCGGATGCGGGAGCTGACCGCCGTCAAGGCCGCGTCGGGCTCGGACCTCTCGACCGTGCTCTCGGCGGACTACGCCCTCAACCACCTCGACGCCGACCTCCGCTGGATGACCACCACGGCGGCCCGGCTCACCACACTGACCGCGGAGGTCGACACGGCATGACCACCACCAACGGGGAAATATCGGAGGAGCAGGCCCCACCACCCCTCCTCACAGCGAGCCGCCTGTCCAAGACACACGGCAGGACACCCGCGCTGCGCGGCGCCTCGGTCGCGCTGCGGGCCGGCGAGATCCTGGCCGTCACGGGGGCCAGCGGCAGCGGAAAGTCGACGCTGCTGCACTGTCTGGCGGGAATCGTCCGCCCGGACACGGGCACGGTCGAGTACGCCGGGGAGCGGCTCGACATCCTGCCCGAGCGACGACTGAGCGAGCTGCGGCGCACGGAGTTCGGGGTCGTCTTCCAGTTCGGCCAGCTGATCCCGGAACTGACCGTCCTCGACAACGTGGCACTGCCGCTGCTGCTCGCCGGGACCTCGCGCGCCGGGGCACACGAACAGGCGGGCGAGTGGCTGGAGCGGTTCGGGGTGCTCGGCCAGCAGACGCTCCGCCCGGGCGAGCTGAGCGGCGGCCAGGCCCAGCGCGTCTCGCTGGCCCGGGCCCTGGTCACGGCCCCGAAGGTGATCTTCGCCGACGAGCCGACGGGCGCGCTGGACTCCCTGGCGGGCGAGCAGGTGATGGCGGCCCTCACGCACACGGCCCGCGAGTCAGGCACAGCGGTCCTCCTGATCACGCACGACGCCCAGGTGGCAGCGTACGCGGACCGCGAGCTGCGACTGAGCGACGGGGCTGTCGTCGCAGCCGACGGCGCCGAACCCTCGACGGAGGTGACACCGTGACGCCGATCAGCGTTTCCGCCGACGGCTCGGGCGGTCCCGGCAGCGGATCCCCGGGAACCGGCTCCCGCCCAGCCCGGCGGTTCAGCCACTCCCGAGACCTCGACGACGGCAACCTCGTGACACCCAACGGCGTTCCCGGCGGCGGCTCCCCGGGGCCCGAATCGCGCGGGGCCCGGCGACTCAGCCGTCCCCGTGCTCAGCACCGCGATCGGCGGAGCACTTACGTGGCCCACGCACGACACTCCGGCGGCACTGCTGCCGTCCCCGAAGGTGACCCCATGACGCCGAGCGGCGCTTTCCGCGGCTCCCGCAGCGGATCCGCCAGAACCGGTTCGCGCCCGCCCCGGCGGCCCAGCCGCCCCCGTACCCAGCACGTCGGCCGCCAGGCCCAGCCGGGCGGCGTGGCCGCCGTTTCCCCGGAGGTGACCTCATGACGTCCACCAAGGCTTCCCGAAGTGGCGCCCTCCGGGCCGATCTGCGGCTCGCCTGGCTGCTCACCCGGGGTTCCGATCGGCGGGAGTGGTGGCGGGTTCTGCTCACGGGGGTCGGGGCGGCGCTCGCGACCGGGTTCGCGCTGGCCGCCGTGGCCGTCGGCTCGGTGCGGGGGTACCGCAGCGTGGGCTTCGGGAACGGGTTGCTGGACCGGCCCGGGGAGCGCTCCGGCATCGTCCTCGCCCTCGTGCTGCTGCTCGTGCCCGTGGTCGGGTTTCTCGGGCAGTGTGCGCGGGTCGGGGCCGTGCACCGGGACCGGCGGCTGGCCGCGCTGCGGCTGGCGGGGGCCGGGGCCGCGCAGGTGCGGCGGATCGCGGCGCTGGAGACGGGGCTCGCCTGTCTGCTCGGCTCGGCGCTCGCCACCGTGTTCTGCGTGCTGTTCCTGCTGCGTGAGTGGCGGCAGCCGCCCGTACTGCTCTGGGTCGGGGTCGCCTTCGTCGCCCTCGCCGTGCCCGTGGTGGGCTCGCTCGTCAGCGTGCTCGCGCTGCGGCGCGTCGTCGCCTCGCCGCTCGGGCGGGTCCGGCGGGTGCCTCCGCGGGAGGGGCGGGGGCCGGGGATGCCGTTCCCGACGGCGGTTCTGGGGCTGCTGTTCGTGGGGGTGCTGCTGGCGCCGGACACGTTCGGCGGGTACGAGACCGCACCCGTGCTGGTGTTCTCCGTGGTGATCGTGACCGGGATGGGCGCCCTCTGGATGACCGGTGCCACCGCCCGCTGGACCGGGCGGATCCTCGCCGCCCGTACCGCCGACCCGGCGACGCTGATCGCGGCGGAGCGGCTGCGCGACGACCCGTGGGCCGCCGCCCGCACCCATGCGGCGGTGCTGCTGGTGACCACCGTGGGCACCGGGTTCGTCGGTGTCCGGGAGGTGCTGCTGACCTCGCTCCGCGCCCGCGGCGAACACATGCTGGCCGTGGACATGTCCTTCTACACCACCGGCGTCGACCTGACCGGCGCCGCCGTGCTGGTCGCCCTGGTGATCACGCTGTGCGGGCTCGGTGTCGGCGCCGCCGAGTCGGTGGCGACCCGGCGCCGGGGCCTGGCCGCGCAGGTCGCCGCCGGAGTGCCGCGCGCCGTGCTCGGCCGGGCGCTGCTCCTGGAGACGGCCCTGCCACTGGCACCGGCGCTTCTCCTCGCGGGCACCGGAGGCCTGCTGATCGGCGGCTGGTACGCGGCGATCGCCCACGACGGCAGCCGCTCGGTGCCGTACACGGCCCTGCTGGTGCCACTGGCGGTGTATGCGTCGTGCCTGCTCGCCGCCGCCACCTCGCTGCCACTGCTGCGCCGCTCGGTGCGGCCGGCGGAGCTGCGGTACGTGTGAGCGGCCGGGCATGAGAGATCCGGCCCTGGGGAACGGGGGTTCCCGGGGCCGGATCGCATCCGTACCGTACGGAAAATCCGTACAGGCGTGCGTACTGGGTACTCCGTATTCAGGTATACGAAAGCCCGGACGTCAGGCTGAGATGCCGTCGATCCGGGCCAACGCGTCGTCCGCGCCGTACGGCTGCAGGTATGGCAGCCAGCGCGGGTCCCTATGCCCGGTTCCGATGATGCGCCAGGCGAGACCGGTGGGCGGGGCGGGTTTGTGGCGCAGCCGCCAGCCGATCTCGAAGAGATGGCGGTCCGCCTTGGTGTGGTTGCAGCGGCGGCACGACGCCACCACGTTGTCCCAGCGGTGCTGACCGCCACGGGAACGTGGGATGACGTGGTCGACGCTGGTCGCGGCGGCGCCGCAGTACATGCACCGGCCGCCGTCACGGGCGAACAGCGCCCTACGGGTCAGTGGAACGGGCCCCCGGTAGGGAACCCGGACGAACCTCTTCAGCCGGACCACGCTGGGTGCGGGGACAGTAACGGTCGCGCTGTGCATAAAGGCGCCCGATTCCTCCAAGGAGACTGCCTTGTTCTCCAGGACGAGGACGAGCGCGCGGCGGAGCGGTACGACGCCGAGTGGCTCGTACGACGCGTTGAGTACCAGGACATGCGGCACGGATGCCTCCTTGGGCGTCGGCGGCGCGTGGCTCGCGCCGGGACGATCTGCAGTCAGTCTCCCCTCTCGCCTGGTGGCAGCGCCACCACGTCCCGGTAACGGGCTGGGAGTGTTTTCGACCACACCTTGTGCACTTCCCCGGGACCACACCCTCTTCTATCCCCAGGTGAGCACGGTCTCTCCCTCGAACATCGCGCCGATCCGCACACGTTGCCCCGTTAGTGTGGTGGTTCTGTCCTTCCGGTGACCTTTCCGTGACCTGAATCACCAGCTGAACGACGAGCTGGCCGCCGTAACCATCCGTACCGGGGGCAGGCCGCTTTGGAGGTACCCGCCGTGTCCTTGTCCGCCGTCCCACTGGCCGCCGGTTCGTCGCCGTCGCCGACTCCCTCGGAGTCACCGACCGCACTGGTCCCGTCGCTCCAGGACGCCCAGGAGAGCGCGACCAACGCCGCGAGCTGGGTCGAGCAGAACTGGTCGACCTGGCTGTCGATCGGGCTCAGAGTCCTGCTGATCGTGGTGATCGCGGCGGTGCTGAGGATGACTCTGCGGCGGGCGATCACCAAGCTCATAGATCGCATGAACCGCACCGCACAAGCGGTGGACGGCACGGCGCTCGGCGGTCTGCTGGTCAATGTGGAGCGGCGCCGGCAGCGCTCGCAGGCGATCGGCTCGGTGCTGAAGTCGGTGGCGAGCTTCCTGATCATGGGCACGGCCGCCCTGATGATCCTCGGCACCTTCGAGATCAACCTCGCCCCGCTGCTCGCCTCCGCCGGTGTCGCGGGCGTGGCGATCGGTTTCGGCGCCCGCAACCTGGTGACGGACTTCCTCTCCGGCGTGTTCATGATCCTTGAGGACCAGTACGGCGTCGGCGACACGATCGACGCGGGGGTGGCGTCCGGCGAGGTGATCGAGGTCGGGCTGCGCGTGACCAAGCTGCGCGGCGACCAGGGCGAGATCTGGTACGTCCGCAACGGCGAGGTCAAGCGCATCGGCAACCTCTCCCAGGGCTGGGCCACGGCCGGCGTCGACGTCACCGTGCGCGCGGACGAGGACCTGAACCGGCTGAAGGCGACACTCGCCGAGGTCGGCGAGCAGATGAGCAAGGAAGAGCCCTGGAACGAGATGCTGTGGGGCCCGATCGAGATCCTGGGCCTGGACAGCGTGCTCCTGGACTCGATGGTCATCCACCTCTCGGCGAAGACGATGCCGGGCAAGTCCCTGACGGTGGAGCGGGAACTGCGCTGGCGCGTCAAGCGGGCCCTGGACGCGGCGGGCATCCGTATCGTCGGCGGCGCCGAGGCCGTCCCGGAGGACGAGGCCGCGGACCCGACGGCGGCGGTGGCGGCCCCCTCGGTGTACTCGAACACCGCCTCCCCCCAGGCGGAGGCGGCGTCCCCGATCGGATCGGCGCGGCCCGTCCGGTAGGCGGTACGCGACACGAAGAGGCGGTACGAAAGAGGCGGGGCCCCCGCGTGGCGGGGGCCCCCCCGTGAGGGCCCCCGCCGGGGAATCGCAGGGGAACCCGCCGGGTTCGCCGCGGTTTTCGGGCGGGTGCCCCCCT
>NZ_JBIAQP010000011.1:123299-419983 GCF_042889145.1 Streptomyces sp. NPDC002680
CCGGGGGGGGGCGGCGCCCCCGCGGGGCGCGGCGCGGCCCGCCGGGTCGGCGGGCCGCCACCCGACGCGGGGTACCCAACGGGGGGGCCCCCCGTATCCGGGGGCCCCGCCTCTTTCGTACCGCCTCTTCGTATGCGCAGGTAACGAGTCCGTTTCCGCGCGGTTTTCCTTCCGGTTCCCCCCTTGACGTCTCCCTTGGTCCGGTCCTACCTTCCTGCCATCCGATAGGAAACCTTCCTAACAGTCATTCACGCTGTGAAAAACTTGGGCAACGGAAAGGCAGGTGCAGACCCCCATGGCAGGAACCGCAGGCACGCCAGGCACCCCGCGCGTCCTGCGCGCCATGAACGACCGGGCCGCCCTGGACCTCCTCCTGGAGTACGGACCCCTGTCCCGCACCCGGATCGGCAACCTCACCGGTCTGTCGAAGCCGACCGCCTCACAGCTCCTCGCCCGTCTGGAGGCCGCCGGTCTGGTCCTGGCCACCGGCACCAGCGAGGGCCGACCCGGCCCCAGCGCCCAGCTGTACGAGGTCAATCCGACCGCCGCGTACGCCGCCGGGCTCGACGTCACCCCCGAACGCGTCCTCGCCGCCGTCGCCGACATCACCGGCCGGACCGTCGGCGAGTACGAACTGCCCACCCCCGGCAAACGCCCCGCCCGGCCCGTCGTCCAGCAGGTCACCGAGGCCCTGGACGGTGCCGTCAAGGCGGCGGGGCTGGCCCGGGACGACGTCCGGCGGCTCGTCATCGGGACGCCGGGCGCCTTCGACCCGGGCACCGGCCGGCTGCGCTATGCCTCCCACCTCCCGGGCTGGCACTCCCCGGCCCTCCTCGACGAACTCGCCGCCGCGCTGCCGATGCCGGTGGAGTACGAGAACGACGTGAACCTCGTCGCCATCGCCGAACAGCGGCTCGGTGCGGCGAGGGGCCACGGCGACTTCGTACTGCTCTGGAACGAGGGCGGACTCGGTGCCGCGCTCGTCCTCGGCGGCCGGCTGCACCGCGGCTGGACCGGCGGCGCCGGCGAGGTCGGTTTCCTGCCCGTGCCGGGCACACCCCTCGTCCGGCAGGTCAGCAGGACCGGCAGCGGCGGCTACCAGGAGCTGGCCGGTTCCCAGATCATCCCCAGGCTCGCCCGCGAGCTGGGCATCGTCCCCGTACCCGACGGCCCGTACGCCGAGGTCGCCGCCGCCCTCGTCGCCCAGGCCGCCGAGATCGACGCGGGCCCCCACCGGCGGCTCCTCGAAACGTACGCGACGGGCCTGGCCACCGGTCTGGCCTCGCTCGTCTCCGTCCTCGACCCCGAACTCGTCGTCCTCAGCGGCGCCTCCCTCACCTCGGGCGGCGAACTCCTGCGCGGTCTGGTCCAGGCCGAACTGGAGGAGCTGGCCGCGGCCCGGCCCCGGCTGGTCGTGGGCGACGTACGCGAACACCCCGTGTTGCGGGGCGCGTTGGAAAGCGCCCTGGCGACCACCCGCGACGAGGTCTTCGACACCTCGCGCTGAACACACCTCCTAGCACCCCCCTGACTCCCCCCTCTCAGCTCCTCCCCTCATCACCCTCAAGTCCCCTGCCCTGCCACGCCCTTCCCTGGGAGAACTCGCCATGCCCGGAATGTCAAGAAAAGTCGCCGTCGCTCTCGCCGTTTCCGCCTCGACAGCCCTCCTCGCCACGGCCTGTACGGGCCAGACAGACTCGGCGTCTGGCGCCTCCGACGACGCCTCGAAGGAGACGACCATCACCTTCTGGCACGCCTGGAGCGCGCCGAACGAGGTCGCGGGTGTGAAGGCGCTGATCGCCGGCTTCGAGAAGGCCCACCCGAACATCCACGTGAACATCGTCGGCAACATGACCGACGACAAGATCAACCAGGCACTGCGCGCGGGCGGCAGCAAGGCACCCGACGTGATCTCGTCGTTCACCACCAACGGCGTCGGCAAGTTCTGTTCGTCGGGCGCGCTGGTCGACCTCAACCCGCTCTTCGAGAAGTCGGGCATCGACCCGGCGACCACCTTCCCGAAGGCGATGAGCGAGTACACCCAGTACGACGGCGACCGCTGCGCCGTACCGCTGCTCGGCGACGCGTACGGCCTCTACTACAACAAGACCGCCTTCGAGAAGGCCGGGATCACCAGCCCGCCCAAGACCTGGTCCGAGTTCGAGGCCGACGCCAAGAAGCTGACGATCACCAAGGGCGACACCTACTCCCAGCTCGGCTTCATGCCGAACTACCACGGCTGGGAGACGACCACCGAGCACTACATGGGCCAGTTCGGGCCGACGTACTTCGACAAGAGCGGCAAGTCGACGGTCGCCACCGACCCGGCCGTCTCCGACGCCATGACCCTGCAGAAGAAGCTCGTCGACGACCTCGGCGGCTTCAAGAAGCTGGAGAAGTACCGGGCCGGCCTCGGTGACGAGTGGGGCCCCAAGCACCCCTTCCAGACCGGCCAGGTGGCCATGCAGCTCGACGGCGAGTGGCGCCTCGGCATGGCGCTGGACGCCAAGCCCGACTTCGAGATCGGCGTCGCCCCGCTGCCCGTGCCCGACGACCAGGCCGACCAGTACGGCAAGGGCTACATCACCGGCACCATCGCCGGTATCGCCGCCACCAGCCAGAAGCAGAACGCGGCCTGGGAGCTGGTCAAGTACATCACCACGGACACGGACGCGGTGGTCGGCTTCTCCAACGCCATCCACAACGTGCCCTCCACGCTCGCGGCGCTGAAGTCCCCGAAGCTGAAGTACGACCCGCGCTTCAAGACCTTCCTCGACATCGCCGCGAACCCCAACTCGACCACCTCGCCGGCCTCGATCAACGGCGGCGTCTACCTCACCACCATCCAGGAGCTCGGCTACGACTACGAGAGCGGCAAGGTCACCGACCTGAAGGCGGGCCTGAAGAAGGCGGCGGCGCAGATCGACACGGACATCGCGCAGGCGAAGTAACCATGGCCGCCACCTACACCCTGCGGGCGAAGCACCGGCGCGAGAGGCTGCGCACCCTCGCCTTCCTCTCGCCCTGGCTGATCGGCTTCTCGGTCTTCTTCGCGTACCCGATGATCTCGACGGTCTACTTCTCGTTCATGCACTACGACGGCTTCAAGCCGCCGACCTGGGTCGGGACGAAGAACTGGACGTACGTCTTCGAGTCCTACCCCTTCTTCTGGCCCGCCCTGCGCAACACCCTGTGGCTGGTCGTGATCATGGTGACCCTGCGCGTCCTGTTCGGACTCGGGATCGGTCTGCTCATCACCAAGATCAAGACGGGTACGGGCGTCTTCCGCACCCTCTTCTACCTGCCCTACCTCGCCCCGCCGGTCGCCGCGACCATGGCGTTCGCCTTCCTCCTCAACCCCGGTACGGGACCGGTCAACTCCATCCTGGAGAAGATCGGCATCCCGGCCCCGGGCTGGTTCAACGACCCCACCTGGTCGAAGCCGGCGCTCACGATGCTGGCCCTGTGGGGCATCGGCGACCTGATGGTGATCTTCATGGCAGCGCTGCTCGACGTACCGAAGGAGCAGTACGAGGCGGCGGAACTGGACGGCGCGACACCGTTGCAGCGGTTCCGGTTCGTGACGCTGCCGAACATCTCGCCGATCATCATGTTCGCCGTCGTCACCGGCGTCATCGGGGCGATGCAGTACTACACGCAGCCACTCGTCGCCGGGAAGGTCGCCTCGGGCGTGATCCAGGGCGCGGGCACCATGTTCCAGCCCGGCTACCCCGAGCACTCCACGCTCACCCTCCCCCAACTCGTCTACAACCTCGGCTTCCAGCGCTTCGACTACGGCTCCGCCTGTGTCGTCGCCCTGGTCCTGTTCGCCCTGTCGATGGCGTTCACCGCGCTGTTGATGCGGCGCCGGGGCGGTCTCATCCAGGCAGGTGACTGACATGGCCCAACTACTGGAACGGCCGGTGGAGTTGAAGGTCGCCGCCTCGCCCGCCGAGCGCACGGCCCGCCGCAAGGCACTCCTGGAATGGATCGCGGTCCACTCCCTCGGCGTCGCGGCGGCCCTCTTCTTCACCCTGCCCTTCGTGTTCGTGTTCCTGACCTCGCTGATGAGCGACTCGCAGGCACTCAGCCGGGACCTGATCCCGCACACCTGGGAATGGGCCAACTACAAGAAGGTCTTCGACACCCCCGGCTTCCTCACCTGGTGGAAGAACACGCTCATCTACGCCGGACTGGGCACCGTCCTGGTGGTCGTCTCCTCGGTCCCCGTGGCCTACGCGCTGGCCAAGTTCCGCTTCCGGGGCCGGAATCTGACGCTCATGCTGGTGATCTCGATGATGATGCTGCCGCCGCAGGTGGTCGTCATCCCGATGTACCTGTTCTGGGCGAAGCAGCTGGACCTGTCCGGCACGCTGTGGCCAATGATCATCCCGCTGGCGTTCGGGGACGCGTTCTCCATCTTCCTGCTGCGCCAGTTCCTGACGACCATCCCCAACGAGTACGTGGACGCGGCGAAGGTGGACGGCTGCGGCGATCTGCGCACCCTGCTGAAGGTCATCCTCCCGATGGCCAAGCCCGGTATCGCCGCCGTCGCCCTCTTCCAGTTCTTCAACGCCTGGAACGACTACTTCGGCCCGCAGATCTACGCCTCGGAGAACCCGGGTGCCTGGACGCTGAGTTACGGCCTGGAGTCCTTCAAGGGCGCCCACCACACCGACTGGAACCTCACCATGGCGGCCACCGTGCTGGTCATGGCCCCCGTGATCCTCGTGTTCTTCTTCGCGCAGAAGGCGTTCGTCGAAGGCGTCACTCTGACTGGCGTAAAGGGTTGATCCACACATGAAACTCACCGTGGTCGGCGGCGGTTCGACCTACACCCCCGAACTCATCGACGGTTTCGCCAGGTTGCGGGACACCCTGCCCATAGAGGAGCTGGTGCTCGTCGACCCGGCCGCCGACCGGCTGGAGCTGGTCGGCGGGCTGGCCCGGCGCATCTTCGCCAAGCAGGGGCACCCCGGGCGGATCGTCACAACCAGTGACCTGGACAAGGGCGTCGAGGGCGCCGACGCCGTGCTGCTGCAACTGCGCGTCGGCGGCCAGGCCGCACGGCAGCAGGACGAGACCTGGCCCCTGGAGTGCGGCTGCGTCGGCCAGGAGACCACCGGCGCGGGCGGCCTCGCCAAGGCGCTGCGCACGGTCCCCGTGGTCCTGGACATCGCCGAGCGCGTCCGGCGCACCAACCCGGACGCCTGGATCATCGACTTCACCAACCCGGTGGGCATCGTCACCCGCGCCCTCCTGGAGGCCGGCCACAAGGCGGTCGGCCTGTGCAACGTGGCGATCGGCTTCCAGCGGAAGTTCGCCGCGCTGCTGGGGGTGACCGCCGCCGACGTCCACCTGGAGCACGTGGGCCTCAACCACCTCACCTGGGAGACGGGCGTCCGCCTGGGCGGCCCCGAGGGCGAGGACGTCCTCCCCCGGCTCCTGGCGGAACACGGCGACGCCATCGCCGACGACCTCCGTCTTCCGCTCCATGTCCTGGACAGCCTGGAGACGGTCCCGTCCTACTACCTGCGCTACTACTACGCCCACGACAACGTCGTACGGGAACTACGCACCAAGCCCTCCCGGGCGGCCGAGGTCGCGGCGATGGAGGCGGAACTGCTGCGCATGTACGGCGATCCGGCGCTGGACGAGAAGCCGGAGCTGCTCGCCAAGCGCGGCGGCGCCTTCTACTCGGAGGCGGCGGTGGACCTCGCCGCGTCGCTGCTGGGCGGGGGCGGCAGTCCCTACCAGGTGGTGAACACGTACAACAAGGGGACACTGCCCTTCCTGCCGGACGACGCGGTGATCGAGACCCAGGCGGCGGTGGGCCCGAAGGGGGCGACTCCGCTGGCTGTCGAGCCGGTCGACCCGCTGTACGCGGGGCTGATCGCCAATGTCACCGCCTATGAGGAACTGGCCCTGGAAGCCGCTCTGCACGGCGGGCGGAACCGGGTCTTCCGGGCTCTTCTCGCCCATCCGCTGGTCGGACAGTACGACTACGCGGAGACCCTGACCGACACCCTGATCGCGCACAACCGGGAGCATCTCGCGTGGGCATGACCGCACACGTCCTCGCCGTCGACGCCGGCAACAGCAAGACCGACGTGGCGGTGGTCGCCGCCGACGGGGAGGTGCTGGCCACGGCGCGCGGCGGGGGGTTCCGGCCGCCGGCCGACGGCCTCGACGTGGCCGTCTCCGGACTGGCCACCGCCGTCGACGAGGCCTTCACCGCCGCCGGGGTCACCTCCGTCGACCGGGTCTCGGCGTGTCTCGCGAACGCCGACTTCCCCGTGGAGGAACGGCAGTTCACGGCCGCGCTGCACGCGCGCGCGTGGGGCGCGAGTGTCGACGTGCGCAACGACACCTTCGCGATCCTGCGGGCCGGGATCACCGAGCCGCGCGGGGTCGCCGTCGTCTGCGGCGCCGGCATCAACTGCGTGGGGATGACCCCGGACGGCCGCACCGCCCGGTTCCCGGCGCTCGGGCGCATCTCCGGGGACTGGGGCGGCGGTTGGGGCCTGGCGGAGGAGGCCATGTGGCACGCGGCACGGGCGGAGGACGGGCGGGGCGGTCCGACGGCGCTGCTCACAGCCCTGCCCGCCCACTTCGGGCTCACCTCCATGTACGCGCTGATCGAGGCCCTGCACCTGGGGCACGTCGACGACGCGCGGCGGCACGAGCTGACGCCGGTGCTGTTCGCCACCGCGGCGGACGGTGACCCGGTGGCGTGCGCACTGGTGGACCGGCTGGCCGAGGAGGTGGTCGCCATGGCCACGGTCGCGCTCGACCGCCTCGGTCTCCTCGAAGAGGAGACGCCGGTTCTGCTCGGCGGCGGTGTACTGGCCGCCCAGCACGCCCGGTTGACGGACCGCATCACCGAACTGCTGGCCGCGCGTGCGCCCAAGGCGGTCGCGCGGGTGGTCACGGCACGGCCGGTGCTGGGCGCGGCGCTGCTGGGCCTCGACCACACGAACGCCCCGGCGGAGGTGCACGCGCGCGTACGGAGCTTCTACGAGGGCTGAGAGGACTGACACCAGGCCTGATACGAGGTCTGACCCCCTTCGTACGGGAACCGAACAGATTCCGGCGGCGTATTCATGGGCAGAGGGGTGGTGCGGGGAGCGCGGGTATGTCCGAATGCAGGACAGCGCGCCCCCGCACAACGCCTCCGCACTGCAACACAACGCGGCCGCACTGCGATCCGATCAAGATCCAGTGAAGCCCGGTGCGGATTGTCAGTGCCGGGGGCGATACTGGCGGTGACGGATGACCATGGGGGAGGTCACAGTGACATCCACGAGCAGTGCGGCACCACCGGCGCCCAACTCGCCCGGCACAGTGGGCACGACCGGCACGACCGCCGCCACGTCCCCGCCCGCCGTCCCGGCGCAGGCGGGCGCGGGTCCGGCCCCCGGCGCCCCCCAGCCGCCGCGCCGTACCGCCTTCGCCGAGGGCGTCGACCAGCTGCGGGCCGCCGCGACCACCGAGCCGGGGCGGCTGCGCATCATCGGCGCCCTGCTCGCCGCGCTCGTCGTGGCGTTCGGCGCCGTCACCGCCTGGCAGATGACGGACCGTTCGTCCGCCGCCGACGACGTGCTGCACAACAGCCAGCCCCTCAGCTCCGCCGCCGCGGACATCTACAGCTCCCTCGCCGACGCCAACACCGCAGCCTCCAGCGGCTTCCTGGCCGGCGGTGACGAGACGGCGGACTCCCGCGAGCGCTACCAGCGGGACATCCGCAACGCCGCCGCCAAGCTCTCCAGCGCGGCGACCAACTCCGAGCCGGACTCCCCGTCGGCGACGACCATCGGCAAGCTCAACGAGCTGCTGACGGAGTACACGGGCTACATCGAGCGGGCCCGCGCCAACAACCGGCTGGGTTACCCGGTCGGCGGCTCGTATCTGCGCCTGGCCAACGAGAAGATGCAGGACGAGATGCTCCCCGAGGCGGAGAAGCTCTACGCCAGGGAGAACCAGCGGCTGCGCTCCGACTACGCGGACGCGACCTCGTACCCATGGGCGGCGATCGGGCTCGGCGTCGTCGTGCTCGGCGCCCTGGTCTGGGCCCAGCGGCGCAACTACCGGCGGACGAACCGGGTGCTGAACCACGGTCTGGTGGCGGCGACGGCCACCGCGACGATCGTCCTGCTGTGGCTGGTCGCCGGACAGAGCTTCGCCCGCTCGGGCCTCAACGACTCCTACGACCACGGCATCCGTTCGCTGAACGTCCTGCACGACGCCCGGATCGCCTCCCTGAAGGCACGCGGCAACGAGAACCTGACGCTGGTGGCGCGCGGCGCGGAGACGACCGAGCTGAAGAGCGGCGAGATCGTCGACGCCTACGACAACGACTTCAACGGCGACATGAGCACGCTCGGCAAGGGCCTCGCCGAGGCCGAGCGGCTCGCCGACGACGCGGCGGGCAAGAAGCCGGTCACCACGGCCGTCGGCGGCATGGAGGAGTGGGAGAGCCGCCACAAGACGGCGCAGGCGGCGTACAGGTCGGGTGACTTCCAGCTGGCGCTCGCCAAGGTCATAGGCGGCAAGAGCGACAAGCCGACCGGCGAGTGCTTCGACAACGTCGACAGGGCGCTGAAGACGGCGATCGGGCACGAGGAGACGGAGTTCCAGCAGGCGGCCGGGAACGGCCGGGACGCGATGACCGGCCTCCCGGTGGGCGCCGGTGCCCTGGCCGTGCTGGGGGCGGCGGGCGCGGTGCTCGGCATCGGGCGCAGGCTGTCGGAGTACCGCTGATGCGGTCCGAAGCGGTAGAGATGCGGTACGACGCAGTACAAGGGAGTGCGGCGGCAAGGAAGTTCGGGCGATGAGAGGGGGCGTGACGATGTACGCACAGTGGCTTCTGCGGGGTCCGCGCACCGGTCTCCAGTTCCTGCTGGCCGGTCTCCGGACCCTGAGGGCAGGCCTGCGGGGCTGGGGCGGTGTGGGGGCGATGGCGGCCGTCTGCGCCCTCGCGGTGGCCTTCGCGCTGCTGCTCCCGCTGACCCAGTCGTCCGGCGACGGCAGTACGGGCACCGGCGGCCAGGGCGTCGCCGAGGGCATCCAGGCGAAGGCGGAGGACTGCGTGAACGCGCAGGACCAGAGCCCGCCCCCGTCCGACCTGGACGGAAAGACGATCGAGGCGATCAAGGCCCGCAAGGGCGAGGACCGCAAGCTGATCGTCGGCGTCGACCAGAACAGCTACCGCTGGGGCTACCGCGATCCGAACGGCGGCAGGGCGGCGGAGCTGGAGGGCTTCGACATCGACCTGGTCCACCGGATCGCGAAGGACATCCTCGGCGACGAGGACGCGGTCCAGTTCAAGGCCATCCCGACCAACCAGCGCATCCCGGCGATCAAGGCCGGCCGCGTCGACATGATCGTCCGCACGATGACGATCAGCTGTGCCCGGCTGAACGACGTGGCGTTCTCCGCCCCGTACTTCCTCACCGGCCAGCAGGTCCTCGCGCCCAAGAGTTCCACGATCAAGGGGTACGACAAGACGCTCGCCGGCAAGCGGATCTGCTCGGCGAAGGGCTCCACGGCGCTGGAGAAGCTGGAGGCGGACCAGGCCGCGAAGAAGGTTCCGGCCGCCTCCGCCGACATCAGTACCAAGGTCCCCAACCAGCTCGACTGCCTCGTCCGGCTCCAACTCGGCCTGGTGGACGCCGTGGTGACCGACGGCGCGCTCGCCGCGAGCCAGGCGGCCCAGGACCCGACGGTGGAACTGAAGGGCGCCACGTTCACCAAGGAGTACTACGGCGTGGCGGTGAAGCAGGGCGCGACCGACCTGGCGGCACGGGTCAATCGCATACTGGAGCAGTACATCGCGGACGGCAGCTGGCAGAAGTCGTACAACAAGTGGCTGCTGCCCACGCTGGGCAGTGACTCGCAGTCGGCGGACCCGCCGAAGCCACGTTACAAGTGAAGGTTCACCAACCAACCAACTGACCGCAGGGCCGACTAGTCGAGGTGATCGATGGGCGTCACGGGAGCCACCGGGCCGGTGATGGACCGGGACGAGGTGGACCGTGCGCTGGCGCGGCTCGGCGCGGAGCACGAGGCGATCGAGACCTCGCTCCTCGCCCTCCAGGACCACGCGGGCCGCAGACTCCTCGAAGGCGCCGAGCTGACCGGCACGACCAAGGAGCGCTGGACGTCCGCGGAGGCGTCGATCACGCTGCTGTGGGCGTACTTCGACGCGTACTCGGACGCGTTGCGCTCCGCCCGTGGGATCCGTTCGCGCCGCCGCTGGTCCAGCCGCGAGGACCTGGTGGAGCTGACGGAGCTGCTGCGCGGCGAGTGCGTCACGGTCGCCGGCAGCGCGACGGCGACGGCCAACGCGCCCACCCTGCACGGCACCGGCAGGCTCAGCCAGGCGTACTCGCTGGCCGCCCTGGTCGAGCGGATGAACGAGCTGTACGCGACCTCGCTGGACATGGTCGTCACCGCCGACACGGTCTGGTCGGCCCTGCCCGCGCGGATAGATTTACTGGCCGCGGAGCTGCAGCGCACCCGCCAGCTGGCGCACTCCGTGGGCGTACGCCCCGGCGAGCACCCGGCGGGCGACGACCTGGAGCGCATCACGCGCACGCTGACCGCCCTGCGCGAGCGGGTGATCTCCGACCCGCTGGCGTTCTGGCTGCCCGCACAGGGCAGTTCGGCGCCCGGCGGCGGCCGTCCGGACACCACGGTGTACGACCGTGAGGCGCGCGCCCTGGAGGACGTCCGCCGGGAGATCGACGCCGTGCTGACGGTCCGCCAGGACGCGGAGGCGCGGCTCGTGAAGCTGCGCGACCTGCTGTCCCGCGCGGACCGCACACTCGCCGAGGCGCGCAGCGCGCGCGGTGAGGTGCTGGCGAAGATCGCCGCGTCGGAGGTACCGGCCGTCAGTGGCCCGCCGACGGCGTTGCAGGAGCAGCTGTCGACGGCCGCCGAGTACCGCAGACACGCCCAGTGGCACCGGCTCTCGCCGCTCCTGGAGTCGCTGGAGGCGAAGGCGGAGGACGAACTGATGCGCGCCCGCGAGTCGTTGACGGCGGTCACCCAGCCGCTGGCGGTCCGCGCGGAGCTGCGCGGGCGGCTCGACGCGTACAAGGCGAAGGTGGCCAGGCACGGCCTCGCGGAGGACCCGCTTCTGATCGAGCGGTACGACGCGGCGCGCCGCATGCTGTGGAGCGCGCCCTGCGACCTGCGGGTCGCGGAGCAGGCCGTGCTGCGTTACCAGCAGGCCGCCGCCGAGTTCTTCGGCGGCCCGCGGGTGCCCGGCCAGGCCGGGCCCAGTGACCGGAGGGGGGACTACTGATGAGCGAGACGGAGACCGGGGCGGAGCAGCGGAAGTGCCAGCGGCCCGAGTGCGAGGGCAGTTACGAGGACATGGGCGGCGGCGAGCTGTACTGCGACACGTGCGGACTCGCACCGGTCGTGTCGGCCACCGGCATGGTCGGTTCACCGCCCACCGGGGTCACCGGGAGCGGCAAACGGGGCTCCGGGCGCGGCAGTTCGTCCTCGTCGAGTTCCCGCGCCTCCTCCCGTACCTCTCGCTCCTCGCAGTCCCGCCGCTCGGTCTCCGGGCGGCTGTCGCGGGCCCTGTCGGGGAAGTCGACGGGCCGTTCGGTGTCGGTGCGCAGCTCGGGGTCGACCGCCGGGTCCTCCGGGCGCGGGCGGCTCGGTGTGGGTCTGGTCGAGGTGCCGGGTGTGCCGCGGCCCGACCCGCGCGCGATGGTGCTGGAGAACCCCGAGGTTCCCGAACGCAAGCGGTTCTGCTCGCGCTCCGACTGCGGGGCGCCGGTGGGGCGGGCGCGCGGCGAGGGCCGGCCGGGGCGCACGGAGGGGTTCTGCACGAAGTGCGGGCACCCTTATTCGTTCGTGCCGAAGCTCGAGGCCGGTGACATCGTGCGCGGCCAGTACGAGGTGGTGGGCTGTCTGGCGCACGGCGGCCTCGGCTGGGTCTATCTCGCCGTGGACCGGGCCGTGTCCGACCGCTGGGTGGTCCTCAAGGGCCTGCTGGACACCGGCGACCAGGACGCGATGGCCGCCGCGATCTCCGAGCGGCGCTTCCTCGCGGAGATCGAGCACGCCAACATCGTGCGGATCTACAACTTCGTGGAGCACCTCGACCAGCGCACGGGCTCGCTCGACGGCTACATCGTCATGGAGTACGTCGGCGGCAAGTCGCTGAAGGAGATCGCCAACGACCGCCGCACCCCGGCCGGCAAGCGGGACCCGCTGCCGGTGGAACAGGCGTGCGCGTACGGCATCGAGGCGCTCGAAGCGCTCGGTCATCTGCACAGTCGCAACCTGTTGTACTGCGACTTCAAGGTCGACAACGCGATCCAGACCGAGGACCAGCTGAAGCTGATCGACATGGGCGCCGTCCGCAGGATGGACGACGACGAGTCGGCCATCTACGGCACGGTCGGCTACCAGGCGCCGGAGGTCGCGGAGGTCGGCCCGTCGGTCGCGTCCGACCTGTACACGGTCGCGCGGACGCTCGCCGTGATGACGTTCGACTTCCAGGGCTACACGAACGTGTTCGTGGACTCCCTGCCCGACCCCGACCACATCGAGGTCTTCCGCCAGTACGAGTCGTTCTACCGGCTCCTGGTCCGCGCCACCGACCCCGACCCGGCCCGCCGGTTCGCGTCCGCGCAGGAGATGGCGGAGCAGCTGACGGGCGTACTGCGCGAGGTGGTGTCGCTCCAGACGGGGCGGTCCAGGCCCGCGCTGTCGACGCTGTTCGGGCCCGAGCTGAAGGTCACGGACTCGGAGCTGTTCGGGGCGCTCGACGGGGACGTGTCGCGGCTGGGGGCGCGGGTGGTGACGCCGGGCCGGAAGTCCTCGGCGCCGGCCGCTCCCGCCCTCGGTGGCACCACGAGGGCGCTCACCGGCACCCCGCGGCTCGTCAAGGCCGTCGACGCCGGTGCCGCCGCGCTCGCGCTGCCCGTGCCCCGCGTCGACCCGACCGACCCCAACGCGGGCTTCCTGGCGGGGCTGATGGCCTCGGCGGCCGGTGAGCTGATCGCGGCCCTCGCGGTGGTCCCGGCGCAGTCGACCGAGACCCGGCTGCGGCAGGTCCGGGCCCAGCTGGAGAACGGCGACTCGGCGACCGCCCTGGAGTCGCTGGTCAAGCTGGAGGAGGAGCGGCCCGACGACTGGCGGGTCGTCTGGTACCAGGGCGTGGCCTCGCTGGTGACGGGCGATCACGAGGGCGCCGCGCTGTCCTTCGACGCGATCTACGACGCCTTCCCGGGCGAGAGTCCGCCCAAGCTGGCCCTCGGGCTGTGCGCGGAGGTGCTCGGGCAGCTCGACAACGCCGCCGAGTACTACCGGCTGGTGTGGACGACCGACCCGAGCTATGTGAGCGCCGCGTTCGGCCTGGCCCGCGTCCAGTTGGCGGCGGGCGACCGCCGTAGCGCCGTGAAGACGCTGGAGTCGGTCCCGGAGGCGTCGATCCACTACACGGCGGCCCGGGTGGCGGCCGTACGGGCACGGCTGCGGCAGCGGACGGCCGCACCCGCCGACGCACCGTTCCTGGACGATCTGATCGCGTCCGCCGGGCAGGTGGAGGCGCTCGGCGGATACGGTCTGGACGCGGTCCGGCGGGAGCGGCTGTCGACGGAAGTCCTCGGCTGCGCGCTGGACTGGATACTCTCCCAGGACCAGGCTTCCGCCCCTCCGGCCGTCGGGGGGCGGGTGCTGCTCGGCAGCGACCTGGACGAGCGTGGCCTGCGCTTCGGCCTTGAGCGTTCGTACCGGACGCTGGCCCGGCTCGCGCAGGGCGGCGAGGAGAGGATCGACCTGGTGGAACGAGCCAACCGTTACCGCCCCCGGACGTGGGTGTAGTTGATGTCCCAGATGCCCCAGCCCACCGCCCTGTCCCGGTGCCCGAGTTGCGAGGAGCCCCTCGAATCCGGCGACCGGTTCTGCGGCGCGTGCGGGTACGACCTGTCGGCCGTGCCCCCGCGCCCCGGTGACTCCCCCACCCTCACCCTGAGCGGCGCGCTCGCCGCCGCTCAGCTCCCGCCTCCGGAGGCCGCTTCCGTGGACTGGCCCCGCGCCCCCGAGACCAGCAGCACCGGCACCCCGGCGCCGGTGCACCTGGCGACCGACCTCCCGGGCACCGACTCGGGCGAGATCCCGCTCCCACCGCTGCCCGGCGTTCCGCCGCCCACGGGCTCGCCGGTCTCCCCGGCCACCGGCGTCCGGTTCGACCGACGGACCGGCGGTGAGCCCGACGAGTACCCGCTCCAGGCGCCCGCCCCGCGCGCGGCCGGGGCCTCGACGCCTCCGGCCGGCACGAAGGTGTGCGTGGCCTGCCGGGCGGGCCGCGTCGACCTCGACGGGTACTGCGAGAACTGCGGGCACGCCCAGCCGCGCGAGCGCGACCACATGGAGGACGAGGTCGGCCCGCTCGCCGCGGTCACCGACCGCGGTCTGCGCCACCACCGCAACGAGGACGCGTACGCGATCTCCCACACCACGCTGCCCGACCGTGCGCCCGCGCTGGTCGCGATCGTCTGCGACGGCGTCTCCTCGGCGACCCGCCCCGACGAGGCCTCGCTCGCCGCGTCCCGGGCGGCCGGGGACTCCCTGATGGCGGCCCTGCCCCAGGGCACCCACCCGCAGCAGGCGATGCACGACGCGATCATCGCCGCCTCACACGCCGTGAACGCTCTCGCGGACGAGCCCGGCGGGGCCCGCGAGCACACCCCGCACCAGAACTCCCCGGCCTGCACCCTGGTGGGCTCCGTCGTCACCCCGACGCTGCTGGTCGTCGGCTGGGTCGGCGACAGCCGCGCCTACTGGGTCCCGCTGGACCGCTCCGCCGCCCCCGCCCGCCTCACCGAGGACGACTCGTGGGCCGCGCAGATGGTCGCCGCGGGCCTGATGAACGAGGCGGAGGCGTACGCCGACGAGCGCGCCCACGCCATCACGGGCTGGCTCGGCGCGGACGCGTACGAACTGGAGCCGCACACCGCTTCCTTCAAGCCCGACCGGCCAGGTGTAGTGGTGGTGTGCACGGACGGACTGTGGAACTACGCGGAGGCGGCGGAGGAGCTGGCCGAGATTCTCCCGCCGGACGCCGCCGCGCGCCCGCTGCACGCCGCCCGGGTCCTGGTCGGCCACGCGCTGGACGGCGGGGGCCACGACAACGTAACAGTGGCCGTCGTGCCGTTCCCCGCCCCGTTGCCGGGGGCAGGATCGGCCTGAGGGCACTGACACGGGGGTGGCCTCGGAAGGACCGGAGGGGACTGGTCCGCAATACAGTCACTGCTCCACAGGTGTGGGGTTTTCGAGGGGGAGCGAAGCACGCATGGCCAATTTCTCGAAGTCGAACGTGCCGCAGTTCTCGGTGGACGTGTACCAGAACGAGTACCTGCCCGAGGGCGGCCGTGAGGTCAGCGCGATCGTGACGGTCACCGCGACCGGCGGCGGCACGGTCGGCACCGCTGTCGCGGCACCTCACCTGTACTCGCCCGGCCAGGGCCCGGACGCGGCCGTGGCGATCATGGTCGACTGCTCCGGCTCCATGGACTACCCGCCGACCAAGATGCGGGGCGCCCGGGAGGCGACGTCCGCCGCGATCGACGCCGTGCGCGACGGGGTGCACTTCGCGGTGATCGGCGGCACGCACCTCGCCAAGGAGGTCTATCCGGGCAGCGGGCGGCTCGCGGTCGCCGACGCGACCACCCGCGAGCAGGCCAAGCAGGCGCTGCGCCGGCTGAGCGCGGGCGGCGGCACGGCCATCGGCACCTGGCTGCGCCTCGCCGACCGTCTCCTGTCCTCGGTGGACGTCGCCATCCGGCACGGCATCGTGCTCACCGACGGCCGCAACGAGCACGAGTCCGCCGAGGACCTGAAGGCCGCCCTGGACTCCTGCGCCGGCCGCTTCACCTGTGACGCGCGGGGCGTGGGCACCGACTGGGAGGTCAAGGAGGTCACCGGGATCGCCTCCGCGCTCCTCGGCACCGCCGACATCGTCGCCGACCCGGCCGGCCTCTCCGCCGACTTCACGCAGATGATGGAGACGGCCATGGGCAAGGAGGTCGCGGACGTCGCCCTGCGGCTGTGGACCCCGGTCGGCACGGAGATCAAGTTCGTCAAGCAGGTCGCGCCCACCGTCGAGGAGCTGACCGACCGCCGCTCGGAGGCGGGTCCGCGGGCCGGTGACTACCCCACCGGTTCCTGGGGCGACGAGTCGCGCGACTACCACGTGTGCGTCGAGGTGCCCTCCGCGAACCTCGGCCAGGAGATGCTGGCCGCCCGGGTCTCCCTGGTGATCCCGCAGCCCGACGGCGGCGCCCAGAACCTCGGCGCACAGGGCCTCGTACGGGCCGTGTGGACCGACGACATGGTGGCCTCGACGTCGATCAACCCCCAGGTCGCGCACTACACAGGTCAGGCGGAACTGGCACAAGTCATCCAGCAGGGGCTTGATGCCCGCAAAGCGGGTGATGTCGACGGCGCAACGGCCAAGCTGGGACGGGCCGTTCAGCTCGCCAGCGCCTCCGGAAACGCGGATACTGCGAAACTGCTTGCGAAGGTGGTGGACGTGGTCGACGCCGCGGCAGGTACTGTGCGACTGAAGGCGAAGGTCGAAGAGGCCGACGAGATGACACTCGAAACACGGTCCACAAAGACTGTTCGTGTAAAGAAGTAGCAACACAAAACGTAGCGAAGAGGAGAGGGGGAAGCGCCGACATGCCGACCTGCCCGAACGGACACCAGTCGGGTTCCGACGACTGGTGCGAGGTCTGCGGTCACCGCATGGCCGGTGCCGTGCCCCCGCCCCCGCCGCCACCCCCGGCGCCCGGTTACGGCTACCCGCCGCCGGGCTCCGCCACCGGTGCGCCCGGCAGCCGCTCGCATCTGTCCGCCGTACCGGACGCCGAGCAGGAGCTGTGCCCGCAGTGCCGTACCCCGCGTGAGGGGGGCGCTCCGTTCTGCGAGGAGTGCCGGTGGAACTTCCTGACGAACACGGCGACCTCGTACACCCCGGCCGCCCCGCGCCCGCCGGCGCCGGGCCCCGGCCAGGGCTTCGGCGGGGGTCCCGGAGGCGCGGGCCCCGGCCAGCGGTACCAGCCCCCGCCGCCCGGGCCGTCCTACGGCGGCGGTGGTGACGGCTACGACTACCAGAGCTCGCGTCCGTCGCAGATGAACCGCCCCGCCGAGCCGATCCCGCCCTTCGGCGGCGACCCGTCCCGCCCGGTCCCCCCGCCGCCCGGTCCCACACCCGGCGCGCCCGGTGGCGGTCCTGGTGGCACCTCGCCCGGCGGCCCGCAGGGCTTCGGTGGATCGCAGGGATACCCGCCTCCCACGTCCGGCGGGCAGCAGGGCTACCCGCCGCCCGGTAGCGGCCCCGGAGGCCCTCCGCAGGCCTTCCAGCCGTCCGGTCCGCCCGCGTTCCCGCAGGAGACGGGCCGACGCGGTGGCCCGCAGAACGGCCCCGGCGGCGGCTTCGGCGGTGACGACGACTGGGTGATCTCCCCGCCGTCCGGCGGCCCGGGCGGACCGCCTCCGCAGCAGCAGGGCGGTGGCTACGGCTATCCGCAGCCCGGCTCGACCCAGGCCCCGCCCGGACCCGGCGGTGGCTACGGCCAGCAGCAGCCGCTGTCCTGGAGCGCGACGATCGGCCCGGACCGCGATTACTTCATGGCGATGATGCAGCGCTCAGGACCCGAGGCCGCGGGCCTCAACCTGCCCGCGTACTCGCCGGAGCAGCAGCGCGCGCTCACCGGCAACCAGATCACGATCGGCCGCCGCCGCCACTCCACGGGCGAGTCCCCGGACATCGACCTGGCGGTGCCGCCGGAGGACCCGGGCGTCTCGCACCAGCACGCCGTACTGGTCCAGCAGCCCGACGGCAGCTGGGCGATCGTCGACCAGAACTCGACGAACGGTACGACGGTCAACGGCTCCGAGGAGCCCATCCAGCCCTTCGTCCCCGTACCGCTGCAGGACGGCGACCGGGTGCACGTGGGCGCGTGGACGACGATCACGATCCGCCGGGGATAGGGCCACCTGCCGGCGGTCAGTCGGGGAGGGGCCAGGCGTACGGACCCGTGGGTTCGTCCAGCCAGGCCCACTCCCGGTCGCCGCTCACGGTGATCCCGTACCGCTCCCGCACCGGCCTGTCCTCGCGCTCCCACAGCGCGTACGCCTCCTGCGGGTCCAGGCTGCCCCGGGTGAGCGCCAGCAGGAACCGGAACAGCTCGTGCTCGCGCGTCCGGCGCGGAAGCGCGCCCAGGTGCGGGATGTCGGGCTCCGGCCGGGTTGCGCCCCGCAGCGGCACGAAGTAGGCGGACGTGTGCAGGAAGCGGCCCTCGGCATGTTCGGCGTCGTGGACCGCGAGGGCGGCCAGGCCGGTGGCGAACGGGGTCAGGATGCGGGCGCCGGGGCGGCACTGGGCTAGCCAGGCGCGCGGGACCGAGGTGAGCGTGCAGGTCGCGATGATCCGGTCGAAGGGGGCCCGCTCGGGCACTCCACGGGCGCCGTCGCCGGTGACGACGACCGGGTGGTACCCGGCGGCGGCCAGATGCCGTCGGGCCGACTCGGTGATCTCCGGCTCCAGATCCACCGTCGTGACGAACGCGTCGCCGAGACGGTGCGCGAGCAGCGCCGCGTTGTACCCCGTGCCGGCGCCGATCTCCAGGACGTGGTGCCCGTCCTCGACCCGCAGCTCGGCAAGCATCATGGCCATGAGGGAGGGCTGGCTGCTGGAGGAGAGCAGCTCGCCGTCGCGCATCCGGGTCGCGAGCGGCGAGTCCGCGTAGGCGCCGCGCACCCAGCGCTCACGCGTACGCCGGTCCGGGCTCTCGCCCCACAACCGCTGCTGCCCGGTCACGGCACCGGCGTAGTAGTACGGCACGAACAGATGCCTGGGCACCGCCTCGAACGCCTCCCGCCAGACCGGGTCGCGGTCCCAGGCCCCGCTCGCCCCGATCAGCCGCACGAGTTCGGCCCGCGCCATGGCGGCGAGGTCGTCCAGGTCCTTGTCCCTGCCCTCGTGGAGAGCGTGCGCGCTCATACGTCCACTGTCCTGCGCCCCGGGCCGGGACGCGAGCGCCGATACCGGCCGAGACGGATTCGGGGAGGTCCTAAGCCTTGAGTCCTCGGTCTCCCCGTCTGAGACCATGGTGAGGTGAAAGAGATTCCGCGCGGCACGCTTCAGGAGCAGACCTTCTACGAGCAGGTCGGCGGCGAGGAGACCTTCCGGCGCCTTGTGCACCGGTTCTACGAGGGTGTCGCCGAGGACCCGCTGCTGCGGCCCATGTATCCGGAGGAGGACCTGGGCCCGGCCGAGGAGCGGTTCACGCTGTTCCTGATCCAGTACTGGGGCGGCCCCACGACGTACAGCGAGAACCGCGGCCACCCCCGGCTGCGGATGCGTCACGCCCCCTTCGCCGTCGACCGGGCCGCGCACGACGCGTGGCTGAAGCACATGCGGGTCGCCGTCGAGGAACTCGGCCTGTCCGAGGAGCACGAGCGGACGCTGTGGAACTACCTGACGTACGCGGCGGCCTCGATGGTGAACACGGAGGGCTGACCAGCGGGCCAGGGTCTCAGCGGACGGTGACGTCCAGCGACCCGAGCCCGGCCCTGCGTACGGCGATCGACCCGTACGGGGTGCGCAGCCGCAGCCAGGCCCCGGAGGCGACGAGCGCGAGCGGTGTGTCACCGGAGGACTCCGGTCGCAGGAAGCCCAGGGACTGGGCCGCGTGGACGGCGCGTACCGGCAGGTGGGTGTCGCCGACCGTCCGGGTCCAGATCTCCCGCCCGATCCGGTCGAGTTCGGGGCGGGTACGCAGCTCCGGCGCCAACTCCCCCGTACGGGACCGGAATTCGGCGACCGCCGCGGCGACCATCGCCCGCAGCGCGTCTGGTGCGGGCAGACCGGGCTCCGGTCGCCAGCCGCCGCGCGGGGGCAGTACCCCGGCCCACGGCGGGCCGGTCACGGCGGCGGGGACGGTGAGGGTGGCGGCGGACTCGTCCACCGACTCCAGGAGTTCACCGGCCGACACGGTGACGTCGAGGGCGGCGTCCAGGCCGTTCTCGTACGGCTTGGCGAGGCGGGCCGCCCGGATCGCGAGGACCTCGAAGGACGGGGGCCGTCCGAACACGGCGAGCGCGGTGCCGTGCGCCTGGAGGCGCACCGCCGCTCCACGGTCGTAGTGCAGCAGCCGGCCGAGGAAGGCGGCGAGGTCGGCCGCCTCTCCCTCGTCGGCGAGGTGCAGGACCGTCATGCGGCGACGGCCCCGCCCTCGTCGTCCTCGTCGTCCTCGTGCAGGTACTCCTCCAGGAACTCCCGCTCCTCGGAGGTGATGCGGCGCGGACGCTGGGTCGCGAAGTCGAACGGCACGACGACCGTCGAGGCCTGGACGTACACCTTGTCCTCGTCCTTGACCTCGTAGGTGAGCGTGAACGACGCCGCTCTTATCTCCGTGACCCACAGCTCGATGTCCACAGGCGTGTGCCGGTGGACCAACTGCCGTTTGTAGTCGATCTCGTGGCGTGCCACCACCGACCCCTGCTGGAAGTCCTTGTCCGGGCGGAACAGGAAGTCGATACGGGCTTCCTCCAGATAGCGGAGGAAGACCACGTTGTTGACGTGGCCGTACGCGTCCATGTCCGCCCAGCGCAGCGGGCAGCGGTAGATGTGCCGCAAGATCAGCCCCGGGTCAGCTTCTTGTAGGTGGCGCGGTGCGGGCGGGCGGCGTCGGCACCGAGCCGCTCGATCTTGTTCTTCTCGTAGGACTCGAAGTTGCCCTCGAACCAGAACCACTTGGACTCGCCCTCGTAGGCGAGGATGTGCGTCGCCACCCGGTCGAGGAACCACCGGTCGTGGGAGACGACCACCGCGGCACCCGGGAACTCGAGCAGCGCGTTCTCCAGCGAGGACAGGGTCTCGACGTCGAGGTCGTTCGTCGGCTCGTCGAGGAGCAGCAGGTTGCCGCCCTGCTTGAGGGTGAGCGCGAGGTTGAGGCGGTTGCGCTCACCGCCGGAGAGGACACCGGCCGGCTTCTGCTGGTCCGGGCCCTTGAACCCGAACGCGGAGACGTAGGCGCGGGACGGCATCTCGACCTGGCCGACGTTGATGTAGTCCAGCTCGTCCGAGACGACGGCCCACAGGGTCTTCTTCGGGTCGATGTTCTCGCGGCTCTGGTCGACGTACGAGATCTTGACGGTCTCGCCGACCTTGATCGAACCGGAGTCCGGGGTCTCGAAGCCCTGGATCATCTTGAACAGGGTCGTCTTGCCGGCGCCGTTGGGACCGATGACGCCGACGATGCCGTTGCGCGGCAGCGTGAACGACAGGTCGTCGATGAGGACCTTGTCGCCGAAGGCCTTGGTGAGGTTGGTGACCTCGACGACGATCGAGCCCAGCCGCGGGCCCGGCGGGATCTGGATCTCGTCGAAGTCCAGCTTCCGCATCTTGTCCGCCTCGGCGGCCATCTCCTCGTAACGGGCGAGACGGGCCTTGGACTTGACCTGACGCCCCTTGGCGTTGGACCGCACCCACTCGAGTTCTTCCTTCAGACGCTTCGCACGCTTGGCGTCCTTCTGGCCCTCGACCTTGAGACGGGAGGCCTTGCTCTCCAGGTACGTCGAGTAGTTGCCCTCGTAGCCGATGGCGCGACCGCGGTCGAGCTCCAGGATCCAGCCGGCCACGTTGTCCAGGAAGTACCTGTCGTGGGTCACGGCGACGACGGTGCCGGGGTACTTGGCGAGGTGCTGCTCCAGCCACTGCACGGACTCGGCGTCCAGGTGGTTGGTGGGCTCGTCGAGGAGCAGCAGGTCGGGGGCCTCCAGGAGCAGCTTGCACAGCGCCACGCGGCGGCGCTCACCACCGGAGAGGTTGGTGACGGGCCAGTCGCCGGGCGGGCAGCCCAGGGCGTCCATGGCCTGCTCCAGCTGGGTGTCCAGGTCCCACGCGTTGGCGTGGTCCAGGTCCTCCTGGAGCTTGCCCATCTCGTCGAGGAGCGCGTCCGAGTAGTCGGTCGCCATGAGTTCGGCGACCTCGTTGAAGCGCCTGAGCTTGCCCATGATCTCGGCGGCGCCGTCCTGGACGTTCTGCAGGACGGTCTTGGACTCGTCGAGGGGCGGCTCCTGGAGGAGCATGCCGACCGTGTACCCGGGCGACAGGAAGGCATCGCCGTTCGACGGCTGCTCCAGGCCCGCCATGATCTTGAGAACGGTGGACTTACCGGCACCGTTCGGGCCGACCACACCGATCTTCGCGCCGGGCAGGAAGCTCAGCGTCACGTCGTCAAGGATGACCTTGTCGCCGTGTGCCTTACGCGTCTTGCGCATGGTGTAAATGAACTCAGCCAAGAGAAACCGTCCGGCAGCTTGAAATCTGGCAGTGGTGGGTTACACCCCATCTTGCCGTACGGCCACCCTTGCGGGGAAACGAGTACGTCAGCGGCCCCGGGCGCCTGGAGGGCGGGCCGGGGCCGCTGGAGTCAGTGGGTCACCGTGCGGTCACACACTGTTGAGTTGTCAAGGTGCGGTGTCGCTCGCGTTCACTCGCGGGGGCCTGTTCCGTGGGGCTCCTTCTTGCCTACGAGGAGGACCACTCCGCCGCCGATCACCAGCAGGACGATCGCTATGCCCGCGATCATCGGCGTCGCGCTGGAACCGCCGGTCTCGGCCAGGTTGACGCCCCCGGCGGTGGTGTCGTCGCCCGCCAGGGCCGGGCTGGGTTCGCTGAGCGTCTGGACCGAGTCGCCGCTCGCGGCGCCCTGGGTCTCGCAGTCGAGGACGCCCGCGAACCGCTGCTCGAAGCCGTTCGGCCCCTGGATCGTGAAGTCGTACGGCTGGTCCTCCTGCAGGGGGATCGTCACCGTGCGCGACTCCCCGGCCCCGATGGTGTGCTCGAAGCCCATCAGCTGGAAGGTGAACGCCTCGTCGCCCTTGTTGGCGGCCGTGATGTCCACACCGCTTTTGGCGCAGTTCTTCCGTGCGGACAGCGCGGGGACCGGACCCGTCGCCGCCCAGTTCGCGGTGGCCGTGGCGGAGACCGTGGACTCGCTGGAGCCGGCGAGGATCTGGGTCTGGCTCCTGCTGTCGGAGGTGAAGGCACGGCCGACCGGCACGCTGGTCGAGGCCTGGATGCTCAGGGCGGCCGAACCATCCAGCGCGTCCTCGGGCACCTCGAAGAAGACCTGGCCGCCGTCGACCGCGGACGTGACCGCCTTGCCGTCCTGGTCGACGACCCGGACCCCGCTCGTCGCGGCGTCGGCGGGCGGTATCACCGTGACGCTGTCCGCGTCGGTGTGCACTGTGACCGGTCCGAGCCGCTCGCCGGGGTGGCCGGAGACCGCGGGCGGGTCGAGGGTCAGCGAGGCCTCCGGTTCCGCGAGGTTCTCCGCGCTCTTCTCCAGGTAGTCCGCGAGCTTCTCGGCCGCCGGGTCCACCGCGTCCACGTCCGCGCCGTCCGAGTAGCGCCAGATGGCCACCTGGGTGCCCGCCGCCGCGTCCTGCTCGGTGAGGCCGGCCGCGCCCGCCCGGTCGGCCAGCGCCGCGAGGTCGTTCACCTGCGGGTAGGAGTTCTGCAGGATCCAGCGGATCCTGCCCGCGTCCTTGTTGCCGCCCAGAGATGTGCCGCTCCAGGAGGTCTCCTGGTACTTGGCGTCCTTCTGTGTCGGGTTGTGCAGGTCGACGCAGTACGTCTGCAGCATGCCGCCGTTGTCGACGGACATCTCGAACAGGCCCGCGGAGATCTGCTCGTCCCCGTCGTCCCCGTGGACCACTGCCGCGCCGTACGTCTTCAGCCCGCCTATGGTGGCGGTCGCCCCGCCCTGCTGCTGCGGAGTCCCGTCGGCGACGGCCGTACCGGCGCCGACCAGCGCACCGGTGACGGCGAGACCGGACACCATCGTCACGGCGGCGAGCCGAGCCGCCGCCGCTCGCCCGCGCCCGGACAGCGCGGAGAACGAAGAAAACACAGGATTCCCTTTCGAACAGGGCTCGTTGACGTGGGGGGTGCGGTCCCGCCAGCAGCATCAGGAGCCCCCTGAGCTATGCCCGGCATCCTAGGGACGTGGGCGGACCGCACTTCCCAGTCCGGTCATCGGATAACCGATCCGACTCGGAATCGTTATCGCCAAGATCATCCGCGTGCCGGTCAGTTCACCGATAAGCCTCAGTTCGGACGGCGCCCACACCGACCCCGGCCTGATGTCACGTCACCGCCGCCGGTTCTCGCCGCTGTTGAGCCCCTGCCCCCGCGCCGTCCTCGTCGGCCACCGGCGTCTCCCAGCTGGGTTCCGGACGGGACGGCGCCCCTGCCTCGCCCTTGAGCGGGCCCGCCGAGCGCCGGAACGCCGATGTGCCCCGCGCGAGGTCGTGGCCGATCGCCACGGCGTCGATCTCCGCCGACGTCCAGGTCTGCCCGTCGCGCACCTCCGTGCGCACCTTCAACCGGCCCTGCACGATGACCGGTTCGCCCAGCGTCAGGGACGCCCCGACGTTCGTCGCGAGCGCCCGGTTCGCCCACACCGTGAAGAAGTTGGTGTGTCCGTCCGTCCACGCGTTCTTCTCGCGGTCCAGGTAGCGCGCGGTCACCGCGACCCTGAACCTCGCCGACGCGCCCGACGCCAGATCGCGGTAGACCGGCTGCGTCGCCACGTTCCCCACCACGCACACCATCGTCTCGTTCATGCGGACCACCCCTCCCGGTCCCGGCGCACTCGCGCCGGGCGGATACCCGTACGGGCCCGTCCCGTACGGCTGCTTCCGGCACGGCGACCGCTTACGTCTCCGGTCACCGCCTCGCGTCGATCGCGTCCGTCGTGATCGCCGCGAAGCCAGAATGCATCCGCCGGGCCGAGCCCGCTGAGCGCTGTGGACTACCGGCCGGTTGTGGAAAACTCCGTCACCCGACCGAGTGATCCACTTCCCTCCCTCGCCTCACTCCTCCGGGGTTCACCTGGTTTGACCTGCTGGTTTCCATCTGGTTTCCATGCTCACCCGACCACCGCCCGAGCCCCCGTCACCCGCCCGTACTGCTCCCGCACCTCGCGGTACCGCAGCAGTTCGGCCGCCACCGGATCCAGGACCCGGGCCCTGCCGCAGCCCGCCGCCGCTTCTCGCAGCCGGCGTTCCGCCTCCAGGCCGTACCGGCGGGCAGGGCCGCGAGCCGCCAGTTTGCAGCTCCACTCCACGCCCGGGCCGCCGACGATGCCCACCGACATCAGCAGCACCGGCACGCCCAGGTTCGGCGCCATGACGCCGACGATCTGGCCCATCAGCCACAGCCCGCCGACGATCTGAAGGAGCGTCATGGATGCCTGCGCCAGTACGGCCACCGGCCACCAGCCGGGCCGGGGCGGTCGTCCCGAGGGCGTCCCTGCCCGGGCCGCCAGCTCGTCCAGCGCCTCCGGCAGGCCTTGGGAGCCGCGTACGGCCGCCTCGCGCACCGCCAGCGCCCACGGCGCGGGCAGCCCGGCCGACGCCCGCTCCGCGACCGTACGCACCGCCTGTTCGACCCGCTGGCGGGCCGTGGCCTCCTCGTCCGGCTGCGCGCGTACCGCGAAGCGGCCCGTGGAGGGTTCCCGGCGGTCCTGGTACCAGCGCCACAGCCGCAGCCACGGGGTGCCGCAGGCCCGGTTGGCGTTGCGCAGCCAGGCGCGTTCGGCGGCCTGTCCTGCGGCGGTGGCGCCCACGGCGTCGGCGAGCCGGTCGGCGAACTCGTCCCGGGCCCGTTCGCTCAGCCCGGTGCGCCGTCCGGTGGCGTACACGGGCCGCAGCTCCCAGGCGGCGGCGTCGAGGTCGGCCGAGATCCGGCGGGCCGCGGCCCCGCGTTCGCCCACGAACTGCCCGAGCGCCTCGCGCAGTTCGCCGATGCCGTCCCCGGTGAGCGCGGACAGCGCCATGACGGTGGCGCCCGGTTCGCCGTACTCCCCCAGGGCGATGCCGTCGTCGTCGAGCAGGCGCCGCAGGTCGTCGAGGACCTGGTGGGCGGCTTCCCCGGGGAGGCGGTCCACCTGGTTGAGGACGACGAACATGACCTCCGCGTGCCCGGCCATGGGCCGCAGATAGCGCTCGTGGAGCACGGCGTCCGCGTACTTCTCCGGGTCGACCACCCAGATGACCGCGTCGACGAGCGCCAGGACGCGGTCCACCTGTTCGCGGTGCTGGACTGCCGCCGAGTCGTGGTCGGGCAGGTCGACGAGGACGAGGCCGCGCAGCTGCGCCTCCGCCTCCGCGCTCTGCAGGGGGCGCCGGCGCAGCCGTCCCGGGATGCCGAGGCGGTCGAGGAGGGTGGCGGCGCCGTCGCTCCAGCTGCACGCGATGGGTGCGGCGGTGGTGGGGCGGCGTACCCCGGTCTCCGAAATGGGTACTCCGGCGAGGGTGTTGAACAGCTGGGACTTGCCGCTGCCGGTGGCGCCGGCGATGGCGACGACGGTGTGCTGTCCGGAGAGCCTGCGCCGGGCCGCCGCCTCGTCGAGGACCCGGCCGGCCTCGGCGAGGGTTCTGCTGTCGAGGCGGGTACGGGACAGCCCCACGAGTTCGCGGAGCGCGTCGAGCCGGGAGCGCAGCTGTCCGTCGTACGCCAGGGGCATCACGGGCTGGGGGGTGGCGGTGATCCGGGGCTCGACGACCGTCTCGCGCGCGGGATGGTCGGTCTCGGAGACGCGGCGGGCGATGAGTCCGTCGTCCCAGGCGCCGGAGGGCTCGGTTTCGGTGCGGGGTTCCCTGGGGGCGGAAGGTGCCTCCCTGGGGGTGTCGTTTTCGGGCGCCCCGCCGTCACCGTCCTCCTTCTTCTCCTCCTCCTTGCCCTGCGGCTCCTCTGCCTTCTCCTGCTCCCGCTCCCGCTCCTGCTCCTCGGCCTGGTCGCCGTCGGAGAGCTCCTCCTGTGGAGGCGTGTTCTCGGCCGAGGGCGGCGGGTCGGTCGGTTCGGTGGGCTCCGTGGCCCCGGTCCCCGAGGCGTCGTGGTGGTCGTGGTCAGTGACGGCGGTCACCGCGGTCACCTCTCCTTCTGCAGTACGGACAGCGCGGCGATGAGTTCGGCCTGGGGCTCCGGATGGACGTCGAGGGCGTCGAGCGGGGCGAGGCGGCGCTCGCGTTCGGTGTGCATGACCCGGTCCAGGTGGTCGGCGAGCAGCCGTCCGCCGCGGTCGCGCAGCCGCAGGGCGCCGTGGGCGCCGATGCGTTCGGCGAGGCCCTCACCGGCGGACCGGGCCCGTCGGCCGCCCAGCAGCGCGGTGGCGACGAGCGCGGCGACCGCCTCGACGTCCGGGGCGACACCGCGGTCGAGGGCGCGCAGCTCCTCCTCGGCGTACTCCTCCAGCTCGCGCCGCCACCGTCGTACGGCCATCCCGATACGGTGTTCGACGCTCTCCTGGGACGGGTCGGGGGCCGTCAGTTCCGGGGCGCCCGCGGCGGGTTCGCGGCGCCAGGCGTCGTCGACGCGTTCGTCGGCGGCGGTGACGGAGCAGAGCAGGAGGGCGCAGAGGCTCTCCACGAGGGCGTCGAGGAGTTCGCCCGCGGTGCAGTCGAGCGGGAAGGCGCGCCACCGCTTCAGCGCGTCCCCGGCGAGCACGGCACCGGCCTGCAACCGCCCCCGTACGCGCGCGTGCTCGCTGTCGTAGGCCCCGTCGACAGCCGCGGTGAGCCGCAGGGCGGCCGAGTACTGCGCGGCGGCCGCGCCCGCCAGTTCGGGCATGCGGGACTTGAGGGAGTCCAGGACGCCGTACGCCGTACGGGCCATGGCCTGTTGGCGGCTGGCCGGGTCCTGCGCCTGCTGGGTGAGCCAGGCGCGCAGCGGTGCCACCGCGGTGGCCGGAAGCAGCCCACCACCCCCGGCGGATTCGGGCAGTTCGGGCACGGTGAAGCGGGGGACGTCGCCGAGGCCGGACTTGGTGAGGAGGGCGCCGTACTGCCGGGACACCTCGGACACCACCTGGTGGGGCACCCGGTCGAGGACGGTGACGAGGGTGGCCTGGTAGTCCTTGGCGGTGCGCAGGAGGTGCCAGGGGACGGCGTCGGCGTACCGGGCGGCCGTGGTGACCATGATCCAGATGTCGGCGGCGCAGATCAGTTCGGCGGCGAGGACACGGTTGTCGGCGACCAGGGAGTCGATGTCGGGGGCGTCGAGGAGGGCGAGTCCGCGCGGCATGCTGTCGGCGGTCTCGACGCGCAGCACCCGGGACCCGTCCTCGCCGGGGAGCAGCAGATCGTCGTCGGGGTCGCGTCCCGGCTCCTGTTGGGGCACCCACACGCGCGTGAGGTCGGGCAGTACGCGCATGCCGCTGAACCAGTGATGGTCCTCGGGATGGCAGACCAGGACCGGTGTCCGGGTCGTGGGCCGCAGTACGCCGGCCTCGCTGACCCGGCGTCCCACAAGGGAGTTGACGAGGGTCGACTTCCCGGCCCCGGTGGACCCGCCCACAACGGCGAGCAAGGGCGCTTCAGGTTCCCTTAGGCGGGGCACCAAGTAGTCGTCGAGTTGCGCGAGCAGTTCGTCGCGGTTGGCACGCGCGCGTGGAGCCCCCGCCAGGGGCAGCGGGAAGCGTGCGGCGGCGACACGGTCGCGAAGGGCGGAGAGTGCGTCGAGCAGCTGAGGCCGTACGTCCAAGGTCACCACATGCGAAGAATGCCCAATTTTAGGGGAATTCTGAAGCATATGGGCATGTCTGCGCGCCGACGGAACACAAGGGACGGAAGGGATGACTGGGACGTAGGCATAGTCCAGGCATAACGAGTGCACAACACCCGATGCGCGGGACGCCAAAATCGGTGCACGATTCGTACCTGCCTGCGATTATCAGGACCGCTTCACTGAACCTCCACATTGAGCCACGGAGGCGAAGCAACCAGGACAAGGACCCGGGAGCCCTATCCTTGTCCCCGGCAACGTCAAGGACCAGCCCGCACCCGGGCCCACCCGCGACCGAGGCCACCACACCCGGCCCCCGTAGCTCAGTGGATAGAGCAGGCGCCTTCTAAGCGCTTGGCCGCAGGTTCGAGTCCTGCCGGGGGCGCACACACCCTCTCCCCCCGCGGAAACGCGCGAGGGGTTCTTTCTTGTCCGGATGCACATCACCGCGAGGGCAAGCGCCTCGACTGTCCTACCGCTCCTCGTCCAGCACCTGGGCGGCCGCGCGTGGATCCATGAGGTTGGACCAAGCCTGTTCGGCCGGGAGCAGGTCCCGCTCGGGCAGGGCGTACTCCGGATACCAGCCGTCAGCCTCGCAGCCGGGGACGTTGCGCAGGATCAGCACGGTCAGGTTCGGCGGTACGGAGCCGGTGATCCGGAGGGCGAGGTAGGTCTCGTGGCCGTCGTCCGCACGCACCTGGAGGCCAAGGGTGAAGGTGTCGAACTCGCGCGTGTGCTCACGGCCGTCGCGCAGCGTGGCGTGCGCCAGGTCCAGCAGAGTCGCCCGCAGACGGCGCACGAAGCGGACACCAGCCTCGGCGCGGTACCGGACATGGTCCTCGCGTGCGGGCAGGAGGCGAGCGGTGTACGTCGCGGTCTTCAGTCCATCGGAATGTTCCGCGTTGTAGCGAGCCCGGGCGGCGCGACCGTCTGCTTCCAGGGCCGCATAGAAGTCATCGCCCGAGCCGTCCTCGCGTCGGCCCGCCGCGACCAGCCACGGCAGGTCGGCGTCCAGCCATACCGCGCCGCGCCAGCGCTGCACCTTGACCTTGAACAGCACCTGGTCGTCCACGGACCGGATGCGTTCGTGCTTGCCGTCCTCGTCCGCGAACTGCTCGGACGCCTTGGCCAGTACCGGGTGGTCGATCTCGTCCAGCGGTGCCGTGACCGGTGGCACCGCGAGGCCCAGATCCTCACGCAGGCAGCGGAGCGTCGGGCGGGCCGGGCGCAGCGGGCCGGGTCCGCTCATTCCTCGATTCCCCCGACCGCGTCGATCTCCTCCGCGGTCAGCCCGGTCAGCAGCATCACATCCGATTTCAGCGAGCCGTCCAGCACACTGAGCGCCTCCACCATCCCGGACCGCAAATCCTCACGGCGCTGCTCCAGATATACCCGGACCGCCTCGGCCACCAGGTCTTTCTTCGTCAACCCGAGGAAATGAGCGCCCTGGCTGATCAATTTGTCCGTCGCCGGGTCCACCTTCAGCGGGGACTGGCGTACCGACTTCGCGGCCGTCGTCATCGTCAACACCTCCATGGCCATAGTACCTAAATACCTCAAGGAGTCGTGGTGCGCTACCGAGACGACCGCCTCGCCGCGGCCTTCCAGAGGGGGCAAATCGGCATTCAGGTTGAAGGGGGCTCTTATGTCGGATCATCCTTGGCGCCATGAGTCTCGCCTCATCCTTCTTGGACGTGCCCGCCACGGGCGACTACGCCTACGACTGGGCCCTGGTCGATGTGGAGACCTCGGGGCTCATGGCCCGGCGGGACCGGGTGCTGTCCGTCGCGGTGATCACGATCGGTCCGGACGGTGAGCAGACCGGTGAGTTCTCGACACTGCTCAATCCGGGGTGCGATCCGGGGCCGGTGCACGTGCACGGGCTGACCGTCGAGCGGCTGCGGGACGCGCCGACCTTCGACCAGGTCGCCGGGCGGATCGGCGCGATGCTCCAGGACCGGATCCTCGTCGCCCACAACGCCCAGTTCGACTACGACTTCCTGGCCAGCGAGTTCGCCCGTGCGCGGCTGTGGCTGCCGGTGTCGCAGCGGCTGTGCACCCTGGCTCTGAATCGGCAAGTGGATCCGCCGACGGACGACATGAAGCTCGGCACCCTCGCCGCCCACTACGGCGTCCCCCAGCAGCGTGCGCACGATGCACTGGACGACACCCGGGTGCTCGCCGGAATCCTGCGAGCGACCCTGCGCGAGGCAGCGCGGCTCGACCTGCCCCTGCCGCTGGTGAGCTGCCCGCCACGGGCGGAATCGCAGTTCACCCCGAAGCCGCCGAAGACGCCCTGCGCCTACCGCAATCCGGGACGGCTGACTCCCGACGGGCCGCTCCGGCAAGGGATGAAGGTCGCGATCACCGGGGAGACCGCCCATGCCCGGGCGGAGCTGGTCGGGCGGGCGGTTGCCGCCGGACTGAACATGGTGACCTCCGTCAGCCGGCACACCAGCGTGCTGGTCACCAACGAACCGGCGTCCGGTTCGGCAAAGGCCCGACGGGCACTGGCCGAAGGCGTGCCGGTCATCGACGAGCTCACCTTCCTGGGGCTGCTGGCCGCCGTAGAGCCGGGGACAGCGCATGAGGCGACAACCGTCAAGATCGCCCCGGTGGCTGAGCCCGAAGCAGAACCAGTCGTCGGGCCCATGGAGCCGGTGTCCGCCACAAGTTCTGGCACCCCTGTCCCTGAAACAGCGGCCCTTCCCACGAGCGCCCCTGGCGTGTCCGTACCCACTCCGCGCCAACCGGAGCCCTCAACCCGCACCTTGGCCAAGCCACTGGCGGTGCGTCGCGTGCTGGTGCTCGGTGGTGCACATGCCGATGCCGCGGCGGCTCGTACCCGTGTCGTCGAGCTCGGCGGGTCCGCGGCGGTCAATCTGTCCGCCAGTGTCACCGACGTCGTGCTCCTACCGGGAGGGGAGGGTGACCGGCGCATGGGTCGCATCACCGCCCTTGGGCTCCCCGTGCACGACCTCCACTGGCTCACCGCTCCGACCGCCACGGACCAGGGCGTGTCGGCTCCTCCCCGCCCCTGGGAGCCGCACGTGATGCCGAGGGGCGGCGTCATCGACCTGCCCATGCCGCACGGCAGACCCGCGCCGGAGTGGCATGTCACCGTCGGCTGGGCCCCGCGGTCCGACTGCGAGATCGATGTCGTCGCCTTCATCCTCGACGAGGACGAACAGGTCACCTTCGACGAGGACTTCATCTTCTACGGAGCTCCGGAGAGCCCCGCGGGGACGGTACGGCTACTGACCGGCGGCCCCGCCGAACAGACCATCGCCCTCGACCTGGCATCTCTGCCGCCCGCGACCCGCAAGGTCGTCGTCGCCGCGGCCATCGACGGCATCGTCACCTTCGGAACGGTCGGCGCGATCCAGATCGGCGCCGCCCCCGGCGACAGCGGGGCACCTCTCGCCCGGGCCACCCTGGACGCTGCCACCACCGAACGCACCATGCTGCTCGCGGAGATCTACCGCAGGGGCCCGGTCTGGCGTATGCGTGCCGTCGGCCAGGGCTACGACCACGACCTCGACACCCTCGCACGCGGATACGGGGTCGCCATCGCCGACTGAACGACGGTGGCCGGAGGCGGAGTTCTGTGGATCCCCTGGATCAGGCCCGGCGGGCAGTCGATGCGGGCCTTCGGTGCGCTGCAGAACAGGTGTCGTGGACGGTCAGGGGAGGGCACGCGGTGCGGGCGGAAGGTCGGTCGAGCACGTGCGCCGGGAGGTGTGGGTGCGCAGCGGGGGCAGATGCGCAAACCTGTTGAGTCGCCACGCAGACGGCAGCCGCGGCCGACGCCCGCGACCGCCAACACTCAGCAGTGAACTCTCTCCAGGACTCGCCTATGGCCGGGGCTCGCCCGCGCCGATTTCGTGCAGCGCATGAACCGCAGTGAGTGATGCCCTGCGGGCGCAGCCTGCGGAAACCTGGTTGTCTCGGTGGGCGCCCTCACCATGAGGGCCAGTACGGCCTCTGCTTCCCGAGAACGTTGGAAATTCGCCCGCCAGTCCCACGGCTCCGCTCATCCGCACAGGTCAGAAGCTCGCAGACTCATTCCAGCCCGCCACAAGATCTCTCGCGGCGGGCTTTTCGCTGTCTCCGGGCGCCTCGGTCAGCGGGGGAGGTCCTCCGGGAGGAGCATGCGGAGGTCGTCCAGGCCGGGGGCCGGGAGGGCGCCTATGCGGCCGGCCTGGCGGGTCATCATCGTTTCCAGGATCTGGCGGGCCGTGCGGGCGTTGCCGAAGGAGCGGTCGCGGGGCAGGGCGTCCACGTAGGTGCGGAGGTCGGTGAGGGCTTCGGGGGTGCAGTCGTAGCCGTAGCCGGTGGCGGTGCGGGCGAGGATGTCGAGGAGTTCGTCCGTGGTGTAGTTCTCGAAGTGCACCGTTCGGGAGAAGCGGGAGGCCAGGCCCGGGTTCGAGGCCAGGAAGCGGGCCATTTCGTGGGTGTAGCCGGCGGCTATGACCACGACCTCGTCCCTGTGGTCCTCCATCAGCTTCAGGAGGGTGTCGACCGCCTCCCGGCCGAAGTCGGAGCCCGCGCCCTCGGGCGTGAGCGTGTACGCCTCGTCGATGAACAGCACGCCGCCCATCGCCTGTTCGAACGCGTCCTTGGTGAGCTGCGCCGTGTGGCCCACGTAGCGGCCCACCAGGTCGGCGCGGGCGACCTCGACGAGCTGGCCCTTGGGCAGGACGCCGAGGGAGCGCAGCAGGTCCGCGTAGAGGCGGGCGACGGTGGTCTTGCCGGTGCCGGGCGGGCCGGAGAAGATCAGGTGCTGGCTGATCTTGGGGGTCGGGAGGCCTGCCGCCTGGCGTTGGCGGGTGGCCGTCAGCAGGTTGACCAGGGCCGTCACCTCGTTCTTGACGGCGGTCAGGCCGACCATGGCGTGCAGGTCGGCGAGGAGTTCCTCGGCGCCGGGGCCGCCGTCGGCCTTGGCGGCGGAGTCGTCGGCGACGTCCTCGGGCAGCAGCAGGGTCAGGTCGCTCTCGGCCGGGTTGGGCATGGTGCTGAGGCGGTGCGCCTGGCGGTCGATCATCTCCTCGAACACCTTGCGGGCGGCGCGGCCGTTGCCGAACGTGGCGTCACGCGGCATGCGTTCGTAGTGCCGGGCGAGCGCGTCCAGGGTGCTGGGGTCCAGTTCGTAGCGGTGGCCCGCGCACATGTTCTCGGTGATGGTGACCAGTTCCTCGACCGAGTAGTTGGCGAACTCCACGGTCCGGGTGAAGCGGGAGGCCAGGCCCGGGTTGGAGCTGAGGAACGCGCCCATTTCGTCCGTGTAGCCGGCGGCTATGACCACGACCTCGTCCCTGTGGTCCTCCATCAGCTTCAGCAGCGTGTCGACCGCCTCCCGGCCGAAGTCGACGCCGGAGCCCTTGCCGTCGGACAGCAGGGTGTACGCCTCGTCGACGAACAGCACCCCGCCGAGGGCGTCGTTGAACGCCTCCATGGTCTTGATCGCCGTACCGCCGATGACCTGGGCGACGAGGTCGGCGCGGGAGACCTCGACGAGGTGTCCGGAGCGCAGCACGCCCAGTTCGGCGAGGATGCCGCCGTAGAGGCGGGCCACGGTGGTCTTGCCGGTGCCGGGCGGGCCCGAGAAGACCAGGTGGCGGCTCATCGGCGGGACGGGCATGCCGAGTTGGGCGCGGCGCTGGGCGAGCTGGTTGACGTTGACGAGGGTCCGTACCTGGTGCTTGACGTCGGCGAGGCCGACCAGGGACTCCAGTTCGGCCAGCGGGCCTTCGGGGGTCTTGCCGCCCTTCTCGCCGTTCGCCGAGGCCGACGCCGCGTCGGGGGCGATTGTGTCGCCCCAGGCGTCCGGTGCCGCGTTGCCCGCGCTGTTCAGGTCCTCGACGGTGAGCCGCTCGCTCGCGCGGGACTGCTTGAGGCCCGCGCCGCGGTTGTCGCGTACGGTGCAGCCGGTCACGGTGACCGGCTCGGAGCTGTCGACGCGGATGCCGTCGCCGACGCTGCCGGTGATCTGGGAGCCGGTGAGGGTGGCCCGGGCGCCGTTGGACACCAGTACGCCGTGTGCGCCGCAGTCCATGACGTGGGTGCGCAGCAGGGACAGTTGGCCGTCCTTCTCGACGACGACGCCGGAGGCCCTGCCGGACTCCATCCGGCAGTCCCGGAGGGTGCCGTTGCCCTCCGGGCCGACGGAGACGGTGTTGTCGGTGGCCTCGCGCATGACCGTGTCGCGGACTTCGGGTCTGCCGCCGGAGGCGATGCGGAGTGCGGCGCCGCCCGCGCGGTCGATCTCGCAGTTCTCCAGGCGCCCGCGCCCGTCCTCGACGACCTCGATGCCGTGGCCGCCGGGGTCGCTGATCCGGGCGCGGAACACCAGTGGGTTGGCGCCGGTACGGATACGGATGCCGACGGCGGCGGCGTCCGAGACGACCAGTCCGTCGAACTCCGGCGACGACTCGTCCTCCAGCAGGACGGCGCAGTTCTTGTCGGCGCAGTCGCGTACGGCCGTGCCGATGAGGGTGGGGGCGCTGGATCCGATCACGCGGATCGCGGGCGCGGCGGCGTTGTCGAACTCGCAGTCCCTGAAGGTGCCCCGGGAGCGTTCGGTGACGGCGAGGCCGCTGCCCTTGGTGCGTGCGGTGCGGCAGCGCAGCAGTTCGGGGTCGGCGTTGTCGGCGAGCATGATGCCGGGGCCGGAGGTGTCGAGGACGGCGACCTGCTCCAGGACCGGGCGGGAGCTGCTGGTGATGTAGACGCCGACCGAGGTGTCGTGGACCGTGGTGCGGGTGATCCGGGTGGAGCTGCTGCCCTCCAGGGCGATGGCGGGCTTGTCGGTGGCGGAGATGTCGCAGTCCTCGACCAGGCCCTGTGCGGTGCCGCTGGCCAGGACGCCGTTGGCGCGGGCGTCCCGCAGCCGGCAATCGCGCACGGTCGTACGGGCGTCCTCGCCGATGACGACGGAGGACGTGCCGGTGTTCTCGATGAGGCAGCCCTCGACGATGCTGCCGGTGGACGCGGCGTCCACGACTCCGGCGCCCTTGGGGTTGCTGATCCGGCAGTCGCGCATGGCCAGGGAGCCGGATTCGCGGGCCAGTACGGCGGTCCAGCCCGAGCCGACGACCGTGCAGCCGTCCATGGCGACCTGGCCGCGCGGTGCGTCGACCACCGGGAGGTCCTCGCTGCCGCCGCGCAGGGTCAGGTCGGTGAGCATGACCGCGTCGGCGACGAGGACGACCGCGGTGCCCCGGCGCGGGCAGATCTCGACGCTGCCCGGCTCGCCGTCGGCGACGATGGTGACGCGGGTCCGGACGGTCAGGTTCTCGGCGTAGCGACCGGGCTGGACCCGGATCACCGCTCCGGTGCGTGCCTTCTCCAGGGCCTCACCGATCGTCCGGAAGCTGTCCGGTTGGTCCGAGCTGACCCTGAGCAACTGCCGTGACACGCGTCGATCCTCCTCGTTGTGGTGCCGCCGCCGCGCGTCTCCCTTCCGGGTACGGTCGTACGGACGTGCGCACGCGTGCAGGCTACGGGACCGGGGCCGCCATCTTCCAGGAGCGTCAAGGGAGTTCACGTCGTGACCCCGTCCGCCTCGCCGTCAGCTCCGGCACCTAGGATCGCGCCATGCGTGCTGCTCGTACTCAGCGCTTCCGTGGGCCGACGGTTGCCGCCGCCCTGCTCGTGGCCTCGTCGGCCGCCGTTCCCGCGGCCGCCGACTCCGTGGGGCTGCCCGCCGTACGGTCCGTGCTGGGGGCGGACGAGCCCTGCGTCGCGGCTTCCGCCGAACATGCCAGTGGGCAGCCCTGGGCGCTGGCGGCGCTGGGGAACACCCGGTCCCTGACGCTCTCCCAGGGCGCGGGGGTCACGGTCGCGGTGGTGGACACCGGGGTGGGTACGGGCGTCCCCGGGCTGTCCGGGCGGGTGACCGCGCTCGGGGGCGCGGGCGTGGACTGTGTGGGGCACGGTACGTTCGCGGCGGGTCTGATCGCGGCGGCGGGTACGGCGGACGGGGGCGCCGCCGGGCTGGCGCCGCGGGCCCGGATCCTGGCCGTACGGGGCACGGACGAGCGCGGCAACGCCTCGGTGGCCCGGGTCGCCGCGGGGATACGGGAGGCCGCGGACGCCGGTGCCTCGGTCGTCTACGTCGGGGTGGCGCTCGCGGGCGGCAAGTCGGAGCTGACGAGCGCGGTCGCGTACGCGAGCGGCAAGGACGCCCTGGTCGTCGCGCCGCTCGCCCCCGACGCGCTGCCCAAGGACTCGGCCACGGGGGACCTGGTGGCCCCGGAGCCCTGGTACTGGCCCGCCGCGGCACCCGGCGTACTGGCCGTGACCGACTACGGCCCCGACGGCGGCCGTCCGGACAACGCGCCGTCGATCTCCGGCGCGGACCTCGCCGCCCCCGGCGACGCCGTGGTCGGCATCGGGCCCCGGGGGGACGGACACTTCATCGGCTCAGGCGCCTCGCTCGCCGCCGCACACACTGCGGGGGCGGCGGCGCTGGTGCGATCACGCCACCCGGAGATGTCGGCGACGCAGGTCTCCCGCCAACTGACGGAGGCCGCGTACCCGGCCGCACCGCCCCGCCTGGACCCGTACGCGGCGCTCACGGCCGTACTGGCGGAGACGCCGGGCGCGACACCCCGGCCCGCAAAGGCCGTGGTCCCGGCGGCGGTGTCGGCCGAGCCACGCCGACGGGCGCTGGTCGTGGCGGCGGCGGGAGCGGGGGTACTGCTGCTGGTGGCGGCCTTGGCGGTGATCGTTCCGCGGGGGCGGGCCCGGGGCTGGCGCCCGGCGGGCTGACCTGCTGAGGCCTTCGGTTCCCGGTGGGTGGAGGCGGCGGGAGCGGGGGCGCCACCACTGACGGCCACCCTGGCGGTGGTCGTCCCGCGGGGGCGGGCCCGGGCCGATGGCCCGCCGGCTGACCCACCCAAGCCTTCGGCCCCGTCAGACGGGGGCGGCGGGAACGGGGGCGCTGCTGGCAGCCACCCAGGCGGTGATCGCTCCACGGAGGCAGGCCCGGGGCCGGCGGCCCGCTGGCTGACCCGCCCAAGCCTTCAGGCCCGTCGGACGGGGGCGGCGGGGACAGGGGTTCTACTGGCAGCCACCCTGGCGGTGGTCGTCCCACGGAGGCGGGACCGGCGCCCGGCCGACTGACCCGCTGAGGCCTTGGGCCCCGGCCGGACGGGGCGGTCGTCATAGCCCCCGTCGGCCGGATCACCGCGCCCTTCGGCCCCGCCGGACAGGGGCGGCCGGGGAACGGGGGCGCTGCTGGCAGCCACCCTGGCGGTGGTCGCTCCACGGACGCAGGCCCCGCCCAGGATTTCGGCCCCCGCCGGACGGGGGCGGTCGTCACCGTCCCCACCGGCCGGATCACCGCGCCCTTCGGCCCCGCCGGACGGGGGCGGTCGTCACCGTCCCCACCGGCCGGATCACCGCGCCCTTCGGCCCCGCCGGACCGGGGCCGCGCGGTCACCGGGAGTTGCGTGGACCGCCCATGCCGTGCCCGAGTCCCGGGAAGGCACCGGGGTGGGTGTCGTCCGCCGTAGTGGTCCGGCCGCGTCTGACCTGCGCTCGCGACCCTCCGCGAGGGCCACGCCCGCAACCCGCCCCGTGGCAGCCCTCGGGCCCCTTCGGGACAGGGGCCGTGACCGGAACGGTCGCCGCGTCGTCGGTTGTGGGCGGCAAGGGGCGGCCCTCGACGAGGGCCGCCCCAGAGATCCGCTCCCCCTGGCTACTCTTCCGCGTCCCCCAGCACCGCAGTCTGCACCTGTGTCGAGTTGCGGCGTGTCACCCGTGTGCCCCTGCCCGGGGGGAGGTTGCGGCCCTTCAGGGAGCCCGTGATGAAGCCCTCCGACGGGGGGCAGGAGAGCAGGATCAGCGGGGTGTTCACCTCCTGCATGCGGCGGACCAGGCTTTCGCCCATTCCTCGGCTGGCGCCTGCCGCCGAGCGGGCGAGGATCACGTGGACGCCGACCTCCCAGCCGAGGGCCAGGTGGCCCAGGAGGGGGTCGAAGGGGGCGTTCATGGGGCCCGTGCCGACCATGTCGTAGTCGTCGACCAGGATGAACAGGCGGGGGCCGTTCCACCAGTCGGCCCGTCGCATCCGGGACGGGGTGATCTCCTGGCCGGGGAGGCGGGAGGCGACCGCTCGGGCCGCGCCCGCGACCAGGTCCTTGAGGGCGTCGATGGAGACGGCGTGGCCCAGGCGGTACTCGTCCGGGACTGCCTCCACCAACTCGCGTCGGTAGTCGACGACCATGATGCGGGCCTCGGCCGGCGAGTAGCGGTCCATTACCGCCTTGGCCGCCATGCGCAACATGTTGGTTTTGCCGCTTTCTGTGTCGCCTACGACTATCAGGTGCGGGGTTTCCGTGAAGTCGTGCCACACCGTGGAGAGTTCCTGCTCCTCCAGGCCTATCGCCATGCGGAATCCGCCGCCCGCCGGTGCTTCGGGTGCGGGGAGGTCTGCGACCGGCAGGTGCGTGGGCAGCATGCGGACCGCCGGGGCTGCCGGGCCGAACCAGCTCTCCCGCACCGCCGCCACCAACTCCGCGACCCCGTCCGTGAGGTCCTCCGCCGACTCCACCCCGTCGATCCGGGGCAGCGCGGTGAGGTAGTGGAGCTTGGTGTCCCGGGTCAGGCCACGGCCGGGCATCCGGGGCACGCTCTTGGCGCGCCGCATGTCGATCTCGGAGTCCATCGGGTCGCCCATCCTCAGTTCGAGGTGGGTGGCCGCCTGGTCTCGGACCGCCGAGGTCAGTTCCACCCAGCGGGCGGTGGTGACGATCAGGTGGATGCCGTAGTTGAGGCCGCGCGCCGCGATCGCGCCGAAGGTCTGAATGTACTTGTCGAAGTCCTGGCGCACCGTGGACCAGCCGTCGATCACCAGGAACACGTCACCGTGCTGCTCGTCGGGGAACTCCCCGGCGGCCCGGCGGCGCCGGAACGTCGCCATGGAGTCGATGCCCTCGGCGAGGAAGAAGCGTTCCCGGGCCGCCAGCAATGACGTGACCTCGGCGACTGTCCGGCTCACCCGCTCGGTGTCCAGGCGGGCCGCTACGCCACTCATGTGGGGCAGTCCGGCGAGGCCCGCCAGGGTTCCGCCGCCGAAGTCGAGGCAGTAGAACTGCACTTCGCGCGGGGTGTGGGTGAGCGCGAGCGAGGTCAGGATCGTGCGGACCATCGTGGACTTGCCGCTCTGCGGACCGCCCGCGATCGCGATGTGGCCGCCCGCGCCGGACAGGTCGAGGGTGAGCAGGTCGCGCAGCTGCTCGAAGGGCTTGTCGACGATGCCGATGGGGATGGTCAGGCGTCCTCGGCCCGCCCAGTCGACCGCCGTGAGGCCCAGTTCGGGGTCCGGGGTGAGCGGCGGCAGCACCTGGTCGAGGGTGGCCGGCAGATCCAGCGGGGGAAGCCACACCTGGTGGGCCGGCGGGCCCGCGTCGCGCAGCCGTTCCACGGCCACGGACAGCAGCGTGTCGCCGCTCTCCTCCGTCTCGGCGGTCGGGTCGGGGGCGGGCAGTTGCCGGGGCACGACATGGCTCGTGGTCCACGGCACGGTCTGGCTGGCCACCCGTACCTGATGGGCGCCGCCGCCCCGCTTCTCGTACGCGCCGGAGACGTACGCGGCGCGGAAGCGGGTCAGCTCCTCCACCCCGGACTTGAGGAAGCCGCTGCCGGGCTGCGGCGGCAACTGGTAGGCGTCGGGGACTCCGAGGACTCCTCGGCTCTCCATCGCGGAGAACGTCCGCAGACCGACCCGGTAGGACAGGTGGCTCTCCAGCGCGTGCATGCGGCCCTCGTCGAGGCGCTGCGAGGCGAGCAGGAGGTGGACGCCGAGGGAGCGGCCGAGGCGGCCGATCATCACGAACAGCTCCATGAACTCGCGGTGCGCGGCGAGCAGTTCGCTGAACTCGTCGACGACCACGAACAGGCTGGGCAGCGGCTGCAGCGGCACTCCGGAGGTGCGCGCCTTCTCGTAGTCGAGCGCCGAGGTGTAGTTGCCCGCGGCCCGCAGCAGTTCCTGACGGCGCATCAACTCGCCGTGCAGGGCGTCCTGCATACGGGAGACCAGCGCGGCCTCACCGGCGAGGTTGGTGATCACGGCGGAGGTGTGCGGGAGTTCGTCGAGACCGAGGAAGGTCGCGCCGCCCTTGAAGTCGACGAGGACGAAGTTCAGCGTCTCCGAGGAGTTGGTGAGGGCGAGGGACAGGACCAGGGTGCGCAGCAGTTCGCTCTTGCCGGAGCCGGTGGCGCCGATGAGCATGCCGTGCGGTCCGGTGCCGCCCTGCGCGGACTCCTTGATGTCCAACTCCACCGGCCGGCCGTCCACGCCGACGGCGATGGGCACCCGCAGCCTGGCGGCTCCGGTGTGCTGCTGCCAGAGCCTGGCGGGTTCGTGGCGGTGCAGGTCGGGGATGCCGAGCAGGGTGGTCAGTTCGACGTTCGTGGCCAGCGGTTCCGCGGCGTCCACGCCGGTGCCCAGGCCCATGCGGTAGGGGGCGATCCGGCGGGCCAGGCCCGTCACGCCGACCACACCGAGGCCGTCGGGGCGGCCCAGGACGGTGGTCTGCTCCTTGCGGTCCCGGTCGGTGCGCACCAGCCCGAAGGCGTCGTCGGTGACGTCGAAGCGGAGCGTGACCCGGCCGGGCCGCCAGGCGAGCGCGCCGGACAGGTCCAGGACGACGGTGTTGCGGAAGCCGGGTCCCTCCAGCCGGTGTCCGGTCGGTACGGTGACGCCGTCCACGACGATCACGGTGAACGGCTCCTCCCGGCCGGGCAGGGCGTCCGGGTCGAACTGGGGCCGCTCCTCGAACTCGGCGCCGAGCGAGTCCATCAGCTCGCCGAAGGCCGAGAACGTCATCCGGGCGGGTCCGGCGCCGTCGGTCTCGTGCGGATGCAGGGCGTGCGGGAGCCACTTGGTCCACTCCCAGTCCGCGCGGCGTTCGTCGGACACGCACAGCGCGATCCACAGGTCGTCCGGCGAGTGGAAGGTGGCCAGTTGGGCGAGGATCGCGCGGGCCACGGCCCGGATCCGCTCCTCGTCGCCCCGGAACAGCACCCGGGCCCAGGCCCGCAGATAGATCGCGATGGGCTGGCCTGGCACGGTCGCGTAGGCGCGGATGAAGCTGCGCAGGGCGTGTGCGGCGAGCGGTTCCAGGTCCTCGACGGGGCTGGTGGACGTCGGGGTGAGCTTCAGGCCGAGCTTCTGTTCGCCGACGGCGACCCGGACCTCGCCGAAGTCCTCGTCGCGCGGGCGGCGTTCCCACAGCCGGGTGGTGCCGACCATCGACCAGAGGGCGGCGGGTTCGGGGTGCCGCCAGGCCAGCGCGCGCTGCTGGTCGACGACGGCGCCGCGCACCTTGCGCCGGATCTGGCCGAGATAGCGCAGGTAGTCGCGCCGTTCGCCCTTGAGCCGCTGTTTGCGTTCGCTACTGCGGCGCATGGCCTGGCCGACGATCATCGCCGCGGCCGCGACCACCATCACACCGAGGGCGAGATAGATGAATCCGCCGCTGCCGCGGGTCATTCCGGGTCGCATGAACATGAACATCATGGACACGGACATCATCGCCATGGGGAGGTACGTCCACACGGCGGAGGAGTCGGGCACCACCTCGGGGAGCGCGGGCGGCTCCTGGAGGTTCAGCTCCCCGTCGGGCATCTCCGGGCCTCGGCGCCGGGCCGGGCGGCGGAACAGGACCACACTCAAGGAGCTTCTCCTTCGGGGGACTTACGGCGGCTTGAGGGGGCTTGCGGCGGGTCGGCCCGCACCGGCGACGCTGTCCCGGTGGCGGCTGCGGCCCCACGGTGCACCTGATACTACGATCGTCACATCGGCCGCCAACGACCGGTCCTGCACGGCGAATTCGCCAGAGAACCGGCCGGGCGCGGTATTTGACGGAATGTCATTCGGCGTTCCGGTCCAGGACACGGAAAGCACCTTCAGAGAAGCGTGAGCAAGCCCGATGACTGACACACAGATGGCGGAGCTGTGCCGACTCACGGTACGAGCCCCGGCCAAGACCATGGATCTGGCCGTGCCCGCCGACGTGCCCGTCGCGGATCTGCTGCCCGCGGTCCTCGGCTACGGCGGCGACGACCTCGAAGAGGCCGGGATCGACCACGGCGGCTGGGTGCTCCAGCGGCTCGGCGGCGAGCCGCTGGACGAGGAACGCACCCTGGACTCGTACGACCTCAGGGACGGCGAGACGCTCTTCCTGCGGCCCCGTGCCGAGGCGCTGCCCGAGGTGCACCTGGACGACCTGGTGGACGGCATCGCCACCACCATGCGGGAGCGGCCCTACGGCTGGAGCCCCCGGGCGAGCCGGTGGCTGCTGCTCGGGACGGCTCTCGCGGTGCTCGCGGCCGGCATCCTGCTGGTCGCGCTGCCGGGCGGCCCCGCCGCACCCCGCGCGGTGTTCGCCACGGCGGCCGGGCTGCTGCTGCTCGCGGGCGCCGGCGCGGCGAGCCGGGCGGTCGGCGACGCGGGCGCCGGCGCCGCGCTCGGCTTCATGGTGGGGCCGTATCTGGCGCTGGCCGGCTGGCTGCTGCCGGGCGGGGAGCTGAAGGGCCCGGAGCTGTACGAGGTGCTGGGCTCGCGGCTGCTCGCGGCGACCGCGGCCGGGGCGGGCGGCGCGGTGCTCGCGCTGGCGGTCGTGGCCTCGTACGCGGCGCTGTTCCTCGGTCTCACCGTGGTCTGTGTGTTCGGGGCGCTGGCGGCGGTGCTGATGCTCGCGGCGGATCTGCCGCCGGTGCATGTCGCCGGGATCCTCGCGGTCGCGGCCGTGGTCCTCGGGGCGTTCGTCCCGACCCTGTCGTTCCGGATGTCGGGGATGCGGATGCCGCCGCTGCCCACCAACGCCCAGCAGTTGCAGGAGGGCATCGAGCCGCACCCCACCGCCACGGTGGCCTCCCGTGCCGTGCTCGCCGACGGCTGGATGACCTCGCTGTACGGGGCGGTGGGCGTGGTCACCGGGGCCTGTCTGGCGGTGCTGGCCCGGGAGGACGACCTGCCCGAGACGATCATGGCCGTGGTGCTGTCCCTGCTGCTCCTGCTGCACGCGCGGGGCCTGGGGAACGTCTGGCAGCGGCTGTCGCTGGTGGTTCCGGGCGTGGCGGGTCTGCTGGCGCTGGTCGTCGTCGCCGTTCCGCAGTCCTCGCCGGGGATGCGGCTGGTGAGCGCGGCGGGTCTGCTGGCGGCCACGGCGGGTCTCGCCATCGCCTCCTGGACCGTGCCCGGACGGCGGCTCGTGCCGTACTGGGGGCGGATCGGCGAGATCCTCCACTCGGCCATGGCGATCAGCCTGCTGCCGCTCAGCCTGTGGGTGCTCGGTGTGTACGGCGCGCTGCGCTCCCTCAACGGCTGATTCGAAAACGGCTGATCCGAAAGGGATAACGCTGTCATGCAGTCCAAACGCGATCAGGTCCAGGCGCACATGTTCGTCATGGGGCGGCTGACCTCAAGCATGCTGCGGGCGGACCCGGACGCCCCGGAGAGCCCGCAGGGCCGGACCAACCGGGGGGTGGTCATCGGTGTGGTGATCGCCGTGCTGATCTCGGCCGGGGCGTTCGTCCTCGGTCTGCTCAAGCCGGGCACCAAGGACTCCTGGCAGGCGACCGGGACCCTGGTGGTCAACAAGGAGACCGGCTCCCGCTATCTCTATCTGGACGGCCGGCTGCGGCCGGTGCGGAACTACTCCTCCGCGCGGCTGCTGATGGGCGCCGACATGAAGGTGGTCACGGTCGGTTCCGCGTCGCTGCGCGACACACCGCACGGAGCACCGGTCGGCATCGACGGCGCGCCCGACGCGCTGCCCGGCGGCGGGGACCTGGACACCGGCCCGTGGCAGGTGTGTTCGGGCACCGCCTCCGGTTCGACCGGCACCACCCTCGCGGTGGGCCGGGAGGCCACCGCATCGGGCCTGCCCACCACCCGGGCGCTGCTGGTGACCGGCCCCGACAAGGCCGACTATCTGGTGTGGCGGGGCAGCAAACTGCGCCTGGACGACGCGTCCAACGCCCGCGAGGCCCTCGGCTACGGTTCCACTCCGCGTACGGCGGTGTCGGCGGCGTTCCTCAACTCCCTGCCGTCCGGCCCCGATCTGGCCCCTCAGCAGGTGCAGGACAAGGGCGCGGCCGGACCCTCGCTGGGCGGCCTGCGCACCCGGCTCGGCCAGGTGTTCCGGGTCGCCGTGCCCGGCACCGCCGAGCGTTACTACCTGCTGGAGAGCACGGGACTGACCCCGCTCACCGCCACCGGGGCCGCACTGCTGCTCGGCGACCCGGACACCCAGGAGAAGGTGTACGACGGCGGGCCCGCGCAGGTCGCCGTGCTGGGCGCGGACGCCCTGAACGGCCGGCTCACGCCGGGCACGAGCGAGGCGGCGCAGAACCCGGACCTGCCCCAGGCACCGCCCGAGGTGGTCGGCATCGACGAGGACACGACCGCCTGCGTACGGATCACGACCAGCGCGGAGGGACCCCGGGTCAGCGTGGCCATCGAGACGGCGGCGGCACTGGGCCCGGCCGCGCAGGCACCGCCGGAGGGGCTGACGCCGGCCTGTCTGCCGGTCGCCCGGATCACCGTACGGCCCGGCGGCGGGGCCCTGGTGCGGGCGCTCGGGGCGGGCGGCAGCCAGGTGGGCGGCACGCTCTACCTGGTGACGGACACCGGGATGAAGTACCGGGTGGGGACGGCGAAGGCGCTGTCCGCGCTCGGCTACTCGGAGGGCCAGGCGAACGGACTCCCCTCGCCGCTGCTGGCGATGCTGCCGACCGGTCCCGATCTCAGCGCGGAGGCCGCTGTGGTGGGCGAGAGCGGCACGACGGCACCGCGCTGCGAGGCGTCGTAATCGCCCGTCGTCGTAAGCGCCAGGCGTCCGCGACGTTAATTCTCAGGCCGAATTGCCCAAACCACCGAACCGGACGGGCAGAGGTGACGTCCATCATTGATGGATCAACTCACGCATGTCTAGGCTCACTTGAACCACTAGAATCCCAGGAGGCGCGGATCCATGGCACCTACAGGTAAGCAGCAGTCACAGGCGGATGCGACCAAGAACGGCGTCACCGCGCTGGAGCAGGCCTTCACGGGTGTCCAGAAGTGCCGCCAGGACGTCGAGAACATGAAGCACAACCTCTCCTCCGGCTACTCCGGCAGCGACGGTGGCGCGTTCCAGAAGCTCCTGGAGCGCTGGGACCAGCAGGCCGAGGTCATCTCGAACAACCTGCAGAACATGATCGACACGCTGAACGAGACGCTCAAGTCCCAGGGCCAGCAGCAGGGTTCGTCCAACCAGGCCATCCAGGAGGCGTACAGCCGGTCCGAGGCCATCTTCGAGGCTCTGCGCGGCTAGCAGGCGCACTCCCCCCACCCCTGACCCGACCGCCTCAAGACAAGGACAGCCATGCCCGACTTCACCGACGGACTCATCTACGTCGACTACTCCCACATGAACAACGCCGCCGACGACATGGTCCAGCAGACCAAGGCGATCGACAGCATCCTCACCAACCTGGACGCCGAGCTCCAGCAGCTCAAGGAGACCTGGGAGGGTGACGACAAGAACGTGTACGGCGAGAAGCAGGCGGCGTGGAACAACGCCGTCGCCGAGATGGAGCGGATCCTCGGCGAGAACTCGGCCCTGCTGAACGAGGTGTCCGACAGCTACCAGTACAGCGAGAAGTCCCTGACGCAGCTCTGGGAGAGCGTGCGCATCGGCGGCGCCTGACCCCATGAGGGCGGCACGCCCACCCAGGCGGCCGTCCGCGTGCGCATTCCGCGGACGGCCGTTCCTTTCGTGCCCCTCGACGCGGGGCGGGACCTGACGGACGCAGGAGCAGGAGGAGTACGGAATGGCGGAGAACACTCCCACGGTCAATCTGAACAAGGCGTGGCTGCAGGCCTTCCTCACGGACGACATCGGCCCGTTCAGGACTGCGATCAGCGCCCTGAAAGGCGAGGGCGAATCCCCGATCGACTCGCGGGCGGTGCCGGCGGTGTTCGACCTCGTGGCGGAGGGTGGCGGGACGGCTGTCGGCTTCCTGGACGGGCAGGTGAAGCCGCTCGCGATCGGCACGATGGCGACGGAGACCGGCGGCCGGACCAACGGCGGGAACGTCGCGACGAAACTGGCCGAGCTGGTCGAACAGGTCACGGCGATCATCACGCACCAGGGAGAGCTCTTCGAGGAGATCGAGGACGACCTGGAGGCGACCATCAAGGACATGTTCAAGACCCAGGACGAGAACATGGACAAGATCGACGGCAAGAAGTTCGTCAACTTCTTCGAGGACGTGGACAGCATCCTGTCCGAGGGCCCCGGTTCGTCCGAGGACAACGACGACTGACCGTGCCGCCGCGCCGTGTGCGTGGCCATCGCCCTCGCTCACCGGACCCTGAGTCCTTCTCCCGAAAAGGCCCCCCGCCATGGCGCTTGACCCCAGCAAAGTCACCAACGATCTCACCGCCACCAATGACGTGTGGTCCGAGGCGGTCAAGTTCCTCACCGGCTATCCCGTGCCGGCCAGGGACGGGCTTTTCGACACGCTGGTCGGCAACGAGGGCATCCCACTGATGAAGGTGGAGATCTCGGACATGGACTCCGTGGACTACGTCGACACGGAGGACTACAACTGGCTGTCCGAGAACGCCGGGTACAAGATCAACAACACTGACTTCGTCATCCCGTTCTACACCGCCAGCGGCGGGGAGGGGTCGACGGTCTCGTACCACAAGGCGCGTATCACGCTGCTCGGGGACCACAGTGAGAAGGACGGTGAGCTGACCGGTGGTGTGACGGAGGGCGGGACGTTCACCAGCCACATCAACAACCACCTGGGAATGGACGGGAAGCCCACCTGGGACACCCGGCCGCTGAACCGTTACAGCTACGGCTCCGGGCGCGCCCTGGAGGCGTTGCTGTGGGACCCCGAGGGCACCCACGGATTCTCGTTCGGCGGCGAGCCCGTTCCCAACGGCAGTTCCGTCACCCTGGCGAACTTCGACGTGGTGGCGGGCTCGTTCGACCGGGTGGCGAAGTTCTTCATCGACCAGCAGAAGAAGGTCGAGGAGTGGCAGGGCAGGCTCGGCACCGAGGAGAACGAAGCCTGGCGCGGCCAGGCGGCGGGTGTCTTCTGGGATCTCATCGACAAGCTCAACAAGATGTACACCGACTACGCGGAGGACATGAGCCCCAACGGGACCTACTACTCCAAGCAGGGCAACGAGATCCGGGACGCCAAGACGGCCCTTCAGACGGCCGTCGGTGATCTGCAGCGGGAATGGGCGAGCTGGGAGTGGGAAGACGGCAACCCCTTGGTGCACCTGCACAAGATCCTGTCGTCGATCACCGATTACGCGTGGGACCACAACATCACGAAGATCACCTATGACGTCGAGGTCCTGGGTGACTCCGTCTACACGACCTATGAGGCGGAAGCGAACTTCAGCCACCAGGCCGTGCTCGCCGGCGGGCACAATCTGCCGGCCGACTGGACGGGCAAGGACTTCGGTCCGCTGAAGGACCTCAGCACCTGGGCGAACATCGGGAACCAGGCGATCCTGCTCTGGCAGAAGTCCGTCGAGGACCGGCTGGAGAAAGTGGCCGTCTCCGCACTGAACTCCCTGCGTGACGCCTGGAGCAACGCGAACTTCGATCTCGGCTCGGTCAAGTCCCGTACCGGTGACACCCTCAAGGAGGGATACACCGAGGACAAGTCCGAGATCGCCGAGGAGAAGGCGAACAAGGCGGCGGAGGAAGCCGCCGCGGCCGCCGCTGCGGCGGCCAAGAAGCAAGAAGAGTTCATGCAGTGGCAGAAGGAACAGGCCATCAAGGCCGAGGAGGAGCGCAAGAGGGAGAAGGCGGAGGCCGAAGCCAAGGCGAAGGAAGCCGAGGCCAAGGCGGAGCAGAAGGAGAAAGAGGCCGAAGCCAAGGCTGAGCAGAAGGAGAAGGAGGCCGAGGCAAAGCAGGCCGCCGCAGAGGCGAAGCAGGAGGCCAAGGAGGCCGAGGCAAAGGCCGAGCAGGAGCAGAAGGAGAAGGAGGCGGAGGCCAAGCAGGCCGCCGCGGAGGCCAAGGCCGACCAGATCCGTACCGAGCAGGAGGCGAAGCAGGAACAGAAAGAGGCCGAGGCCGAGGCGAAGCAGGCAGAACAGGAAGCCAAGCAGGAGGCCAAGGAGAAGGAGGCCGAGCAGAAGCAGGCTGAGGCGCAGGCGCGTCAGGAGCAGCTCCAGATAACGCAGATGAACCAGGCCAAGGCCGAGCAGGAGCGGCAGCGCAAGGAGCAGGCCGAGAAGGAGGCCGAGGCCGAGGCGAAGCAGGCCGAACAAGAGGCCAAGCAGGAAGCCAAGCAGGCCGAACAGGAAGCCAAGCAAGAGGCGAAGGAAGCCGAGCAAGAGGCCAAGCAGGAACAGAAGGAGAAAGAGGCCGAGGCGAAGCAGGCCGAGCAGGAGGCCAAGGCCGACCAGATCCGCGCCGAGCAGGAGGCCAAGCAGGAGGCGAAGGAGGCCGAGCAGGAGCAGAAGCAGGCTGCCGCGGAGGCCAAGGCCGAGGCCAAGGAAGCCGAGCAGGAAGCCAAGCAGGAACAGAAGGAAAAGGAAGCCGAGGCGAAGCAGGCCGAGCAGGAGGCCAAGGCCGACCGGCTCCGTGCCGAGCAGGAGGCCAAGCAGGCCGAGGCGGAGGCCAAGTACGAGGCCGAACGGCGGTCCGTCCTCAACAACGGCGACCTGTCCCAGCTGTCGCCCACCGACATCAGCGGCCCGGTCGACGACAGTGTGCTGGACCTCGGTGGCGGCTCCCTCAACGACGGTGAGCTGAACGTTCCCGGCGGCGGCGAGACCCATATCGACTCGGACGGCCGTGTGGTCACCGAGTACCCGGACGGCAGCTCGACGACGATCGACCCGCTCACCCACACCTCGACCGTGACCCGGCCCGACGGCTCCACCATCTCCGGTCCGCTCAACTCCGGTGATCTGCTGACCAATCCGGACGGCAGCTCCACCCACCTGGACCCGCAGGGCAACGTGGTCACGCAGTACCCGGACGGCACCGTCCAGACCGTCGACCCGGACACCGGCACCACCACGATCACCCACCCGAACGGCACGACGGCGTCCGGCAACCTCAACGGCAACCTCAGCCTGCCCTCCGTCAACACCCCTTCCTTCAACAGCCCTTCGTACGGCGACTACGGCTCGTACGAGGAGGAGCTGTACGACGGTTCCCCCTACCAGTCGCCGCTGGACTACGGCTCCTCGTCGGGGGCCCAGCAGAGCCCCACCCGTCAGCTCCTGAACGCCGGGCCCTTCCCGGGTCTCAGCACCAGCGGCTCGGACGTGGCGAGCAACGCCGCGAGCAGCAGCGGGTCGCCCGGTGGCGGCATGCCGATGGGCGGTGGCATGGGCGGCGGTATGGGCGGTGGCGGGGCCGGCGGGGAGAACGGCGAGCGCGTCCGTAACGTGTTCGACGGCGATGTGGTCAGCAACCGTCGTACGAGGGCGGGCGTACGCCCCAATCCCGGAGGTTACGCCGACGACGAGGTACGGGTGGCGGCGAGCGGTCCCACCACCGCCGGCAGCACCCCGTTCCTCCCTGGGGCGGGCGGCCCCGGCGGACCCGGGCAGACCCAGACGCAGAGCGGCGACCGGGCCCGCGACGCGTGGGAGCCGGAGGACGACGACGTGTGGGGAACGGACGAAGGGGGCGCGCCCGCCGTGATCGGCCGGTGAACCGGAGGACCCGGGGCCGCGTGGCCCCGTATCGGATGACCATTGCCGAGATGACCGCTGTCGGGATGTCCGGTGTCGGGATGTCCGCTGTCGAGCAGGGAGGTGCCCGTTGAGCGAGTCGATGGAGCGGAAGCTGGCCGCGGCGATGGCCGAGCTGACCGCCGTGCAGGAGGCCGTCGCCCAGGCGGAGAGCGAACTCAGCCGGGCCACGGCGACCGTGCGGTCCCGGGACCGCGTGGTGGAGATCACGGTCGGTCCGCAGGGCGAGCTGACCGGGCTGAGGTTCCTGGACGGCAAGTACCGCAACATGCCCGGCCCGCAGCTGGCGACCTCCATCCTGGAGGCCGTGCAGGAGGGACGGGCCCAGATGGCGCGCAAGGTCATGGACACGTTCGCGCCGCTCACCCAGCGCGAGGGCGCCGGCTCGGGCATCGACCTCGACTGGGACCGGATGTTCGGCTCCGCGATCGACCCGGAGGGCGGCAGCGGTTACGGACGGCCGTCCCGGGACCGGCTGCGCGACGAGATCCACGAGGACACGGACGACACCTTGCCGAGGGGACGGTAGTCATGTCAGGCAGGTTCGAGGCGAATCCGGCGGGGCTGCAGCAGAGCGGCAACGAGGTCGGTGGGCTGCCGGCGCACGCGCGGAAGATCGGTGACGACTTCATCGCCGACCAGGCCAACTACCGTGGCCTGAACGGATATTCGGACGAGTTCTACAGTGAGACCCACCCCCGGTACGAGGCGAACAACGAAATGTGCCTCTCGGCGATCAGGGCCTTCGAGGATGCCTTCGTGGGGCTGGAGTCGGCGATCTTCGGCAACCGCCGCAACATCGTGGGCACCCAGGAGGGCGCCAGCGACCTGATCCAGCAGCAGCACTCGAAGCTGGACTCGCAAGGCGGCGAGAAGCGCTAAGTGGAGGAGATCAATTTCCCTCCGGACGTCCGGAAGATGCTCTTTGTCCTGCTGGGTGAGCAGCCCTTGCAGGCCAGGGAGAATCTGCTGTGGGGCAGCCGCAATCTCTACCTCGCCTTTCAGCAGTCCCTGATCGGCCTCAGGCAGAACGCGCGCGAGACCATCGTCAAGGCGCGGGACTCCCTCCCGCCGGACGTCGCCGAGCAGTACATCCAGGGCCTCACCATGCTGATCGGCGACGGCTACGGGAACGATCCCGTACAGCGTCTCCTCGATCAGCTCGACGATCTCGCCGACAACCAGATCGACCTCTCCCAGAAGGTCCAGGCGTCCAAATGGGAGATCATCGCCGAGATCATCATGCTGATCGCCGAACTGGCGATCCTGACGGCCCTGATGGCCTTCACGGGCGGTGCGTCCGTGTCGGAGATGTTCCTGGCCAGGGCCAGGAGCAGGTTCGCGATCCTGATGATCGTCGACCGGCTGCTGCGGATGACCCACCTGATGCCGACCCTGACGGAGGCGGTGGAGGAGGCCATCCAGACCCTCGCGGTCCGGCTGGCCCAGATCGGTCTGAACGACGGCGGCCGCAAGCCCGACGGCATCGACTGGGCCGACGTCGGAAAGGCCGCCGCCTTCGGTGCGCTCACCGGCGCGTTCATGGGGATATTCGAGCAGTTCTTCAAGCCGTTCAAGAACATCTTCAAGAACTACATGGACGACGTCCTCACGAAGTTCAAGTTCAATCCGGACACGTTGCTGTTCAAGGGCCTGAAGAACGGGCCCGGGGAAATCGCCGGCGCCTTCGTCATCGGGGGCGCCAGCGAGGGGCTCGCCGAATACATCATCAACGGCGCGTTCGAGGGCAACTGGGAATTCAAGTGGGAGACGTTCGTCGGCGGCGGCTCCAGCGCGGTCTTCGACCTCGGCGCGGGGCTCGCGGCCGGCGGGGCGGGGCTGTACGCGTACAACAAGTGGTTCGCCGACACCAACCTCTCCCCCGACCAGATCAATAACCTGCCCACCGACGGCCCGCTGAGCAGCGGAGGGGGCTCCGGCAGCAGCAAGTCGACGGTCTCCCCCGGTCCTTCGAGCACGACGACGGGTACGGGCCCCGGGACCGCCGGGTTCGGCAACACGTCCCTCTTCACCCCGGGTCCGGTGACTCCGGCACCGCTGACGACGACGTCGCCGGGGCCCGTCGTGGGGAACAGCGGAATCGTTACGCCGACGCAGAGCACGCCGGTGAACTCGATCCCGGACGTCACGTCGGACCTGTCGACGTCGGACACGTCCCTGTACGACCCGTCTCCGTACGACCCGTCCTTGTCGGACCCGTCCCTCAACTCGCCTTCGCCCATTACGACTCCGTCCTTCAACTCGCCGTCGCTCAACTCGCCGACAGGGTCGACGACGCCGTCCTTCGCTCCGCCGCGCACCTCCGACTCGTCGTCCGTGGTGGACTACGAGGTCAACGGCACGATCACGCCCGACCTCGACGTGGACATGGACGCCGTGCTCAACCCCGACGGGGTGTCCACCACGCCGGACGCGACGGACGACCTCAACCAGTCCACGGTGCCGAGGGGGACCGGTGCGGGTGGTACGGGCGGTAACGCGGACCAGGAGATCGTCCGTGACGGCGCGCTGACCGACGCCGACGGGGATCTGGCGTCCGGCTCCGAGAGCATCGCTCCGCCTGCTCCGGTGAGTACGTCGGGGGGCCCGCAGGGCGCGTCGAACGGCCAGGGCGCGCAGGGCTCACCGGGGGCGTCGCAGCAGCCGGGCCAGTCCGGTCAGCAGGGGCAGTCCGGTCAGCAGGGTCAGTCGAACCGGCCGGAGCAGTCGGACGTCTCCGGCGACGCCGACCTCGTCGACGGCGCTGAGAACCCTGAGATCACCGACACCGCGGATGACGCCGTCGGTCCCGACAGTTCGGAGCAGCTGGACACCGCCCCACCCGGCACCCAGACTCCCGCACCCGCGCCGGCCACGCCGAGTGCCGCTTCCCCGGGACTCCGTACGTCCTCGGACGTCGTGTACGACGACAGCGACACGGACAGCGGCTACGGAAGCACCGACGAGCTGGACGAGCTGGACGAGTTGGACGCCGACAGCGACAACGGCGACACCGGCAAGGGCAAGGGCAGGGTCGACGAGGTCGCGTCGCCGACCTCGTTCCCGGACTTCTCGGACCCCTCGGCGCTCCCGGAGGACATCACCACCGCGCGTGACGACCACGCCGACGCGGTGCGCACCTTCGTCGACGCCGTCCACCGCGTCGAGGCACTTCAGCACCGTGCGGAGACGAACCGTGGAGGCAGCGGCGACAATGCCGCCCTGGTGGAGGCCACCGCCGACGCGGAGCAGGCCCGGCAGCAACTGACGCAGAGCGAGGGCCGGTTGCAGGCGCTCGGGGTCGATCCGTACGCGGTCGACAACAGCCCGCACTCCGACATCACCCCCGTGGTGCGCCGCGACCCGGACCAACGCCAGTGGATCGCCGAGCAGGTGACCCCCGCCGACCTCCCCGCGGATCTCTCCGAGGAGGATCTCGCCGAACTCGGCGCCGACGGCGGCGTCGTCACCGTCGGTCAGGTCAGCACGGCGATGCTCAGCCCCGGTCCATGGCCGAAGTCCCTTGATGTCGTGGCCGCGAACGCCACCCGGCGGATCTGGGCGGACGCCTACACGGACTTCGCGGACACCGTGCCCGACACCGCCAAGGGCGTGGCCTCCCGTGCCTGGGGTTCGGCCACCGGCCTGGTGCTGCCGCTCGAACTGCACCCGGTGCTCGCCGACTCCCGCCACGCGGGCCAGGAGTACCGGGACGCCGTACGCCAGGTCGCCGACCTCCTGGTGGCCGGCGGCACCCCGGAGGAGGCCGCCGGTCTCGCCGACCGTCTCCGCCACGACCTGGGCCTGCGCCCTCGTCTCCGGGGTGGCGCGCCGGGCAGGCCCGTCGCGATCCCGACGTCCGCCCAGTGGGCTCCCGCTCCGGCGGCGGACTCCCGGGACGACGACTCCGGGGACGACTCGGACGACGGGCTGTTCGCCATGCCGGTACGGCGTCCGCCCGTGGAGTCCTCGGCCGGCTGGGGGCAGGCGCAGGCGGCCCCGGGCACGGACTCGGACTCGGACTCGGACTCGGACGACGACTCGGACGACGAGTTGTTCGCCATGCCGGTGCGCCGTGGGCCCGAACCCGCCGGCGCCTCCGTCGGCCTCTCCGTCGGTCAGGTGGGCGGGGAGGCTCCCGGGGCGGCCCGGAGTGTGCCGACCGTGGGCGGGCCGGGGGGCCCGGAGCTGGCCGTGTTCGATCCCGAGCGGGACTTCCTCCCGGCCGACGGCGACCACCAGACACTCGCCGACCATTTGCCCGAGGCCGACTGGTGGAAGCTGTTCATCGACCCCCGGGACCACGCCCGGGTCCAGATGGCCTATCCGGGCGATCCGGGTCAGGCGTACGACCGTGAACAGTCACCGGGTTTCCGGCTGGGGATGGTCAAGGCGTACCGCGCCTTCCTGGACAACCCGGACGGCGTCGCCCACCGGATGGACGCGGCTTCCTATCTGGCACTGCACAATCTCGCCGTCGAGCACCTGACGAAGAAGCCCGGCTGGTCGGGCGGTCAGCCCACGAGTTTCCCGCTGCGCAACACCGACCTGAGCGAAGATCTGCTGTCGGAAACGCTGGGCGGACGGCAACTCGTCACCAAACTGGATGCGGCTTTCTGGGCTCAGGGCAAGGCTGTCAACGCCCGTGCGAACCCCATCACAGCGGTGGAGACCTTTTCCACGGGGAAGCCGCTCCTGCAGACCAACTACAAGATGGGAGAGGTCCAGCAACTCGTCGACATGGCCTTCGACCGCTATTACGACGAGATCGGGCGTGCCGTCACGCCCATGGACAAGCTCGCCGCCATCTCCCGCACCATTCGCACGCTTCAGGTGATTCACCCGTTCCATGACGCGAACCGGCGCGTCAACGTCCATCTCCTGCTGCACAAGTTCCTTTTGGAGCAGGGTTTCCGGCCTGTCGTAACCCCTCTGCTCGCGTCACTCTTCCAGGGCGGCTATTCCGTACCCCGGATGGCCGAGATCCTGGCGGAGACCCTCGGTCTCGGCCCCGCCGCCGGAACTCTCATGGCAGACACGTCGGACCGCTCCGCATCTCCCCCGCGCGCCTTCAGTCCCGTTTCCACCGTTTCCACCGTTTCCACCGGGGACGGCGCACGTCCTGAGGAGAACGCGTTCCCCGGCGACGAGATCGCGTTCCAGAGCGCCCCGGTCGGGCCGACCGCGGACGACTCCGACAGCGACTCCGACTCCGACACCGACTCGGACGACGGCCTCCTCGCCCTGCCGCTGAGCCGCCCGGCCGCGAACCCGACGACGACGGCCGGGCCACGGCTGCTGGCGTCGCCGCCCGTCGCAGGGGAGTCGTCCACCTCGGGGGAGGCACCGGCGCCCGCGCCCGCGCCCGCGAAGAAGATGACGCCCGAGGTGACAGCCGCGTTCTACCGCGGGTACGCGGATTACCTCTTCTCGGGTCAGGGCGCCCGGGACTTCGACAGCGTGTACTACGCGTTCCTCGACGAACAGGGCGTCCTGGATCAGAATCTGGCCCGGCATCAGAAACTGTTGCCGCAGATGGCGAAGTTCCACGACCAGTTGCTGGCCGTCGAAGCGGACCAGGCGACGCACCCGACGGTGATTCCGCACACCGATCGTGAACCCATGCGGTTGTACCGGAAGATGGCGGAGGCCGAGTCCGACGTCTTTCTCAACGCGAAGGACGCGAAGGCCGGTGTCGCCGATGCCATGGCGTACAACCGCAGCGACGAATACCGGAAGTTCTTCACCACGTCCCTGTCCCACACCAGTGTCTTCGAGAACGCCAACGCGGCGTCGGACTCGGAGAAAGTCGTCGAGTTCACGCTCCCGTGGGACGGTTACTGGAATTTCGTCGGGAACCACGGCACCCCGAACCAGCAGGACGGCGCCTATCGTGTCCGGGATTCGGCACTGATCCACCAGGAACAACTGCGCACCGGCGCGGCGGCGAACTTCAGGACCAAGGAGGACGTCGACGCCGTCAGAGCGGATCTGACGCACCACAACGTCGGTATCGGCCATGGCAACAGGAAGCAGTTCGCCGCGCTGATCACCGATATGCGGGAGGTGCCGGCGGACGAGGTGGCACAGGCGGCGCGGGACGCCCGGGAGACCGCGCGGCTGGAACGCGTACGGCTCGCACACGAACTGGTCCAGCAGAAACTGGACGCGGCACAGCAGCGCACCTCGGTGCACGGCGAGCCGTTCGGCGACTACCTGGCGACGCTGGACGAGGTGGCACCTGCCGACTGGTCAGATCTGTTGGATCTGGAACTGGGTCTGGATCCGGATGTGGATCCGGTGTCGGTGGTGGATCCGGCTGAGCCGCCGAGGTCGGACGTGTTGGTGGCGGGTCTGCTCGCGCTGCCGTCAGAGCAGTTGCCCCAGACGCTGGAGTTGTTGCCTGCGGCGCATCGGCGGTGGCTGGCTGGTCATGCCCCGTTCGTGGACGGCGTACGGAATTTGCCTGCGCCGGAGTTCGCCCAGGTGGCCGCCAGGCTGCTGGTGGTCGTGCCGGGTGAGGTGCTGCGGCCCGTGTCGGCACGGCACGAGACGTACGCCCAGACCGCCCGGATGCTCCAGGACAAGAACGCTGCGGCGCAGCTGCTGGAGTCGGGCGCGGTGGTGGTCGTACTGCCGCAGGACGTGCCACTGACGCGGGTGAGTTCCTTCGCGCACCTGCACGGACGCGTGGACGCGGAGTCCGGACGCGGCTTCGACGACCTGCGGGGCGCGACGGGCGGGCTGACCGCTGCGGTGCCGGAGGAGAACCTGCTGGGCGAGATCACCTCGGTGGGACCCTCCCCGCATCAGGCGGAGGGCTACTCGACCGCCACGCACGAGATCGCGCACCTGCTGCACACGGCCGCCCTGACCGACGCCGACCGCGACCTCATCAAACGCGTGTACGACACGAAGAAGGACCAGGAAGCCGACCGGCAAAAGGCGCTGGAGGAAGGGCGGGAGCCGGGCCCGCAGGTGCTGTGGCCCGACGACATCAACGAGGACCTCAAAGGTCGGACCGCCGACAACTACTCCTCCATCAACGAGTACGAGTTCTTCGCCCAGCTCAGCAACACGTACCTGGGGACCAACCACGGTGCGGACGCGACGACGGGCCGCCTGCGGCACAACGGCGCCGAGTGGGTGCAGGCCCATGAGCCGGACCTGGCACCGCTGCTGGAACGGCTGTACGGGCCCGACCCCGAGGCCGTACACAGCGCACCGGCCAACCCAGTGGCCGCGACGAGCGCGGACAACGCCACCTACGAAGCCTTCCGCGACTTCATGGACGGCATCGAGGGAACCCCTGAGCCCGTAACGGGTTCAGCGGCAATGCCCCAGGCAGCAACGACGTCCGTCTCATCCTCGGCGGATCCGGTCACCGGGGTGCACGCGGCTCCCTCGGGCGGCCCCGCGAAGCGGATCACTGCCGATGCGATGGAGGCGTACTTCCAGGCGTACACGGACTTCTTCGAGTCGGACGCCACCGCCGCGGACTTCAACAGTGGCTACTACGTGTTCGCGGACAGCCAGACCGTACTGACCGGCAAACTGGCGATGCACGACTCACTGGCCGGCCGCATGCGCACCTTCCACGACGAACTCGTCCGCATCCGCGACGAACAGGCAGCACAGCCGACGGTGATTCCGCGCACCGGCAGCGAACCGGCCAAGCTCTACCGGAAGATGTCCGCCGAGGAAGCCGCACAGATCCTCGACGCGAAGACGCCTGCTGCCGGTATCGCCAGCGCGATGGCGTACAACCGCAGCGACGAGTACCGGAAGTTCTTCACCACCTCCCTCTCCCACACCCACGTCTTCAGCAACGCGAACGCGGCATCGGACACCGAAGTCGTCGTGGAGTTCACGCTGCCGTGGAACAGCTACTGGGCCTTCGCCGGACGATTCGGCACACCGAACCAGCAGGCCGGCGCCTACCAGATCCGTGATTCGGCACTCATCCACCAGGAGCGGCTGCGGACCGGCGCGGCAGCCAACTTCAGGTCCGCACAGGACGTCGACACCGTCATGGCCGACCACACCCACCACAACATCGGCATCGGCCACGGCAACGCCAAGGACTTCGCCGCACTCGTGACCGCCAGACGGCAGGTACCCGCCGCCGAGGTGGCACAGGCGGCGGCGGACGCGGCGGAGGACGCCCGTCAGGCTCGTAGGCCTGCCGTCGACACACTCATCCAGCGGCAGATCGCCCCCCTGCGGCAACGCGAAGCCGAAGCCTCCGTGCACGCCGCACCCCCCGTGCTCCCCACCACCTCGACGGACAAGGCGTCGGGCATCTGGACCACGCCGCCCTCCGTCTACGTCCGGAACTACGGTGCGGAGCACGACGGCAACGTCGGTCTGGTCCATGTCGAGCCGCTGCCCGCCGAGGTGGTCGCCGGGCTGCACGGCCAGGTCATGACCGCGCTGGGCATCGCCCGGCCCGTGGCCGACGACCACCCGGTGCTGGTCCAGTTGCGGGACCGGCTCAGCGCGGAGGAGCTGGCGCGGGAGCTGCCGTATCTGCGCAGCAGTGGTGGTCTGAGCGTCACCGTGGTCCACGAGGGCCGGGAGCGCACGGTCGATGTGCGCCTCGCGCTGCGCGATCCGGTCCGCTCGGAGCGCTACGGCGCGAACAGCGTCACGGACCCCGAGGGCCGCGTGGAGCGGCGCGCGCAGGGCACGCAGGAGTCGTCGGGCACGGTCGCGTCGGGGACGATCCGCGCGGTGCCCGTGCCCTGGTCCGGTTCGTTCCCGATCGCGGCGGCCGGTCCGGTGCGGGCGATCGACACCGCGCTGTCCCTGACGCTGACGCACAACCAGTTCTCGTCGTCGACCACCGTCACCAACGTGGTGCAGACGATGACCGCGCAGCGCAGCAACGAGCTGTCGCAGCCCTTCGAGTTCACCGGGGAATGGGAGGTGCGGCTGGATTCGCCCCCGCTCGCGCCGCCGGTGAACTGGAGCGCGCCGCAGTCGCACGGGCCGGTCACCGTCTGGTTCCCGGAGCATCTCGCGGTCGACCACGAGGGTGAGCTGCCGGAGCCCGCGGGGCTCGACGACGGGCCGGTGTGGGGTGTGGACACGGTCAAGGAGCCGGGGCGGCTGCTGTCGGAGGTGCGGCAGAGCTTCGCCACCGAGCTGGCGACGCTGTCCGAGTCCTCGGTCAGGGAACTCGAGACGTTCCTGTCCGAGCAGGTCCTGCGGGGCACGCTGCCGTTGCAGCGCGGCCGGGGGGTGTTCTCACCGGTGCTGCTGGACGGCGACGGCAACACGATCGGGATGCTGAAGCTCACCACCGAGGTGGAGCCGGTGCAGCCTGCCCATCGGTCGCTCGACGGGAAGATCAACCTGGAGGCGCATGTCACCCAGACGGTCAAGGTGGACAGCTCGGCCAAGCTGACCAGCGGTGTCGCCCTTGACGGCAGCGTCGGCCCGGCGTTCACCGGGGACCGTTCCCGGGGGCATGCCGGGGCCACGTCGGTGGTGTCCGGGAGTTTCGTCGGCAAGGCCGGTGCGAGGTTCCAGACCAACTCCGCGCTCGCCGCGGGCGGTTCCGCCAGCATGACCCACTCCGTGCGCAGCAACCGCAGCCATCTCCTGGGCCCGGTCAGGGTCACCCACCGGGTCACCCTGATCCGGGCGCGCGGTGGCAGTACGTCCCATGACTTCGGGCCCTGGGACGAGGGCATGCAGCTGCGGATCCTCAGCAAGGCCGACGCGCTGGGACAGGAGCACGCCCCCGGCGAGGGCCTGCGGGAGCTGCCCGACGAACTGGAGAACCTGCAGAACCTGGGCATGTCCGCCGCCCCGCTGGCCGTGACGGGCACCGAACCGCTTTTCGAGCGGGCCGAGTCGTGGCTGCGCGAACGGGGCTTCCTCCCGCCGGCCGAGCCGACGCCCGGCACCCTGTTCGACGAGGAGACGGCCAAGGCCCAGCTGATGAACCTGCGGCGGTTCGAGCAGGCCAGGTCCGAGGTGGGACTGCGGGCCTCGGTCGACTCCATGCTGGACGGCGGCCAGGCCCTGTGGTTCGACCGGCCGTCGCGGACCGGTGGCACGCGCCGCGTCCAACTGCGGCTGTCCGCCTTCCGGGACACCGGCGCCGACAGCGGGACCCGGCACCGCCGGACGCTGCCCGATGTGCAGAACATGGGCATCTCCTCGTTCAGCGTCGGCGGCACCGAGTCGACCGGCTACGGCTACGGCTGGCAGGCCGGTTTCGGCGGAGGCGTGGCGGGACCGGTCGGGGACGACCGGCCGTGGTCGCTCGGCGGCAGCGGCGACTACACCTACGCGCAGGCGACCGCCCACACCTCCACGGTCGGCGCCGGGATCAACCAGGACCAGTTCTTCATCGGCAGCGGACAGGCCGCCGAGGTCTTCGAGGTCCCGGCGCAGCTCGCGCTCGACCTCTACGAAGGGCCGGGCACGGAGCCGGCCGTGCGCTTCGCCGACCCCGGGCGTCACCCCGACGACGAGGTGTCCGCCGAGGCTCCCGCCGACATCGAGCGCCCCGCCGAGCCCGAGCGTCCCGTCGTACGCAGTGTCGGCGGGAGCATCACCCTCCTCGTTCCGCATCACCGCACGGTCGAGCCGGGGCAGGAGCGGGAGACGCCGCCGGGGCACAGTGTCCGCCTCGCGGATGCCGACGACCGGGCGAGGCTGGCCATGACCGGCGCGGACGGCAACCCGCTGCCCGGTGTCGTCCGGCTGCCCGACGACGCGATCATGGACGGCATACGCGGCTCGGCCGCACTGATCGACGCCTTCGGACAGGCCGTCACCAACACCTACCCCGGTCACCCCGAGAAGGGCCTGCTCGACCAGGCGTGGGACACCGTCGCCTCCTATGTGCCCGGCAAGGTGGCCTCGGCCACCGCGCCCGCCAGGGACTGGATGTCCGAGGCACTGACCGGCGCGGACGTCACCGACCAGAGCACACCGGCCACCGAGGCGCTGCGGACCGCGCTCAGCCCCGCCAACCTCGTCGGACGCGCCCACCAGATCTTCAAGGGCGGCTACGTCATCGAGGGCCTGACCCTGCCCGGCCTTGGCGCCGACCACGAGTTCTCGGTGGAGCTCCAGGGCTTCCTGCACGACCCGGAGCATCTCCACAGCGCCAAGCAGTATCTGGAGACGGACGTCGGCGCCACGGACACCGCCACCCAGCAGACCACCACCAGCCGGAGTCACGGGGGCGCCGTCGCCGCCATGACCCAGCAGCGGCCCGCGAAGGTCCCCGACGGCGCACCCAAACCCGAGCCCTCCGCCCTGTTCAACCCCTCCGGCCGGTACGCGTTCACCCACCGTACGGACGACACCCACACCCTCGGGGCGAGTACGGGTGTGACGCGGACGCCGACCGAGAGCGGCACCCAGCACCGCGTCCGCAGCGGCGCGACCATCCTCATGACGATCCGTCATGGGCGGCGCAATCTGGTCGGCAACGCCCTCGGTCTCACCAGTGCCGAGCCGGTCACCGTGGCCGTGGAGCTGCCGCGCGCGGCGCAGTTCCTGCTGACCGACCCTCAACTGGCCCGCGACGCGGCCTGGTTGGCGGGTGTCGACGGTCTGACCGCGCCCGAACGTCCCGAACCGACGCTGCCCCTGCCGGACAGGTTCGCCCGCACCGGGGAACCGGGCCTGGCCGGTGTCCTGTCCGTCAAGCAGCTCGGCGGCGGCCCCGACGGCCGGGCCGAGCAGCGCGACCGGCTGCGCTCCGAACTGACCGACCTCATCGAACGCGAGGCGCCCGGCTCCACCACGCCGGGCCGCGCCTCCTACCTGCCCGGTGTCAACGCCAGGATCGCCGACATCACCATGCCGACCGCGTTGCGCGCGCTGCCCGGCCGGGGACCCCACGGCGTCCAGCGCTTCCACTTCCGGCATGTGGCCAAGGGCGGCGCCCGGCTCGTCGAGGTCACCCTGCGGGCCAGGCCCGTCCAGGACACCGCCGGGCTGCGCACGGTGCGCGGCAGGCCCGCGGGCGCGGGCACCGGCCAGGAGCAGGTGCACATCCACGCCCCGGCGAACACGTCGAGTGCCGTGTCGGAGACCCGCCAGCACACCGGAGTCTTCAACCCCACGACCCGCTATCCGCGCCCCGCCGACGACGCCCGCACCGACCGCACCGGCCCGGCGGTCTCGGCCGTCGGCGTCCGCACGGACACCAGCAAGGTCACCGCCTCGGCGGAGGACCGCTTCTGGATGCGCACCGACAACGCCGCCGACTTCGACGTCGAGTACGAGTACGAGGCCTCGGTCCGCTCCGAACTCGTCACCGACTGGCCGCTGGACGTCCCCGGCGGCCTCATCGAGGGCGGGGTACTGGCCTGGTACGAAGAGGACACCGGCCTCGCCGACTGGCTGAGGCAGACCCTGTACGGCCGGCCCGCCCGCACGGTGACCGTGCCCGCGGAGGTCACCCTGCGCTTCACCGGCAGTGAGGCGGCCGACCCGCCGGAGTCCGCGACCCCGGTCCCGGCCGCCGTCTCGGCCGTCCACCCGTCCACGGCGCCCCCCGGTGCCGACGGGCGCCGCGTCACCGACGGGCAGCGGATCGTGCCCACCGGGCCGACCCCGGTGTTCCACTTCAACGGCTATCCGGAACTGGTCCAGGCCCTGGGCACGGTCGCGCCCCGGCTGGCGTCCGAGTGGCAGTCGTCGCAGGCCTCCAGCTCCGCCGAGGCCACCGCCGTACGCATCGGCGAACTCATCCAGGCCGGGAAGATCAGCCTCGACGCGCCCCGCGCCGCCGCCGGCCTGACCGACACCATGCCCGGCGCCTACCCCCTGGAGTCCGATTCCGGCACCCCGCCGAGCCTGCAGATCACGCTGCACAACCCCCGGCGCATCACCGACGCCGGGGATGTGACGCTCGACCGGCTGCGCCTGCCCACCACGGCCGCCTCGACCTCGCTGGCGACCGGCACCACCACCGGCGTCGGCGTGCAGGCCGCCTACGACGCGGGCGGCGAGGGCCGCAACATCGTCGGCGTGGGAGTGGCGCTGCTGGGCCAGCAGCCCATCACCACGGGCCAGGGCTCGGCGGGCGCCGCGACCCGCCGGGAGTGGTTCAAGACCGGCGGCACCGCACTGCCCGCGGAGGGGCGCGGGGTCCGCAGCTACGAGACCATGACCGACGTCGTGATCACGGTGGCCGGTCCCGGAGGCACCCGGCATGTGACCGGCAGCGCCGAACTGCGGCTGTCCGAACGGGACGTGCTCGGCTACGGCATCACCGACGCCCGTACCGACCCGCAGGTCTACGATCTGCGGTCGATGCTCGCCGACCAGTCCGCGGCCGACCTGCGGGACTGGACCACGCACCCGCTGACCGACCTGCCCCGGGCCCTGGCCGACCGGCTCGACCCACAGGACCCGGCCGCACAGATCTGGCTCGCCCCGGGCCCCGACCCCGACGGCTCCCTCCTGGGCCGTGCCCTCTACGCGACCTCCCGGACCGCCGTCCTCGCGGACCGGCCCGTCGAGCTGGTGCTGCGTACGGACGACGGGCTGCGGCACTGGCGGTTCGACCCCACCGGCGGCCTGATCAGCACCGACGCGGACACCACCGACGCCTGGACGGATCTCGCCGCCCGGATCACCGCGCACGCCGACGCCGCCCTCGCGCAGGCCGACGCACGGCAGCGGGAGAGCGACCTGCGCGGCCCGCAGGCCGAGAGCCGGCTCGCCCTCGCCACCGCCCAGGACGACCTCGACACCGCCACCACCGAGCACACCGACGCCCGAACCGCCGTCGACACCGCCGAGACCGAACTCACCGAGGCGCGGGAGACGCTCACCTCCGGCCGGGCGCAACGGGACCACTGGGAGGGCCAGGTCCGCAAGCTGTCCACCGCGCTTCTCGCCCTGCCCGGCAGGATCGCGGAGGTCCAGCAGCGGGAAGTGGCCGCTGCCGGCGAGGTACGGGCCGCCGACGCCTTCCTTGAACACATCGCACGTCAGGAGGCCGGCACCGTACCCGAGACGCGGGCCCGCGAAGCGCGGGAGCGTGCCCGGAAGGCCGATGAGCGGCTCACCCTCGTCCGAGCGGAGCTGACGGACCTGCGCGCCGACCAGGTGCGCGTCCAGGGCGAACTCACCGCCGCCCGGACCAAGGCCCGGACGGCCGCCGACCGCCTGCCGGGCCTCGAACAGACCCTGGCGGACGCGACGTCGGAGGTGGCCGGGGCGAAGACCCACCTGGACACGGCCGCCGAGAACCTCACCACGGCCACCGAGGACCGCGACGCGGTGCGGGACCGGCTGCGCTCCCTCAACCGGGACATCGTCCTCGCCCTCAAGGACCAGACCGACCGGGCCGCCGTCCAGACCGACGCCGAGCAACACCTGCCAGACCTCGCCGACCAACTCGGCACGGCACACCAGGCCTCGGGCGAGGGCCTGGTGAGCGTCCCCCTCTCCTCCCTGGCCGCCACCCCGGCCCGCCGCCCCGGCCCACCGCAGACGCCTCGGCCGGGCGTGGTGGGAGCACCGAAGTCGGGGACGACTGCTGCGCCGACGGACACGGCTGTGGCGCCGTCGGACCCGCCTGTGAAGCCGTTGGATCCGCCGGTGGAACCGCCGGTCCCGCCCGTAAAGCCGACGGACCCAGCCGTAAAGCCGCTGGACCCGCCCGTGGAACCGCCAGTCCCGCCCGTAAAGCCGACGGACCCGCCCGTGGAACCGCCTGTTCCTCCGGCGGTGACCGGGACGCCTCCCGCGTCGCTGACGGCTCCCCTGCCGCCCCCGCCGCCCCCGCTCGTGCAGTCACACGCTTCGTCCTCGTCGGCGTCGGCGGCGGCCGGGCCCCTGTCGAAGACGCCGGGTGGCAAAACGGCCTCCCAGCAGACCTCGGCCGACGGCTCCCTGTTGCCCCCGGCCGGGGGCCGGCCCCTCCGTACCGTGTCCAACGGCGAATGCCTGCTGTACGCGTTCCTCGCCAGTGATCCGCAGCATGTCCGCAACAGCCTGCCCGGCCTGGCAAGCGACCACCCCGGGTCCTTCCAGTGGCTGGCGGACACCGGCGGTGTACGTCGCGATCTCCGGCGACGAGCGGAGGCGTACTCCCACACCGGTACCCTGCCCCGGCACCACCAGGCGGATCCCGTGGCGGCGGCCATGCGGGACTTCGTCGTGAACTACCTGGTCCGCGCGACGGGCAACGGGCAGTTGCCGCACGAGGTCATCGGCCAGCTCCGGCTGTCGACCACGCAGGAGTTCAGCGCCGAACTGAAGAAGAAGCGCACAGCCCAGTTGGTCGCGCTCGCCCGGTGGCACGGCATCAACGATCCCGCCGGACTGGACAGCCTGTCGGACCGCGAACTGCGCAAGCGGCTGGAACTCGCCTACGCGACCAGCCCCGCACCGCTCACCACCGAAGAACTGGCCGGCCTTCTCAACGCGGTGCAGAACTGGGCACAGAGCTGGGAGTCGGCGTACGGAGAGGTCTTCCCGGCGCTCACGGCCCATGCCTTCGGAGTCCGGATCGACGTGGCGCGAACCCTCGCACCAGGGCAGCGCCGCGTGGTCAGCAGCCTCGGACCGCAGGGCGGAACCGCCGCCAGGAACGTCGAGATCTACTACAACGGCGTCAACCACTACGACGGCAGCGACGCGGCGGCCGACGGTACGGGACCGCATCCCGCGCCCTCCGGACCCGTGTCCGGGCAGAGATCCGACAACTGGTCGGATCTGTTGGACCTGCACCTGGGTCTGGATCCGGATGGGGATCCGGTGTTGGTGGTGGAGCCGGCTGAGCCGCCGAGGTCGGAGGCGTTGGTGGCGGGTCTGCTCGCGCTGCCGTCAGGTGAGTTGCCGCAGACCCTGGAGTTGTTGCCTGCGGCGCACCGGCGGTGGCTGGCTGGTCATGCCCCGTTCGTGGACGGCGTACGGGAGTTGCCTGCGCCGGAGTTCGCCCAGGTGGCCGCCAGGCTGCTGGTGGTCGTGCCGGGCGAGGTGCTGCGGCCCGTGTCGGCACGGCACGAGACGTACGCCCAGACCGCCCGGATGCTCCAGGACAAGGAGGCTGCGGCGCAGCTGCTGGAGTCGGGCGCGGTGGTGGTCGTACTGCCGCAGGACGTACCGCTGACGCGGGTGAGTTCCTTCGCGCACCTGCACGGACGCGTGGACGCGGAGTCCGGACGCGGCTTCGACGACCTGCGGGGCGCGACGGGCGGGCTGACCGCTGCGGTGCCGGAGGAGAACCTGCTGGGCGAGATCACCTCGGTGGGACCCTCCCCGCACCAGGCCGAGGGCTACTCCACCGCCACCCACGAGATCGCCCACCTGCTCCACACCAAGGCCCTGACCGACACCGACCGCGACCTCATCAAACGCGCGTACGACACGAAGAAGGACCAGGAAGCCGACCGGCAAAAGGCGCTGGAGGAAGGGCGGGATCCGGGCCCGCAGGTGCTGTGGCCCGACGACATCAACGAGGACCTCAAAGGTCGGACCGCCGACAACTACTCCTCCATCAACGAGTACGAGTTCTTCGCCCAGCTCAGCAACACGTACCTGGGGACCAACCACGGTGCGGACGCGACGACGGGCCGCCTGCGGCACAACGGCGCCGAGTGGGTGCAGGCCCATGAGCCGGACCTGGCACCGCTGCTGGAACGGCTGTACGGGCCCGACCCCGAGGCCGTACACAGCGCACCGGCCAACCCAGTGGCCGCGACGAGCGCGGACAACGCCACCTACGAAGCCTTCCGCGACTTCATGGACGGCATCGAGGGAGTGGACAGGGAGGCCACGTCCACTGCTGATGCGGTGGCGCCGTCTTCGAAGGTCACCTTGGCAACGGGTTCGGTTGCCGGGGTGCATGGGGCTCCGTCGGGCCCCGCGAAGCGGATCACCGCCGATGCGATGGAGGCGTACTTCCAGGCGTACACGGACTTCTTCGAATCGGACGCCACCGCCGCCGACTTCAACAGCGGCTACTACGTCTTCGCCGACAGCCAGACCGTGCTCACGGGCAAACTGGCGATGCACGACTCACTGGCCGGCCGCATGCGGACCTTCCACGACGAACTCGTCCGCATCCGCGACGAGCAGGCGGCACAGCCGACCATGATACCTCGCACCGGCAACGAACCGGCAAAGCTGTACCGGAAGATGACGGCCCAAGAAGCCGCACAGATCCTCGACGCGAAAACCGCCACAGCCGGCATCACCGCGGCCATGGCCTACAACCGCAGCGACGAGTACCGGAAGTTCTTCACCACCTCCCTCTCCCACACCCACGTCTTCAGCAACGCGAACGCAGCCTCCGACACCGAAGTCGTCGTCGAGTTCACACTCCCCTGGAACAGCTACTGGACCTTCGCCGGACGATTCGGCACCCCCAACCAACAGACCGGCGCCTACCAGATCCGCGACTCGGCGCTCATCCACCAGGAGCGCCTGCGGACCGGCGCAGCAGCCAACTTCAGGACCGCACAAGACGTCGACACCGTCATGGCCGACCACACCCATCACAACATCGGCATCGGCCACGGCAACGCCAAGGACTTCGCCACACTCATAACCACCAGACGACAAGTACCCGCCACCGAAGTCGCACAGGCAGCGGCAGACGCAGCCGAGACCGCCCGCCAGGCGCGCAGGCCGGCCATCGACACCCTGATCCAGCAGCAGGTGGCCCCTCTTCGGCAACGCGAAGCCGAAGCCGCCGAGGCCACCGTGCACGCCGCACCCCCCACCACCCCGATCGAACCGGACGACATCGGCGATGCGGAGTCGGACGCCGACGCCCAGGGCGCTCCGGATGCCGAGGAGGTCCAGGACACTCGCGGCTTCCGGCGCACCGGGACCCGCTCCGCCGTACTCGACGGCACCGCGTTCACGCTGCTCCCGGCGCCGGAGGACGACGCCGGCACCCTGTTGTCCGTACTGCGCCTCGCCGCGCCCGCCGCGCTCGCGGAGGCGGGGATCGACACGGCGGGGGCCCTCCGCGAGCGGCTGGTCCGTGGTGTCGAGGACGGCGAGGTGCCCACCGTGCTCGTGCCGCCACCGCCGACCGGAGGCCGGAGCCTTTCCGTGGAGCGGCTCAAGGAACTCGGGGTGCTGCTCGACAACTCCCAGCGCACCCAGGCGATCCTGCTCGGTGATGCCCTGCCACTCACTGATCTGACGCCCGTTCAACGTCTCCAAGTGCTGCTCGGGGACCCCTCCTACGCGGACGCGGAGACACGGCTGTACGCGCTGCTGACGATCGCCGCTCGCCTGTTCGACGCGAAGGTGGCCATGGTGGATTCGGAGGGCGAGGTCACGTTCGTCGGCGATGTCGCCGATCCCGCTTTTCCCGCCGGGAGCGCGCCACCCGTCCTCCTCGTCTCCGACGGTGACGGCCATCTCGTCGGGCAGCCGGGCGAGCTGCCGAGCAACGACCGCACATGACCCCGAGAGCAACCCCGAGAGCAACCCCGAGAACAGACCTGAGAACAGACCTGAGAACAGAGGAGAGTTCGCATCGTGCCCGCTCAGCCCGAACCGTCCGCCGGTCCACCCGGCGGATCCGCCGCGGCCCAAGTCCATTGACGGTAGGTAGTGTTGGCCCTCCCGCCGGACGCCGGGGCGCTCGCCCCAGGATCACGCGTGTCACGTGCCATTCATGTGTCGCACGCGTTCGGGCCACCGAGAGGGACCTCCGGCCGGATGTCTGTGCACCAGACTGCCGACCGACGAGGGTGTGTGACGAACGGTTCGAAGGGGTGGTACGCGTCTTGTCTTCTGGAGGACTTGCCATGGCGACCGGCGCACGGAAGCGTGCCGCGGTGGCCTCGGCCGACGGGAGCCGGGCGTGAGCCGCTGGGGCGGTGCCTTCGGCCGGCGCCGTGGTGACCGGGCGACGACGACGGGACGGACGGCGCCCCTGGGCGAGGTGGCCGACGAGCCCGCCGAGCGGCTCCTGGTCGAGGACCACGACGGCCTGCTCCTCCTGCGTCCGGCCTCGGACGAGACCCTGGAGCCGGTCGATGTCGCCGACCTGGCCCACACGCTGCACTCGGAGAGCGGCACCGTCACGATCGTCGCCACCGCCCCGGGCGGCGCGGCGGAGGCGCTGTGGCCGCGGCTGAGCGAGCTGCTCGACACCCTCAGCGCGGAGGGCACCCGGTCCATACGTCTGGTGATGGCCGGTGCCGGGGACGACCGCCCGGAGCGGCCCGCGCTGGCCCGTCGTATCGCGGACGCCTGGGAGCTGGTGGTCGAGGCTCCCGACGGGCAGGTGCTGGTGGTGCCGGGCGGCTCGGTGTTCGTACCGCCGGGTGGCACCGGCTGGTGGCGGTTCGCGCCCGGAGGGGAACCGGAGCTGTTGGGTCCGCGCACCCCGGCCCCCGACTGGCAGTCGGGGGTGCATCGGGTGCCCGCCAGGATGGCGGACGGCTGTGTGGTGGACCAGATACCGGCGGGCCTGCTGATCCGGCCGGCCGAGGCGACCGCGTCCCGGCCCGGGGATGTCTTCCACGCGATACCGGTCGACCACCAGCGTCCGGCCGTGGTCGTCGGTGTGCCGTGGGGCGAGGATGTCGCGGCGTCCGAGGTCGCCGAACTGCTCATCGCCCTGCCGGCCGCGGTACGGTCCCGGGTCCGGCTCGCCCCGGGCGGGCGGCGCGATGTGCTGCGGCTAGGCCAGTCGGTGGCCTGGATGCTGAAGGCCGAGGTCGAGGTGACCACGGGGCTGCCGCTGTTCACCGGCGAAGGGCCGCTGGGCTCGTACGGTGTCCGTTCCGTGCTGGTCGGTGCGGACGGGGCGCCTGTGTGGGTGCCGTTCGTGGACGCCGCGGTGTGCCCGCCCTCCGCTGACGCCGACCACGCCCCGCCGCCGCGGCTGCTGCACTGGGCACCGCCCCTGGAGGAGATCGGCGGTGCCGAGAACGGTGTGGTCGTGCTGTCCGACCGGTGGTTGGCCACGGCGACCAGGGCCGGGCTGTGGGTGGGCCCCCGGGATGGTGCCCCGCCGTCGAACAGTGTCCACCCGGTGAGCGGCGACGGTCCGGTCATCGAGATCGGCCGCCCCGGCGAGCGCCTCGACTCCTCGCTGTGGCCGGTCCTGACCCGCCTCCTCGAAACCCTCGCCCCCGCCGTACGCGAGCGCGCCGCCCTCCACGTACACGCCACCCCCCTCGACGGCGGCCGAGCCCTCCGCGCCCTGGCCGCCGCCCAGGGCCTACGCGTCATCCGCTTCGCGAAGCCGCAGGCACCGCGCCCGGCACCGCGCGGAGAGACCCCCGTACGACCGGGGCCGACTCCGACGCCGCCCCAGGGCAAGGCAGCACCTACGGCCACCGCGACAGCGATCCCGGGTGCCCTGCCTGCCACACCGACACGACCCACGCCAGGCAACAGCCCCACAGCCCAGGCCGACCCACACCGCACAACGGGCACGACGACGACCCCGGTTGGCCTCCCCGCCACACGGACACCGGTCACCGGAGGCGACGGTCCAGGGCACGAACCTGCGCCGAGCCCGCACCGCACGACGGGCACGACGGCGAACCCGAGCGGCACTCCCGCCACACCGACGCCGGTCACCGGAGGCGATCGTCCAGGCTCACGCCCAGAGCACGAACATGCACGGAACCCGGCCGACCCCACCGCCCCACACCGCACGACGGGCACGACGGGCAACCCGAGCGGCACTCCCGCCACACCGACCACCGGCACCAACGCCCCTGCTCCCCGGCCGGAACACGACCCCACAGCACCACCCACCACGCACCCGGCCGAGCCCGACGGCCGGACCCCTGCCGCCGCAACGGCCGACCCGGGTGGCGCTCCTGACGCGCCGACGCCGGTCACCGGGGGCGACGGTCCAGGCTCCCGTCCGGGGCACGAACCCGCCGCGCGCCAGGAACCGAACCCGGCCGAGCCGACGGGTACGACGGCGACCCCGGGGAGCCCTCCCGCCATACCGACCCCGCACCGGGCGCCGACCACCGGCAGCAACGACCCCACTCCCCGGCCCGAGCGCGAGCCCGCAGCACCGCCCACGATTCGCCCCGCCGAACCCGGCGGCCAGCCCCCTACCGCCGCCGCAACGGCCGACCCGGGTGCCTCTCCCGCCGTACCCACGCCGCTCACCGGAGGCAACAGCCCCGCTCCCCAGCCGGAGCACGAACCCGCAGCACACCCGACACCCAACCCAGCCGAACCCACCGACCCGCACCGCACAACAGGCGCGACGGGGAACCCGGACGGCGCTCCTGCCATGCCAGCGCAGCCCACCGAAGGCAGCGCCGCCCAGCGGAAGCCCGACCCCGCAGCACCACCCACCACCCGCCCGGAACCGGCCGAGCCCGTCGCCCCGCACCTCACCACGGGTGCGGCGCCGGCACCGGCACCGGCACCGGCACCGGCACCGGAGAGTCGCCCGGCCGCGTCCCCGCCTCGCCTGGGGCCGTCGGCCGGCGGCTCCCGACCGGATCCCGCGCCCAGAACCGCCCCCCTCGAAGGCAACGGCAAGCCCACCCCACCCCCCGGCAACCGCCCGACACCCTCGCCCGCACCCGCACCCGCACCCGCACCCAGCGCAGCACCCCAACACCCCCTCCCCCCAGTACCGGTATCCCCCCGCCACCAGAGCACAGAAGAGGAACGCACTTCCTTCCGCGCCCTGGCGGATGCCGCCTGGGAGCGGCACAGCGCCGCCGTGAACCGGGCCCTCGCCGGGATGCCCGCGTTGCGCGGGGCCGCGCAGGAGGCGGCGCGGGCCGATCTGATCGCCGTACGGATGTATCTGAGGAACGGCGAAGGGCCGCTGGACCACCGGGAGTTGACCCGGTCGCTGCGGGACGGCGAGCCCCGGCTGGTGCCGTACGCCGCCTGTCTGGCCTCCGGGCTCGGACGGCTGCCGTCGTACCGGGGCGCGGTGCTCCGCGGACCCGGCGGTGCGGTGGGCCACGGCGAACTGCGGCCGGGCACCGTGCTGCGGGACCCGGCGCCGCTGAGCGGCCTGCCGCTGGACGCGGCCGGGAAGGACCGGGTCGCGGGCGTCGGCTACGCGATCTGGTCGATCACCGGCCGCCGGGTACGGCAACTGCTGGACTCCGGCGAGGAGATCGTGTTCGCCCCCGGCACCCCGTTCAGGGTCCTCGACGTACGAACCGAGGACGGCACCCCTCTGGTCCTGCTCCGCCAGCTCCCCGACATGGGCTCGACGTCCGGGGTCCTGGAGGACGCGGACCACACGGCCCTGGAACGACTCCGGAACGCGCTGACCGACCGTACGTCACCAGGTCCCGGGGAGTGGTCGGAGCGGTGTTCGGGGCCGATCGGCCAGTACTGACCCTGACTCCAGGGAACCGTTGTGGGCCCAGGACATGTCAATTACCCCGTGGACACCTCCAGTTGCTCCGGACGACATCTCCAAGGTAAATCTTGTGACTGGATGAATAAATGACTTCTCTTGATGAGAGGAATGACTGGATGGGCGCACGAAACGAGGGGGACGGGGCGACACCCGGATCCGCAAACGGATTACCACGTGTGCGGGTGGCGGTCGCCCTGTCAGCCTCCTCGGAGCCCCCTGAAGGCGCGCTGACCCCGGCCGGCCGGCCCACGGCCCCGGAACGGTCCACCACGCCCGAGCAGTCCACCGCACCCGAGCGGTCCACCACGCCCGAGCAGTCCACCACGCCCGAGCGGTCCCCGTCCCCCGCCCCGGCCGCCGTACAGCCGGAGGCACCCGCCGTCGCCTCCACGGCCCCGGCGCCTCCCCAGGCCCAGGGGGCCGACAGCGAGGCCGCGACGACCACCGTGAGCGGTGCCGCCAGGACCACGGGCGAGAGCGGGGCCGCCGCGCCGAGCACCCGTGGCCAGGACCCCGAGGGAGCCATGCCCGCCGCCATCGCGGCGGCAGCGGGTGCGACACCGCCCAGGAACGACGCCCACGCGGCCCACGACGGACGTCCGAAGAAGCCGATGCTGGCCGCGGCGGCCATCGTCGGGGCCGTGCTGATCGCCGTTCCCCTCCTGCTGGTGGGCGGAAAGGACGACGGCAAGAAGTCCGACACCGTGCAGAGCGTGTCCCAGGGCAAGTCCGACACGGTTCTGGGCGCGGACGCACCCAGCGAATCGCCGGACGACTACACCACCGAGCGCCCCTCGGCTCCCCCGAGCCCGAAGGAGACCAAGACCTCGGCCCCGCCCCGCACGACGCCCGCCGCACCCCAGAAGTCGCAGCCCAAGCCGTCCACCAGCAGCAAGAAGTCGACGACGGCCAAGGCGACCAAGAAGGCGAGCACGCCCAAGGCGACGAAGAAGGCGGACCCGCCCAAGGCGCCGGTGTGGACGCAGACGTCCGTCTCCGCTCCCAGCACGCTCTCCGTCGGTGAGTCCTGGACCACGAACCGGATCAAACTGGTCCAGCAGGCGGACGGCAACCTCGTCGTCTACAACGAGAAGAACAAGGCGCTGTGGGCGAGCATGATGTTCGGCCAGAACCACAGGACCGTCTTCCAGGAGGACGGCAACCTCGTCGTCTACAACGGTGACAACCGAGCCGTGTGGGCCTCCAACACCTACACGCACCCGGGCGCGAAGCTGGTCCTGCGCACCGACGGCAAGGTCGTCATCGTGGACAAGGGCACCGTGGTCTGGTCCACCTGACCGTCCACCCCCACACGTACCGCAGCCGTACGAGCCCTGCCCGACGACCGACACCGGTCGGGCAGGGCTCGCGGCATGAACGGGGGCGGGGGGCGCGTCTACAGCAGGCCCCAGGCCTCCCCCCGCTCCCCCAGCCCCACCGGCCCTATCACGAGGTCGGGCCGCTCCCCCGCGTACAGCAGCACCTCCCGCCCCTTGGCCAGTTCGATGGTGAGCGTGCCGTCCTCCGACACCTTCGTACGGGCCCGGGTGCCGTCGTCCAGCACCGCCCGCACCGGACCGCCGGTCAGGTCGTGCCGCAGACGCAGCGGCTCGCCCGCGAGGCTTCGGACGCGGATGAACCGCGTGATGCCCGCCGTACGGGCCGCGCTGATCAGGAAGGCGCCCTGGGTGCGGAAGTCGTGGAGGGTGACGTCCGGCCAGGTGGGCGGGACGGCGGGGAAGACCCGTATGACGTCGCCCCAGCTCTGGCAGAGCATGTCGTGCAGGGACTGGGAGGCCGAGAGAGGGGTCTCGATGACCGGGCCGGCCTCCGTGTAGTGGGTGTTGGCCCGGCACGGGTAGCGCGTGCTGGTGTCGAAGAACTTCTTCAGATAGGTCAGGGCCGTGTCACCGCGGCCCATCATCGCGTACAGCGACGCGGCGCCCGTGTAGCTGTAGCCGCGGTGGGAGCCGGTCAGCGCGTGCCAGTGGACCACCGACTTCTCGATCAGCTCGCGGTGTTCCGGCTGGTCCCAGTTGACCAGGTACAGCGGGTAGACCATCAGCAGGTGCGAGTAGTGGCGATGGGACTGCGCGTACGGGGTGTCCGCGCCGATCATGTAGCCGTTGTCGTCCACCGGGTACGGCGTCAGCCTGGCCAGGGTCTCCTGCCAGCGGGGGGCGAGGGGGTCGTTGACGCCCAGGCGCTCCGCCGCCTCCAGGAGCGCGGTGCAGCCCCAACGGATCAGCGCCAGGTCGTAGTTGGTGTCCTTCGGGGGGATCACCGGGTACTCCGGGGAGAGCGTCGACGGGAGGTGCAGCTTGCCGTCGTCCCCTGGCTGGAGGAAGTGCAGGTAGTAGTTGATCGCCCGGCGGAGGAGGGGGTAGAGCGTGTCCCGCAGCAGCTTCTCGTCCATGCTGTGGCGGTAGCTCAGCCACACGTTGTGCAACGCCCAGGTCAGATCGCCGACTTCGGCGCCGCTGCCCGGTGTGCCGACGTTCCGGTTGGCGAACATGTCGGAGCTGCGGCCCACTCCGGAACTGTCCGAGCGGTACGCGGCGGGCACGTTGGCGGTCAGTTGTTCCTGGTTCTGGCGGACGGTCGTCGCCAGCGCGTCGAGTTCCAGGTGATTGGAGCCGTGGATGAGCCAGTACTCCAGCTGGATGTTGAGGTTCCACCACACCGCCGGCCAGGGCGTGGGCTCCAGCCAGGGTCCGCAGGTGGCCATCGGCGGGCCGCCCGCACGGCTGGCCGACGCGACCTTGTAGAGCTGGATCCAGTGGAAGCTCTGCAGCCGCTCGTCGGGGAACGAGACGAAACTCTTGCGGTAGTACGTGTGCCACCAGCGGGCGTTCGGGGCGCGGAGAGCCGCGTAACCGGGCCCGGCACGGCGGATCTTCCTGAGCGACTCCTCCCCCGCCCTGGTGTCGGACGGGTGGCTGTGGGCGACCGTGAGGAGGAGGGTGTCGTGCGAGTCCGAGTGGCGGTACGCCGTCGCCGTCTGGCCGCCTCCCGTGAGGGGCTGGAGAACCTGCTCGATGCCGTCGCCCGTCGACCCGGTCGTCCAAGGCGGGTTGGGAACGTATGCCGCCGGTGGGGCCTCGCTGATCTTCCGGGGGCTGATGGCCTCCTCCGGGTGGAACGTCCAGTGGACCTCCTCGTCGCCGGACGCCGTGACACGGGCGGCGAGGACACCGTCGTGGATGAGGGCGGCGAGGGTCAACGTGCCCTTGTCCGTGGTGATCGTGCCGGTCAGTTCGGCGTTCCAGAGGCTCAGGCGCCAGTCCACGGCGGTGATGGTGCCGACCGGGTCCAGGGTCAGATGTCCCACGGGGAGACGGCAGGTGCCCCAGCCGCTGCCGAACTCCGGGCGGTGGTCCTGGACTTCGCCGTGCTGGACGGTGAAGCGGATCGCGTTCGCGCCCGGCTCCTTGTACACCATGCTGCCCAGCCGCCCGTCCCCGAGGAACGGGCCCTCGTGCCACAGAGTGGGCACCCTGCGCCAGAGCAGATCCTGCCGGCGCAGGAAGCCCGCCCAGGCGGCGTCCGAGTCCATACGGTTGCGGAGCTTCCAACGGCCGCCCGAGGGACGGGTGGTGACACCCTCGCCATCAGCTGCCTGGGCAACTCCCGGCAGGGCCACGGCCGTTGTCCCGGCCAGCGCCGATCCGATGACCGCTCTTCTGGAGGTCATCGCCGGATCACCGCGTCCAGTACGTGATGTTGCGGAAGCGGGCCTCGGCCCGTCCGGTGCCGTGGTGGTAGACGCCGTTCTTGAAGTGCCGGGTGGCGGGGCCCCGGTCGTCCCTCGTGAGGACCAACTGGTCGTCGAAATAGACGTTCACGCTGCCCGCCGACGCGTCGTGCGCGATTTTGACGTTGAACCACGTGTCGTACGCGTTGGTCTTCAGGACCGTGCTGTCGTACGCCCGTACCGTGCCGCCGCTCCCGCTGTACGCGTTGAGCATGAAGTCCGTTGCCGGGGTGCCCTCGGGGTGGATCACACGGAGGATCTGCACGAAGGTCGCGCCGTTCGTGCCGGACGGGAGATACACGTCGGCGTCCCACATGTGGCGGCCCGACGTGTACTCCTGGCGCCAGCGCATCTCGGTGCGCGGGTCGGTGGAACTGCCCTCGGACATGGGCTCGTCGGTGTCGTAGACCCACATGCGGTGGACGCCGCCGCTGTTGCTGTACCGGTCGCTCAGGGCCAGGTTCCACGGCTTCTGCATGCCGTAGGTGAAGGCCGTCTTCGTCCAGCCGTCCGTGGGGGACGCGGCGGCGGCCGCGGCCGCCGCCTGGGGAGTCAGCCAGGCGGTGCCTCCGGCGAGTAAGCCTCCGGCTGCCAGAATCGTGCGCCTCGATGGAGTCATGGGCATGCCAAATCAGCCCTTCCAGTAACGGTCCAGGGATGGAGATTCATCGGATCTATCTTTCGGACGAGCCTAGAACTGGCCCAGATGGGCGTCAACGCTCACGTCAAGCTGAAGATAGATCCGATGTACACCGTTACCTAGGCGGGCCGATAACTCTCCGGCGGAGCCAGATAACTGACCGGCAGTCCGCCCGTGTCGATGACGATCTGGTCGACGGCGATCCCCGCGTCGACCATGAAGACCCGGAGGACGTGCTCACCGGCTTCGGCAACCGCCACGGTCGCGGTCAGTCTCTCCACGCCGTCCTCCACATTGCGGGCCCAGGCGTCCCCCCGGTTGCCCGTGGCGACGGACTGCCCCGACAGAACCGTCACCGGCTGGTCGTCGAGAGACACGGCGACCCGTCGATGGCCCCGCTCGTCGAGCGACGGCAGCCGGAAGAGGGTCACCGGAAAGGTGCCGGTACTGCTGAAACGCACCCGGTACCTCAACTCCGTTGCCCGCGCTGCGAATTCGGCGGTGACCGGCGCCGCCGTCGACGGCACCGCCTCCACCGCGCCGGTACGCCGGCCCAGCCCGCGCACGGTACGCCAGCGGGCCCCGCCGCGAGCCACCCGGCGGTCGGTGTGCACGGCGTCGATCGAGACGTACCCGTGCGCCTCGACGTACCCGCGATCCCAACGGCGGGCCCGTTCACCGTCGTTGCGCACACTCAGCGGTACGTCGACACGCTGCCCGGCGTCGGTCCCGCTCACCGTGACCGTCGCGTCGTAGGTCCCCTCGGGCACCCGGTCCCAGTCGATCTCCACCCACACCCTGGTCTGTTCGGTGAGGGAACCGCCCGACTCGCTCAGCAGGACCCAGGGGTGGCTGACCTCGGCGGTCCAACTCACCGCCAGAAAGCCGGTGTTGAAGACGTCCACGAAGCGGCGGTCCCGGGTGCCGGAGAAGAAGGACAGCGGACGGGCCGTCCCCGTCTCGTTGCCCTCGGACGCCACCCCCAGCCCGGACGTCTCCTGCCGAGCGACCCTGCTGACGGCCGGGCGGCCCGGCGCCTTCGGGATCTGCGAGGGGTACGGGTTGATGATCCCGTCCCATTTCCCGCCCGCGACCTCGGTGTTGTAGCGCTTGGTGAGCGCCACCTCGGTCGCGTGCGCCGCCTCGGCCAGGTCCGCGAAGTGGTTGGTCCCGGCGCCGCGTCCCTGACGGAGCGCGAGGGCGTTGCGGTCCGCCCAGTAGTACTTCAGGTTCATCAAGTAGGCGCCGTGCACCGGGTATTCGACCAGCTCGAAGTAGGCGTCCCAGTAGGCCTCGGGCAGCTTGGCGCCCAAGGTCCGGGCCCGTTCGAGGAGTTGGGCGTAGGCGTCCGTCCGGCGCCCCGCCTCGTCACCGTGGTGGACCACCGAGACCAGCCCCTTGGCGATGAACTCCGGCCGCAGTTCGGCGGCGAGGCGGTAGTACTCGGTACGGATCGCGGCGATCTCGCGACCGTGCCGACGCCCGAACTGCCGCCCCGCCCACTCGACCAGGAATCCCTCCACGTCGTCCGCGCCCCACCTGTCCACGTCCCAGGCGACATCCATGGCGAAGGACAGCCCGGTCTCGATCGACTTGACGTCCCCCACGTTGAAGATCCACATACGGTCGGCACCGTGCTCGTACACCCGGCGCAACTCCTGCCAGACCTTGGCGAGTTGGGTGGTGTCCAGCCACAGATAGCTCTTCGGGCGACCCCAGTAGGACAGGTGGTAGTAGATGCCGTTGCCGCCTTCGCGCCGCCGCTCGGTGTCGTTCGGCAGCTGGCGCATGTTGCCGTGGTTGTCGTCCGGCCAGATGAGCGTGACGTCGTCGGGCACCTGGACGCCCGCGTTGTAGAGGTCCAGCACCTCCTTGTACGGGATGAAGATCTGCGGTTCGGCAGCCTGGCCGACCTCCTCGGTCAGGATGCGGCGCTGGTCGGCGATGATGTCGTTCATCACCACGACCTTCTCGGGGATCGTCGTGGCGTACTTCGTCTCCAGCGCCGTGTCGTGCAGACCGCGCATCCCGAGCGTCCAGCTGCTCTCGTACGAGGCGTTCTGGCGGGCCCGGGCTCTCCAGTAGTCCGAGATGACACCGGGGTTCACCGTGTAGTCGTACACCGGCAGGGTGCCGTCGGCGTTCCGGTGCTCGGCCGCCCACGGGTCCCATTCGTGGACGCCGTTGCGCAGCAGCGCCTCGGGGTGGCTGGAGCCGACGACTATCCCGTACTGCTCGGCGAGTTCGGGGTTCTCCCGGTGCTTGTTGAAGAAGTCGGAGTACGGATGCATGGCCGGCCAGAGGTAGTTGGCCTTGAGGCGGAGGAGCAGTTCGAAGACGCGCTTGTACGTCTCGGGGCCGATGTTCTTGTCCGGCTCCTGGGTGCGGTGGGACCAAGTGGTCAGGTTCTGCTCGTCGTTGACGAAGATGCCCCGGTAGCGGACCGAGGGCTCACGGCGGACGAAGGGGCCCGTCGGCACGGTCACCTCGTCGCGGTGCTCCACCGGTACGTCCGCCCACCAGTACCAAGGGGAGACGCCGATGCGTTCCGAGGTGTCGTAGATCCCGTAGACCGTGCCGCGCCGGTCGCTGCCCGCGATCACCAGGGCGCGGTCCACCCCGGGGAGCGGACGGTCGACCACCTGAGTGACCGACGCCTCCCAACTCCCCTTCACCCGGGAGACGTTGAGTCGACCCTGGGCGATGAGTCCGTCGATGACCGGGCTCGCGCCGATCGTGCCGATCACGACGAGGTGCGGCACCTGCTGGGGCAGGGCGTGGACCAGCTGGGGGCGGATGCCGGTGACCCGTTCGACGTCCGCCTGAAGGTCACCGGCCGCGCGGATTACGGCGGGGTCGTCGGCCGCGTCCACGTAGACATCGGTGGCCAACCCGCCCTGAACCAACGGGAATTCGGGTCTGCCGGTGAGATCAGGGGGCGCGGCGTGGGCGGTTGCGGGAAGCAGCCCGGGGAGCAGCGGGGTCGCTCCGGCGGCGGCCAGGCCCCGCAGGAACGACTTGCGGGTCCATGGCAGGGACGGGGCTTGCGGCGGTTGTGGTTGCTGCGACCGGTTCCGGGGTTCGTGGTGCGGCACGAGACGCTCCCTTTCCGCCCGGCGCCCCGCTTCGGCTCTTCGCGCAGCCGGTCACGGAGCTGAGCGTGTGAGTGTGGGGTGGCCAAGCCGAGCCAGGCCAGGTCAGGTCAGAAAGCGCTTGCTATACGCCTTGCACCCTAGGACAGGCCTCGCCCGGACGTCCAGACGATCGACGTCCGTGAACCGAGGACAACGCCCTGCTGCACGAGCTGCTCCGCACCCCCGGCGAGGGCTGTGTCGTGGTCGTCGACGGCGGGGCCTCGCTGCGCACCGCGCTCGTCGGGGACCTGATGGCCGGGCGGGCGCGGGAGAACGGCTGGGCCGGCGTGGTGATCCGCGGCGCCGTCCGAGACAGCGCCGTCCTGGCCGGGATCGAGCTCGGCGCGGTGCAGGCGCTGGGCACCAACCCGCGCAAGAGCGCGAAGGCGGGGCGCGGGCGCGGTCGACGTACCCGTGACGTTCGGCGGGGTCACCTTCGGCCCCGGCGACATCCTGCACGCCGACCAGGACGGGATCGTACTGCTGCCGAAGGCCTGACCGGCGGGCAATGCACTCCGGCCCGACCGGCGGGCGGTGCATTCCGGCCCGACAGGCGGGAGGCGCACTGCGGCCTGAGCGTCAGGCGACGCACTCCCGCCCGACCGACAGGCAATCCACTCCCGCCCGACCGGCGGGAGGCGCATTCCGGCCCGACAGGCGGGAGGCGCACTGCGGCCTGAGCGTCAGGCGACGCACTCCGGCCCGACCGACAGGCAATCCACTCCCGCCCGACCGGCAAGCGACGCACCCCGGCCCGACCGTCAGGCGATGTACTCCGTCGCCGCGTCCAGCAGCCAGTCCGTCAGATAGCCGGCGAAGGACGAGCGGACCAGGACCCAGAAGCCGGCCCTGGGTTCGTCCCGGGCGACCAGGACGACCTGGGTGCGGCCGAGGGTCGTCTGGGCGCAGTGGCCGGGGCCGAAGGCGCGCGGGTGCAGGTCGAGGGCGCAGCCGTGGGCCAGGAGGTCGCGGGCGCTCGGGCCCGTGACGAGGAGGGTGGTGCGCTGGGCGGAGACGTCGGTGACGGACACCGGTTCGTCCCCGGCCGCCTCCCGGATACGGCCTTCCAGGTCCCGTTCGGCGCCGGGCGGGCCCACCAGCAGCCACTCGTCGGGGCCGAGCCACAGGGCGACCAATTCCCCTGCCCGGACAGCGGTGTTGGGGGTGACGGGCAGCGGGACGCCCAGCGCAAGGCCGACGGCGTCCGCCGCCGCTCCCTTGGCGTCGAGGCGCACGTTCAGCTGGGCCAGGAAGGGGAGTTCGGCCAGCCGGACCGCGCCCCCGGAGGTGCGGGTCGCGGCGGCGAGACGGTCGGCCGCGTCGGACAAAGGGGACACGGGGCTGCGGAGCAGGGTGGTGGTGTCAGCCATCTCGGCGGGCTCCCTCGGGGTCGTAGAGGACGGGGCTCGCGACGGTCACCGGGACCAGCCGGTCACCGACGGGGGCGTACAGGCGTTCACCCACGCGTTCCCGGCCGCCCTTGATCAGGGCGAGGGCGAAGGTCCGGCCCAGGGCGGCGCTGCGGTAGCTGGAGGTGACATGGCCGAGCATCGGGACGGGCGGCGCGGGCAGCACGCTGTCGGCGACCAGTTGGGTGCCCTCGGGGAGGAACGTGCCGGGGTCGTCCGGGAGCAGGCCCACCAGGTGCTTGCGGTCGGGACGGACGGCGTCGGCACGGGCGTACGACCGCTTGCCGATGAAGTCGGGCTTCTTCTTCGACACCACCCAACTCATGCCGAGATCCTGCGGAGTTACCGTGCCGTCGGTGTCCTGGCCGATGATCGGGTAGCCCTTCTCGGCGCGCAGGACGTGCATGGTCTCGGTGCCGTAGGGCGTGATGCCGTACGGGGCGCCGGCCTCGTACAGCGCCTCCCAGAGGGCGCGGGCCTCCCACGGTGACACGTTGATCTCGTAGGCCAGTTCGCCGGAGAAGCTGATCCGGCACACGCGTGCGTCGATGCCCGCGACGGGGGTCTCGCGCCAGGCCATGAAGGGGAAGTCGTCGTTGGCGACAGCCAGTTGGGGTGCGAGGGAACCCAGCACATCCCGGGAGCGCGGGCCGACGAGAGCCACCGTGGCCCACTGCTCGGTCACCGACGTGCAGTGGACGCGCAGGTCCGGCCACTCGGTCTGGGACCACTCCTCCATCCAGTCCAGTACGGCGGCGGCGTTGCCCGTCGTCGTGGTGACCAGGAAGCGGTCCTGGGCGAGGCGGATGACCGTACCGTCGTCGAAGACCATGCCGTCCGGGCGGCACATCACGCCGTAGCGGATCATGCCGACCTTCAGGGTGCTCATCATGTTGGTGTAGAGCAGGTCGAGGAAGACACCCGCGTCCGGGCCCTGTACGTCGATCTTGCCGAGCGTGGAGGCGTCCATGAAGGCCACGCTGTCGCGAGCGGCGGCGCACTCGCGCAGGACGGCGGCCTCCATGTCCTCGCCGGGCTGCGGGTAGTACCAGGGGCGCTTCCACTGGCCGACGTTCTCGAACAGCGCGCCCTGCTCGACATGCCAGGAGTGCAGGGCGGTCGTCCGGATCGGGTCGTGCAGCGCGCCCCGGTCGCGGCCCGCGAGGGCGGCGAAGGAGACGGGCGTGTACGGCGGCCGGAACGTGGTCGTGCCGAGCGCCGAGATGTCGACGCCGAGCAGTGCGGCGACGATGCCGCTGGCCAGCAGCCCGGACGTCTTGCCCTGGTCGTTGGCGGTACCGGCTGTCGTGTAGCGCTTGGTGTGCTCGACCGAGCGCATACCGGCGCCGGTCGCGCGGGCCAGGTCGTCGACGGTGACATCACGCTGGAGGTCGACGAACGAGCGGGTGTCGGAGGCGTCCGGGATCGCGTACACGTGCATGGGCGGGGTGTGGGGTTCCACGGCCGGGGTGGGGAGGTTCGGTTCCCGGGGCGTGTAGCCCTCCGCCTCGACCGCCCGGGACGCGGCGGCCACGCCCTGGGCGAGGACCGTCGGCAGATCCAGGACGCCGGTCGCGCTGCCCGCGACATCGACGGCCTGCCGACAGCTGTCGGGGACGAAGGTGCCGAGCGCGTCGTCGTGGCGGAGCTTGCCGCCGGCCTGGCTGAACAGGTGGGCCACCGGGTTCCAGCCGCCGGAGACGAGGAGGAGGTCGGCGGCGAACTCCCGCTGTCCTCCGGTGAGTTCTCCGTCGGACTCTCCGTACGGGGCGACCGTTACGGCCGTCAGGCGCGCGTCGCCCTCCGTGCCTACGACCGCGTATCCGGCCAGCACCTCGATGCCGGCCGACCTCGCACGGTCCGCCCACTCGCCCGGGTCGGTGCGGGTGTCGACTATCGCCGGTACGTCCGCACCAGCTGCGGCGAGGTCCAGTGCCGCCGCGTACGCGCTGTCGTTCGTGGTGAACACGACCGCCCTGCGGCCGGGCAGAACGCCGTGGCGGTTGACGTACGTACGCGCCGAGGCGGCGAGCATCACGCCGGGGCGGTCGTTGTCCGCGAAGGCCAGCGAGCGTTCGTGGGCGCCGGTCGCGAGGACGACGCGGCGGGCTCGGATACGCCAGACGCGCTCGCGGGAGACGTTCGCGGGGGCGGCCGCGCCCAGGTGGTTGGTACGGCGTTCGACGGCGAGGAGGTGGTTGTCGTCGTAGTAGCCGAAGACGGTGGTGCGGGGCAGGACGCGTACGTCGGGGGCCGTTTCGAGGTGGGTGACTGTCTCGTCCACCCAGTCGAGGTGCTCACCCGTGCCCAGGAGGCTGCCGCCCGGCTGCGGGCGGTCGTCCGCGAGGATCACCCGGGCGCCGGTGCGGGCGGCGGTCGCCGCCGCTGCGAGGCCTGCGGGGCCCGCACCGACGATCAGTACGTCGCAGTGGGCGTGTACGGCGTCGTAGCGGGCGGGGTCGGGGGTGGCGGCGAGGCGGCCCTGGCCGGGGAGGCTGGTCGCGACCAGGCCGTCGTACAGCTCCACCGTGGTGGCGGGGAGCATCGGTTCGGGGAACGGGGCCTCGATCTGGATGACCGCGTTGGGTTCCTCCGGGCCGGCAGAGAAGATGCCTCGGGGGCGGCCGAGTTTGATGCTGGTGCCAGTGTGGATGATGCCGTTGGCGAGGAGGGCGGAGGCGAGGGTGTCGCCTTTGCAGCCCTGGTATTCGGTGCCGTCGAAGGTGAAGGTGAGGGGGTTTTCGTGGTTGGTTCGGCCTCGGGTCGGGAGTCTGAACGGCTGGTTCTTCTCCCCCACCCCACCCCTTCCCGAAATTTCTGGGGGCTCTGCCCCCAGGCCCCCGGTCGGCCCTGAAGGGGCCTCGTCCTCAAACGCCGGACGGGCTGAAAACGCGCCCCCTGCCTCGACAGGTACCGGAGCTGCTGGACGGTCCTCCCCCGCCCTGTACACCGCCAGGATCTCGTTTGTCCCCGTGTCCCGAACGGCGTTGAACCACCTGCGGCAGCCCGCCGAGTGGGTCCAGCGTTCGGCGAACGGGCCCTTCGGGTTGGCGCGGAAGAACAGGTACCGGGCCCACTCCTCGTCGGTCAGGGCCGACGGGTTCTCCGGGTAGGGGACGTGGGCCTGGCCGCCGTAGTGGAACTCGGCCTCGTCGCGGGGCCCGCACCACGGGCAGGGGATGAGCAGCATGTCGTTCGGCTCCCTTGAGGATCCCTAGTGGGCCACCGCGGCCGCGCCGTGCTCGTCGACGAGCGCGCCGGTGGTGAAACGGTCGAGCGAGAAGGGGGCGTTGAGCGGGTGGGGCGTGTCGTGGGCGATCGTGTGGGCGTAGACCCAGCCGACACCCGGGGTGGCCTTGAAACCGCCCGTTCCCCAGCCGCAGTTCAGGTACAGGTTGTCCACCGGGGTCAGGCCGACGATCGGCGACGCGTCCGGGCTCACGTCCACGATGCCGCCCCACGTGCGCAGCACATGCGCCCGCGCGAACACCGGGAACAGCTCCAGGGCCGCCGACATCTGCTCCTCGATGATGTGGAACGCGCCGCGCTGCGTATAGGAGTTGTACGAGTCGATGCCCGCACCCATCACCAACTCGCCCTTGTGCGCCTGGCTGACGTACACGTGCACCGCGTTGGACATCACCACCGTCGGATGCACCGGCTCCAGCAGTTCGGAGACCAGGGCCTGCAACGGGTGGCTCTGGAGCGGGAGTTCGATGCCCGCCATCGCCGCCAGGACCGAGGTGTGGCCCGCCGAGCACAGTGCCACCTTGCCCGCCGCGATCGGACCCAGAGTCGTCTGGACCCCGACCACCCTCCCCCCGACCACGTCCAGACCCGTGACCTCGCAGTTCTGGATGATGTCGATGCCCGCCGCGTCCGCCGAGCGGGCCAGCCCCCACGCCACGTGGTCGTGCTTCGCGATCCCGGCGCGGGGCTGATACGTACCGCCCATCACCGGATAGCGCACGTCCGGTGAGATGTTGACGATCGGGCAGACCTCCTTGACCTGCCGTTCGTCGAGCCATTCGGCGTCCACGCCGTTGAGGCGGTTCGCCTCGACCCGGCGCACGCTGTCGCGGACGTCCTGGAGGCTGTGGGCCAGGTTCAGCACGCCTCGCTGCGAGAAGAGGATGGGGTAGTCCAGCTCCTCCTCCAGTCCCTCCCACAGCTTCAGCGCGTGCTCGTAGATCCCCGCGCTCTCGTCCCACAGGTAGTTCGAGCGGATGATCGTGGTGTTGCGGGCCATGTTGCCGCCCGCCAGCCAGCCCTTCTCCAGCACGGCGACATTCGTGATGCCGTGGTTCTTCGCCAGATAGTGAGCCGTGGCGAGACCGTGCCCACCGCCGCCCACGATGACGACGTCATAGCTGCGCTTCGGCTCGGGCGTCCGCCACAGCCAGTCGGGGTGCTCCGGCAGTTCGGCGCCGGGTGTACGGGGGCTCATCGCGCGTCTCCGTCTTCTGCTGCCATGAGTGGACTGGGGCCTAGCCCCGGAGGCGGGACATCGTCGGGTCGAACAGGGGCTCTTCGGCGACCACCGCCTCGACGCGCTCGTCGAAGTAGCCGATGTGCAACACCGTGCCGGGGGCGGCCAGTTCGACGGGCAACCACGCATACGCGATGCCCTTGCCGATCGTGTAGCCGTACGCGGCGCTCGTCACATAGCCGACGGCCCGCTCCCCCTCGTACACCGGCTCCTTGCCCATGACCACCTGTCGCGGGTCCTCGATGGTCAGGCAGGTCAGCTTCCGTCGTACATCGGTCTTACGGCGTTCCAGGGCCGCCTTGCCGATGAATTCGCCCTTGTCGAGCTTGACGGCGAAGCCGACGCCGGCCTCGTACGGGTCGTGCTCGTACGTCATGTCGGTGCCGAAGGAGCGGTACCCCTTCTCCAGGCGGAGGCTGTTGAAGGCGCCGCGGCCCGCCACGATGCCGCCCAGGGGCTGTGCCGCCTGCCAGAGGGTGTCCCAGAGTTTCTGGCCCTGGTCGGCGGTCGTGTACAGCTCCCAGCCGAGTTCGCCGACGTACGACAGACGCATCGCCGTCACCGGGACGCTGCCGATGTAGGCGCGCTTGGCGCGGAAATACTTCAGGCCGTCGTTCGAGAAGTCCTCGTCCGTCAGGGGCTGGAGGACCTTGCGGGCCAGCGGGCCCCACAGGCCGACACAGCACGTACCCGGGGTGATGTCGCGGACCTGGACCGTGCCGTCGGCCGGGAGGTGGCGGGTGAACCAGTCGAGGTCCAGGTTGCCGTTGGCGCCGACCTGGAAGAGGTCACGGGCGAGGCGGGCGACCGTGATGTCGCTGCGGATGCCGCCGTCGTGGTCCAGGAGCAGCGTGTACGTGACCGAGCCGACCGACTTGGCCACCTTGCTGGTGGTCAGGCCCTCCAGGAAGTCGGCGGCGCCGGGGCCGGTGACCTCCAGGCGCTTGAGGGCCGTCATGTCGTACATCGCGACCGTCTCGCGGGTCGCCTGGGCCTCGGCTCCGACGATCGGGGACCAGTACTGGGCCGCCCAGTCGTTCGGGGTGGGCACGGAACGGCCCGTCACCAGGCCCGCGTTGGCCTCGTACCACTGCGGGCGCTCCCAGCCGTTCGCCTCCAGGAAGAAGGCGCCCAGTTCGCGCTGGCGGGTGTGGAAGGGGCTGGTGCGGATCGGGCGGGGGTGCCCGGACGGCTGGAGGGGGTGGAGGATGTCGTACACCTCCACGAAGTTCTGGCAGTCGCGGGCCAGGACGTACTCCGGGGACAGCTGGTGCGGTTCGAAGCGGTTGAGGTCGCACTCGTGCAGGTCGAAGGAGGAGCAGTGGCCGTCGACCAGCAGCTCGGCGACGGCACGGCCGACGCCCGCGGAGTGGGTGACCCAGACCGCCTCCGCGACCCAGAAGCCCTTGACGTCCGGGGACTCGCCGAGGAGGGGGAAGTTGTCGGTGGTGAAGGAGAACAGGCCGTTGATGCCCTCCTCGACCTTCGCGTCCTTGGTGGCGGGGAGGAGCGACTGGGTTTCCGTCCAGGCGGGCTCGAAGTCGTCCTCGGTGAACTTCAGCACCGAGGGCATTCCCCCGGCCGTGTCCGCCTCGTCGAAGGAGAGGATCTCGTCGGCGGTGATCGGCATCGGGCGGTGGCCGTAGTAGCCGATGCCGATGGCGTCGAAGCGGTCGCGGTAGTAGAGGTCGGCGTCCTGGTGACGCAGGATCGGCCGGACCGCCTCCTCCGTCTGGCCTGCCAACGCCGGTACCGGCCCGGTCCAGGCGAGTTGATGCGCGAGGGGAGTGAGGGGGAGATTCAGCCCGACCATACGGGCGATCTTCGGACCCCAGATACCGGCGCAGCACACGACGATGTCGGCAGGGATTTCACCCTGGTCGGTGACGACACCCGTGACCTGACCACCGGCCTGCTGAACGTCGAGTACCTCGTGGCGGGGCAGGAAGGTCACGCCGCGTTCGGTGGCGCGGCGGATCTGGGCCTCGACGGCGAGGACCGCTTTGGCGAGGCCGTCGGTGGGGACGAGGAGGCCGCCCAGGACGCGGTCGGGGTTGACGAGCGGGTGCTGCTCGACACACTCGTCGGCGGTCAGCAGACGCGCCTCGATGCCCCAGGCGGTGATCCAGCCGTGGCGGCGGTGGAGTTCGGTGAGGCGTTCGGGGGTGGTGGCGACTTCCAGGCCGCCGACCTGGAGGAAGCAGGGCTTGCCGTCTACGTCGAGGGAGCAGAACTTCTCGACGGTGTAGCGGGCCAGTTCGGTCATCGTCTTGGACGAGTTCGTCTGGAAGACCAGACCCGGGGCGTGGGACGACGACCCCCCGGTGGCGGGGAGCGGTCCCTGGTCGACCACGGTCACTTCGGTCCAGCCTCGTGCGGAGATCTCGTCCGCGAGTGCCGCGCCAACGACGCCCGCTCCGATGATGACCACTCGGGGTCCCGCCATCGCCGCACCTCCGGTTCAGTTGCTGTCTACGCAACATGATTCAGGTTGCGCAACTCAATGTGCCTTCCGTGCAGGTAGGTGTCAAGAGGCTCCGAAAGCCAGGAGAAGGGGTTTGTTTCGCCCCCGCCGCCCCTACCCGTCCCATCCCTGGGGGCTGCACCCCCAGACCCCCGCTACGGCCCTGAACGGGCCTTGTCCTCAAACGCCGGACGGGCTGACTACCCAGCCCGTCCAGCGTTTGAGGACAAAGGGGGTTCGGGGGCAGCGCCCCCGAGGATGGGAACGGGTAAGGGCGGCGGGGGCGAAAACACACCAATGCCCGGCAGACGGCGCACGCGTGCGTGCCCCGCCCACCGGGCAGTCATGTTCAACCCGACCTCAGGACCTACTTGATCCAGGCGTCCACCTTCGCCCGGTTCGCGTCGACCCACTTCTTCGCCGCCGCCTCCGGCGTCATCTTGTCCTCGGCTATGTACTTCGCCACGGTGTTCTGATCGTCGTTCGTCCAGGTGAAGTTCTTCACCAGGTCGTACGCCGGGCTCCCCGACTTCGCGAACTTCGCGCTGACGATCTTGTCCAGCTTGTACACGGGGTAGTCGCACGCGACCTTCTCCGCGTCCGCGTCACAACCCGCCGTGTACTCCGGCAGCTTGACCTTCACCAGCGGCACCTCGGCCATGAACCACTGCGGCTCGTAGAAGTAGCCGATCACCCATTCCTTGTCCTTCTCCGCCTTGCGGAAGGCCTGGATGAGCGCCGTCTCACTCCCCGCGTACACCACCTTGAAGTCCAGCTTCAGGTTCTTCACCAACGCCTCGTCGTTCGTGACGAACGACGGGTCACCGTCGAGAAGCTGCCCCTTGCCGCCCGACTCCGACGTCTTGAACTTCGCCGCGTACTTGTCGAGGTTGTTCCAGTCGGTGATGTCGGGGTGCGCCTTGGCCAGCCACGGCGGCACGTACCAGCCGATCAGACCTTCGTTGCCGGTCACCCCGGCCTCGACGGCCGTCTTCTGGTCGGTGATGTACTTCTTCTTCAGGTCGTCGTGGCCCCAGTTCTCGATGACGGCGTCGACCTCACCCGTCCCGAACCCCTGCCAGGCGATCTCCTCCTTGAGGTCCTTCTTGGTGACCTTGCACCCGAGGTCGTTCTCCGCGACGTACGCGACGACCGCCGCGTTCGCCTCGTAGCCGACCCACGGGTTGACCGCGAGGTTGAAGGTGCCGCACTTGCCCGAGGACCCGGAAGAAGAAGTGTCGGAGCCCGATGAGCTGTCGCCGACCTTCGCGCCACCGCAGGCGGTGAGGGCGAGGCCCAGCACCACTACGCCGGCCGCGCCGACTCTCCACTTTGTTGCTTGCCTTGCCATGGTGGTAGCTCCCTTACGCCCCGGCACGCCGCGCCGCTGCTTGAGTGATCCGGTCGAACATGACTCCGAGAAGGACGATGGCCAGCCCCGCGGCCAGCCCCTTCCCGTACAGCTGCCCCTGCGAGAAGCCGGCCACGACGTCGTAGCCGAGGGCGCCCGCGCCTACCAGGCCGCCCACAACAACCATCGACAGCACGTAGATCAGACCCTGGTTGGTGGCGAGGGTCAGGGCGCCGCGTGCCATCGGCAGCTGGACCTTGGTGATGATCTGCCAGGTGTTGCACCCGGCGGAGGTGGCCGCCTCCACGGTGGTCGCGGGGACGTTCCGTATACCGTCCGCGATGATCTTCATGGCGACGGGCGCCGCGTAGACGATCGCGGCGACGATCGCCGTGAAGCGGGTCGCGCCGAACAGCGCGAGGAACGGTACGAGGTACACGAACGGCGGCATGACCTGTGCCGCGTCGAGGGTGGGCCGGATGAGCCGGTCCGCGAGCGGACTGCGCCCCATCCACACCCCCACGACCACCGCCAGCAGCATCGTCATGACCGTGGCCACGAGCGTGGACGCCAGTGTCGTCATGCTGTCCGACCACACACCGGTCGCCAGGAGCAGCCCGACGCACACCGCCGTGGTCACCCCCGCCCGCCAGCCGCCGAACACCACGCCGAGCCCGATCAGGACCGCGCCGACGAGCCACCAGGGCGAGTCGGTGAGCAGTGACTGGAACGGGTTGAGCAGACCGTTGGTGAGGGCGTCGCGGAAGGCGTTGGTGAGGCCGGACAGGTTGTCCTGCACCCAGGTGCTCGCGGTGTCGGCGGCGCTCGCGACGGAGCTGCCGACATCGCCCTCGCCGGGGAACTCCGCCGCCCATACGTAGGTGTGCGAGAGGTAGACGAGAACCGCGGCGACCGCCGCTCCCGCGACCACCAGCTGCCGTCGCCGGGCGAGGAGCGGGCCCGCCGAGCGCCGGGCCGCCTCCTCCCGTACGCTCGCCGCGGTCGTGACCCGGTCCAGGACGATGGCCATGACGACGATGGCGAGGCCCGCGTTGAAGGCCGTACCCACGTCGAGCGACTGGAGCGCCTGCATGACGGTCTTGCCGAGGCCGGGCGCGTCGATCAGGGCGGCGATGGTCACCATGGCGAGGGCGGCCATGATGGTCTGGTTGACGCCCATCACGACGGTCCGCTTCGACATCGGCAGCAGGACCTTCAGCAGCGACTGCCAGCGGGTCGCGCCCAGCGAGTCGGCCGCCTCGACGGTGGTCTCCGGCACGGTCCGGATGGCGTGCGCGGTGATACGGATCGTCGGCGGGGCCGCGTAGATGACGGTGGCGATGGTCGCGGAGGCGCCGCCGATGAGGAAGAACAGGGTCAGCGGGGCGAGGTAGACCATGGTGGGCATCGTCTGCATGAAGTCGAGGAACGGCGTCATGATCCGGTTGCCCCGGTCGGACAGCCCCGCCCACACGCCCAGCGGGATCGCGAACAGCAGCGCCACGAACACCGCGCACAGGACCAGCGCCAGGGTGTCCATGCTCTCCTGCCACAGGCCCTGGAGCCCGAAGAAGGTGAAGCCGGCGACGGTCAGCAGCGCCACCCGCCAGTTGCCGACCGCCCAGGACACGAACCCGGCGATCCCGACGACCCCGAGCCACCCGATCTGCGGCAGGGGCCGGGAGTCGGAGGGCTGGGAGATCAGATGCTGGACGAAGGTCACCAGGTTGTCGATGACCAGGCGGATCTCGTTGAAGAAGTAGAGGAAGAGCGGGTTGGAGTTGCGGTTGGCGCCGATCGAGTCGTTGACGTCGTTCAGCCAGCGGTGCAGCCCGGTGAGGTCGGCCGCCGCGAGCGTCAGGGTGTTCGTGCCGCGCAGTACGGCGAACAGCACCAGCCAGACGACGAGGATCGCGCCGACCACCATGCGCCGGCTGACCTGCCGTACGGCGGCGACGGGCGCGGCCTCGGGCACGGCGTCCTCGGGCCCGGGCGGCTCGGGCGTCGGGGGTTTCTCCACGGCGACGGTCATCGCGCGTCGCCGCCCTTCTGGACCGGGAGATCCCCGCCTCCGGCGACCACGGCGAGGATCTCCTCGTCGCCGACGATGCCGAGCAGCTTGCCGTTCTCGACGACCTTGACCGGCTTCTCGGCGGCGAGGACGGCCCGGGTGGCCTCCCGTACGACGACGTCGGGCCCGAGTTCGGGCCCGTCGAGGGCGTCGCCGTCGGCCGGCGGGCGCATGATCCAGCGCAGGGTGAGGACATCGGCACGCGGCACGTCCTTGACGAACTCGCGCACGTAGTCGTCGGCCGGGGCACCCACCAGCTCGTCACCCGTCCCGCACTGGACCATCTTGCCGTCGCGCATGATGAGGATGCGGTCGCCCAGCTTGAGGGCCTCGGACAGATCGTGGGTGATGAAGACCATGGTCTTGCCGACCTCGTGGTGCAGCCGGATGACCTCGTTCTGCATGTCCCGCCGGATCAGCGGGTCGAGGGCCGAGAACGGCTCGTCGAAGAAGAGGACGTCCGGGTCGCCCGCCAACGCCCGTGCCAGGCCCACGCGTTGCTGCATACCACCGGAGAGCTGGTCGGGGTAGGAGTTCTCGTACCCGGAGAGACCGACAAGCTCAACAACCTCAAGCGCCCGCTTCATGCGCTCGGCCCGACCCATGCCACGTATCTCGAGCCCGAAGCCGACGTTGTCGACGACCCGCCGGTGAGGCAGCAGTCCGAAGTGCTGGAAGACCATGGAGAACTTCTGCCGACGCAGCTCGCGCAGCCGCTTGTCGTCGGCGTCCCGGATGTTCTCGCCCTCGAAGACGATCTCCCCGGCGGTGGGTTCGATCAGCCGGGTGAGACATCGCACGAGGGTCGACTTCCCGGACCCGGACAGACCCATGACGACGAACACCTCGCCGGGGGACACGTCGAAGTGCACGTCCCGTACGGCGGCGGTGCATCCCGTACGGTCCATCAGCTCGCGTCGGGTGAGCCCGCACAGCTCCTCCGACTCCGGCACCCGGTCTGCCTTCGGTCCGAACACCTTCCACAGGCCGCGCACGGAGATGACCGGCGTGCCGTCCGAGTCCTGGGGTGTGCCGCGCCGCTGCGGCACCTCGGTCTGTACTGGGGTCACGATCGACCTCTTTTCGGCGTTCAGCCGCGGAACCAGTGCTGCGGCCGGGGTTGGATGTTCTGCCAGATGTGCTTGGGCTCTCGGTACTCGTCCAGGCCGGACGGTCCCAGTTCCCGGCCCACGCCCGAGTGCCCGAAGCCACCCCATTCCGCCTGCGGCACATAGGGGTGGTAGTCGTTGATCCACACGGTGCCGTGCCGCAGCCGCCGGGCGACCCGCTGGGCCTTCCCGGCATCCTGTGTCCACACGGCCCCCGCGAGCCCGTACTCGGTGTCGTTGGCGATGCGTACGGCATCGTCCTCGTCGCCGCTGAACCGCTCCACGGTGAGCACGGGCCCGAAGGACTCCTCGTGCACGACCCGCATGTCCTGCGTGCACTCGTCGAGGACGGTGGGCGGGTAGTAGTGCCCGTCGGCGAGGGCGGGATCGTCCGGCCGCGCACCCCCGCACCGCAGCACGGCCCCCTCGGCGAGCCCGGCGGCGACGTACGCCTCGACCTTCTCAAGATGCTGGGCGGAGATCAGAGCCCCGGTCTCGGCGTCAGGATCAAAGGGCCCACCAAGCCGAATCTGCGCGGCCCGCCGCACCACCTCACCCACGAACCGATCGTGGATGGAGTCCTCGACGATGAGCCGGGCCCCGGCGGAACAGACCTGCCCGGAGTGCAGAAAGACGGCCGTGAGGGCGAAGTCCACGGCCGTCTCGAAGTCGGCGTCGGCGAACACGACGTTGGGGTTCTTCCCGCCGAGCTCCAGGGCCACCTTCTTAACGCCCGCGGCGGCGGTGGCCATGATCCGTTTCCCGGTCTCCAGGCCGCCGGTGAAAGACACCATGTCGACGGCGGGATGCTCGGAGAGCGGCGCCCCGACCTCGGGCCCGGCCCCCAGGACGAGGTTGGCGACCCCGGCGGGAAGCCCGGCCTCGGCGAGCGCCCGCACGAGCAGGATGGAGGTGGAGGGGGTCAACTCACTGGGCTTGAGGACGAAGGTGTTACCGGCGAGAAGGGCCGGAGCAACTTTCCAACTGGCTTGCAGGAGGGGGTAGTTCCAGGGGGTGATGAGGCCGCACACACCGACGGGTTCGTACACCACTCTGCTTACGGCATCGTCGCGCCCGGTGTCGATGACCCGCCCGGCGTCCGTGCCCCCGATCCCGCCGTAGTGCCGAAAACACGAAACGACATCGGCGATGTCGTACTCGCTCTCCACCAGCCGCTTGCCGGTGTCGAGGGACTCGGCGCGGGCGAACTCCTTGGCGTCGCGCTCGATGATGTCGGCGGTGCGCAGCAGCAGCGCGCCGCGCTCCCGTTCGGGGGTACGCGGCCAGGGTCCTGTGTCGAAGGCGCGGCGGGCGGCGCCGATCGCGGCCTCGGTGTCGGGACGGGTCCCCTCCGAGACGGTCGCGGCAAGCCTGCCGTCGGCGGGACATCGGATTTCCCGACGGCCGCCGGCCACCGGCTCCCGCCATTCACCGTCCACATACAGGTCTGCCACGCGCCAAGCCTTTCCGCAGGAATTCGTTGCGCATCGTGCACCCAATTGCTTGTGGTGGAACACCTTGGCGAATGTGCAGACATACGTCAAGTAGTTGGCGGATGACGATTTCGACATGCGTGACGGTTGCGCGCGCGACTGTACTCACACGCGCCCGACCGCCCTTGACGCGACCGGCCACCGAGCCGACCATGTTGCGTATCGCTCACCATGTTGTGCAATACGCACCGACGGAGGCCGACGTGTCCCCTAAGTTCCCTCGACCGCAGACCGGCAGCGAGTACGTCCTCACCCTCTCGTGCCCCGACAGCTCGGGGCTGGTGCACGCCGTGAGCGGCTTTCTCGTCCGTAACTCGGGAAACATCCTGGAGAGCCAGCAGTTCGATGATCGACTGCAGGGCCGTTTCTTCATGAGGGTCCACTTCGATGTTTCCGATCCAAACGCGGACCTGGAAAATCTGCGTTACCGATTCGGTCCGGTCGCGGAGGCGTACGGCATCTCCTGGACCCTGCGGGAAGCGTCGACGCCGACCCGCACCCTGATCATGGTGTCGAAGTTCGGCCACTGCCTGAACGACCTCCTGTTCCGCCGCCGCACGGGCGGCCTGAACATCGAGATCCCGGCGATCGTCTCGAACCACCGCGACTTCGAGGGCCTGGCGGAGAGTTACGGAGTCCCCTTCCACCACATCCCGGTGACGAGGGAGACGAAGCCGGAGGCGGAGGCGAGGCTGCTGGAGCTGGTTCGCGAACTGGAAGTCGACCTGGTGGTCCTGGCCCGCTATATGCAGGTCCTCTCCGACGACCTGTGCAAGGAGCTGGAGGGCATGGCGATCAACATCCACCACTCCTTCCTGCCGAGCTTCAAGGGCGCGCGCCCGTACGAGCAGGCGTACGACCGTGGCGTGAAACTCGTAGGCGCGACGGCGCATTACGTCACGCCCGAGCTGGACGAGGGCCAGATCATCGAGCAGGACGTGGTCCGGGTGGACCACTCGCTGGATCCCGGGGAGCTGGTGACGGTGGGCCGGGACGTGGAGGCGCAGGTACTCGCCCACGCGGTGAAATGGCACAGCGAGAGCAGGGTGATGGTGGAGGGAAACAGGACGGTGGTCTTCCGCTGAACCAGCCTTTCCTCGCCCCCGCCGCCCCTACCCATTCCCATCCCTGGGGGCTGCGCCCCCAGACCCCCCTACGGCCCTGAACGGGCCTTGTCCTCAAACGCCGGACGGGCTGAGTGGAGATGCGTGCGGGTGGGTGGGAGAGTCGCGCTGAACGCGCTCGTCCTCAAACGCCGGACGGGCTGGGTGGTGCCAGCCGCGGCTGGAAGGTGCCGACCGGGCTGGATGGCGCTGGCCGTCGCTGGAGGTGTGGCCGTCGGGGCTTGATCATTCAGCCCAGCCCAGGCATTCCAGCCCGTCCGGCGTTTGAGGACGAGGCCGTTCAGGCCGACAGTGGGGGTCTGGGGGCGCAGCCCCCAGAAGGATGGGACGGGTAGGGGCGGCGGGGGCGAGACAAACGCCTCAGCCCCCCAACCGCTCAAGCAGCGCGCAGCGCCACCTCTCCGTCTCCGCGACCTGGTTGAACGTGAACACGTGCAACCCCGCCACCCCCGCACCAGGCTCCCCCAGCACCCCCTCCACCCGCGACAGCAACCGCTCCGGCACATACCCCCCAGGCGCCGCGAACCGCAGAAACCACGCCGGATGCCGAGCCAGAAACCGCGTCGACTCCCCCACCCCGATCTTCGTCGCCATGGACAGCAGCTTCGCCCGCTCCACAGGCCCGGCGACACCCACGTACACCGGCAGGGACACATCCCGCCGCCGTATACGACCCACCCACTCCCCCAGCACGCGCGCGTCGAAGCACAGATTGCTCACGATGTACGTCGCATGCTCCCGCTTGTCCCACATCGCCTGGATGGTGACGTCGTCGTGGATGAGCGGATGGCTCTCGGGGTACCCGGTCACGCCGACATGCGTGAACGGCCTGCCCAGCTCGCCCAGCCGCCGCAGCACCGGCAGCGCACCCTCGTACACCCCGGCCGGCGGATCCGAGTCCCCCGCCGGCACGAAGACGTCGTCGACCCCCACCTCGCGCAGCCGGTCGACGACGTCCTTCAGATGCGTGTCGTCCCGCAGTAGCCGGGCCGGCACATGCGGGACGACGCGATAGCCGTGCCCCGCCAGCCGCCCGGCCAGGTCGAGGGTCGGTTCCAGCCCCTTGACCGGCGAGGCCGTCACCGTGACGACGACCTCGCGCGGAACATGGGCCAGAACCTTGTCCTCGGTGGCCTTGGCGGGCAGCACCTCGTACCGGACGCGCTCCAGCAGCTCCCGGAGCCCTCGAAGCCCAGACGCGGCCAACGTCTACCCGGCCTGCTCTTCGTCACGGAGGCGGTAATACGCCGCCTCCGAAGCTGGCAGCGGCTGCTTGCCGAGGATCAGATCGGCGGCCTTCTCGGCGATCATCATCACCGGCGCGTAGATGTTCCCGTTGGTGACGTACGGCATCACCGACGCGTCCACGACCCGCAGCCCCTCCACCCCGTGCACCCGCAGGCTCTCCGGGTCGACGACCGCCATCTCGTCCGCCGCGGGCCCCATCTTGCAGGTGCAGGACGGATGCAGAGCCGTCTCGCCCTCCTTGGCGACCCAGTCGAGGATCTGCTCGTCGGTCTCCACCTGGGGCCCGGGCGAGACCTCCCCGTCGTTGTACGGGGCCATCGCGGGCTGGTTGAGCAGCCTGCGCGCCACCCGGATCGCCTCGACCCACTCACGCCGGTCCTGCTCGGTGGAGAGGTAGTTGAAGCGCAGCGCGGGATGTTCGCGCGGGTCCTTGCTCTTGATCTTCACCGAGCCGATGGCGTCGGAGTACATGGGGCCCACGTGCACCTGGTATCCGTGACCGCCGGCCGGTGAGGAGCCGTCGTAACGGACCGCGATGGGCAGGAAGTGGAACATCAGGTTGGGGTAGTCGACGTCCTCGTTGCTGCGGGCGAAGCCCCCGGCCTCGAAGTGGTTCGTGGCGGCGGGCCCCTTGCGGAACAGCCACTGGAGCCCGATGAAGGGGGCGCGCCACTTCGCCATGTACGGCTGCATGGACACCGGCTGCTTGCAGGCGTACTGGACGTACACCTCCAGGTGGTCCTGCATGTTCTCGCCGACGCCCGGAAGGTCGTGGACGACGTCGACGCCCAGGGCGCTCAGCTCCTCGGCGTTGCCGACTCCCGACAGCTGGAGCAGCTGCGGGGAGTTGATCGCGCCGCCGCAGAGGATGACCTCCTTGGCGCGGACCTGCTGGGGCGCCCCCTTGCCACGCTGGTACTCGACGCCGACGGCCTTCTTGCCCTCGAAGAGGACACGGGTGACCAGCGCACGCGTCTTCACGGTGAGGTTGGGCCGCTTGCGGACGGGCTTGAGGTAGGCCTTGGACGCCGACAGCCGGCGTCCCCGGTGGACGTTCCGGTCGAACTTGGCGAAGCCCTCCTGCCGGTATCCGTTGACGTCGTCCGTCGCCGGGTACCCCGCCTCCACTGTGGCCTTGAGGAAGGCGCCGAAGAGGGGGTTGGTGGCCGGGCCGCGTTCGAGGACGAGGGGGCCGTCGTGGCCGCGGAACTCGTCGTCGGGGTCGGCGGCGAGACAGTTCTCCATGCGCCGGAAGTAGGGAAGACAGTGCGCGTAGTCCCACTTCTCCATGCCGGGGTCGGCCGCCCAGCGCTCGTAGTCCATGGGGTTTCCGCGCTGGAAGATCATGCCGTTGATGCTGCTGGAGCCGCCGAGGACCTTGCCGCGCGCGTGGTAGATGCGCCGGCCGCCCATGTGGGGTTCGGGCTCGGACTCGTACTTCCAGTCGTAGAAGCGGCTGCCGATGGGATAGGTCAGGGCCGCGGGCATCTGGATGAAGACGTCCCACGGGTAGTCGGACCGGCCGGCCTCCAGGACCAGTACCCGGTTCGCCGGATCCGCCGAGAGCCTGTTGGCCAGTGCGCTGCCGGCCGATCCGCCGCCGACGATGACGAAGTCGTATTGCAGGGGAGCCATGATCTCTCGTCTCGCTCGCGCCGTAGATACGCGACGCATGCTAATCCAGTAGCGCTATACGCACCAGGTTGCGGGACACGCAACATGCAAGGTCTTGGTTTCGTAGCTGTTACCGGAAGGGGCGTTTTTTACTGCGCGTATAGTTTCGTTGTGAGCAACCACAGCACAGACACCGAAACGTCCAATTCACCGGCCGGCGGAGTGCAGTCGGTCGACCGCGCGATCAGCGTTCTGGAGATCCTCGCCCAACGCGGCGAGGCAGGCGTCAGCGAGGTCGCTGCCGAGATCGATGTTCACAAATCGACCGCGTTCCGGCTGCTAGGCGCGCTGGAGGCGCGTGGTCTGGTGGAGCAGGCGGGCGAGCGCGGCAAGTACCGCCTCGGCTTCGGCATCGTGCGGCTGGCGGGTGCGGTCACGGGGAGTATCGACATCACCCAGCAGGGCCGCCCGGTCTGCGAGCAGCTCGCCGAGGAGATCGGCGAGACCGTCAACATCGCCGTGCTTCAGGAGCACTACGCCGTCAACCTGTTCGAGGCACGCGGCCCCGGAGCGGTCAGCGCGTACAACTGGGTCGGCCAGCTGACCCCGCTGCACGCCACGTCCAGCGGCAAGATCCTGCTGGCCCACCTGCCCGCGAAGGAGCGGGGCGCGTTGCTGAACGGGGCGGGCCTGAAGAAGGTCACCCCGCACACGATCACGGCGAAGTCGAAGCTGGAGAAGGATCTTGCGGAGGCTCGGGAGCGGGGGTATGCGTGGACGCAGGAGGAGCTGGAGGTCGGCCTGCACGCGATGGCTGCGCCGATCCGGGACCGGGACGGGGTGGTTGTCGCGGCGGTGAGTGCGTCGGGGCCGTCGTATCGGTTCACCACGGAGCGGTTGCATGAGTTGGCGCCGCTGCTGGTGAAGGGGGCTGCGGAGATCAGTCACCGTATGGGGTATCTGGGGTGAGTTTGCTGGCTGCGGGCCCGGTGGGGGCTTGTCGCGCAGTTCCCCGCGCCCCTGAAAGCCGATGCCCGCGCCCCTCTACTGAACGAGCCGTTCGTTGACCCAGTCGTGGAACGCGCCGATGTGGTGCTCGCTCGGCACCAGCACGCCACCCTTCGCATAGAGCCGGGAACTCATCCCTGGCTGGGTGCGTTCGCAGGCCTCGAAGTCCTGGCGGTTGACGCGGTCGAAGAGTTCCACGGACCGGCTGACGTCCTTGCCGCTCTCGACGACGTGCGGGAGGTAGAGCCAGTCGCACTCGACGATCGTGCGGTCGGCGGCCACCGGGTACATACGGTGGAAGATCACATGGTCGGGTACGAGGTTGATGAAGACCTGCGGTTTGACGGTGATCGCGTAGTAGCGGCGGTCCTGCTCCTCGGCGACGCCCGGGATGCGGTCCAGCCCCTCGGAGCCGTCGATCGTGAACCCCTGGACCTCCCCGCCGAACTCGGCGCCGTGGCCGACGTAGTACTGGGCGGCGTAGCCGTCGGCGAACTCGGGGAGCACCTCGGTGAGTTCGGGGTGGATCGTGGCGCAGTGGTAGCACTCCATGAAGTTCTCGATGATGAGCTTCCAGTTGGCCTTCACGTCATAGACGATCCGCTTGCCGACCGAGAGGTTGTCGATGTCGTAGTGCTCGATCGACTCGACGTCACCGAGCCGGCCGATGACCTCGCCGATCACGTCCTCCTCGAAGGAGGGCGGGTTCTCCGCGAGACAGACCCAGACATAGCCGAGCCACTCCCGCACGGCCACACTCACCAGGCCGTACTCGGTACGCCCGACGTCCGGCATCTTGGTCAGGTTGGGCGCGGCGACGAGCTTGCCGTCGAGGCCGTACGTCCAGGCGTGGTACGGACACTGGAAGGCCCGCTTGACCTCGCCGGTCTCCTCGGTGCACAGCTTGGCACCCCGATGCCGGCACACGTTGAAGTAGGCGCGGATCGAGTTGTCCCGCGCCCGCGTCACGAGGATGCTCTCGCGGCCCACGTCGACGGTCCGGAACGCACCGGGCTTCGCCAGCTCGGACGCACGCGCGACACAGAACCACATGGTCTCGAATATGCGCTCCTGCTCCTGCGCGAAGATCCCCGCGTCCGTATAGGAGGAGCCGGGGAGGGTGGCGATCAGACTGTCGGGCAGACTGGTCGAGGTCACAGGGCACTCCTCGGAGAAACGTAGTGATCACAAAAGTTCGGTCAACGTGATGTCGGGTAGCGCCCCGCCAGGGGCGCACCCGACAGGGGCGCGGGGAACTGCGCGACAAGCCCCCACCGGCCCGCAGCCAAATTCACCGCACAACCGGCAGAGCCAACTGCTTGCGCCACCGCACAAACAACCGAGGCTGATTCATCCCCAGCACAGCCACCGGCTCCCCACCCCGCCGATAAACGGCAAGGACATTACGGTCACCAACAGCCCCTTCCTCAACCGTCACACTGTCAGCGACACCCGCGAACCCGGCGAACTGAATCTTCACCCCGTACTGATCCGACCAGAAATAGGGCGGCCGAGGCACCCCCGACTCCACCGCCCCACCCGCCAACAACACCGCCACCGCCGCAGCAGGCCGTTCCACCGCCCCGGTCCAGTGCTCGACCCGCCGATGAACGCCGGCCCGCGGGTCGTACCAGTTGGCACAGTCACCAACTGCCACAACTCCCGCCAGACTGCTACGCCCGTCCGCCCCGCACTTGACCCCGTTGTCGAGAACGACCCCGGACCCCTCAAGCCACTCGACACACGGCCGCGCCCCCACCCCGACGACGACGATGTCGGCGGGAACACTGCGCCCGTCGTCCAGCAGAACAGCATCCACCTGCCGCTCCCCGCTGAGCCCCTTCACTCCCACCCCGCACAACAGCCGTACGCCGTGGTCGGCGTGGAGGCCGGAGACGACGGCGCCCATGGTCTCGCCCAGGGGACCGGCCAGCGGTGTCGGGGCGGCCTCGATGACGGTGACGTCGAGCCCGAGGGCGTACGCCGTGGAGGCGACCTCCGCGCCGATGAAGCCGCCGCCGATCACCACCAGGCGTCCACCGCGGGCCAGTTCGTCGCGCAGGGCGCGGGCGTCGTCGAGGGTGCGCAGGGTGTGCACGCCGGTGAGGCCCTCGGCGCCGGGCAGGGTGCGGGCGGCGGCGCCGGTCGCGATGACGATGCCGTCGGCGCGCACCGCCCGGCCGTCGGCGAGGCGGACGGACCGGTCGGTGCGGTCGAGGCCGGTGGCGCGGGTGCCGAGCAGCCACTCCGCGCCGAGGTCCTCGCCGTCCGTCTCCAGCCCGAGGTCCGCCTCGCCGAGGGTTCCGGCCAGGAACTCCTTGGACAACGGCGGTCTGTCGTACGGGCGGTGCGCCTCGTCGCCGATGACGACCAGCCGTCCGTCGTAGCCCTGCTTCCGGAGGGAGCGCGCCGCCGACAGTCCGGCCAGCGAGGCGCCCACCACGGCCACTGTCCTCACGCGGGACCCCCGGCGAGCCGGGACGCGACGCACGGCGGCAGGTTGGGGGCGTCCGTGGACACCCGTACGTAGATCATGCCGTCCTCGACGACGACCTCGTGGGTCCGCACCGGCAGCTTGGCCGGCGGGGAGTCCACCGCGCCGGTGCGCAGGTCGAACTTGGAGGCGTGCAGCGGGCATTCCACCTCGCAGCCCTCCAGCCAGCCGTCGGCGAGCGAGGCATCCTGGTGGGTGCAGGTGTCGTCGATGGCGAAGACCTCGCCGTCGTCGGTGTGGAACACCGAGACGGGCGGATCGATGTCGAGCCGGAAGGCCTCACCTCGCGGGAGATCCGCGAGACGGCACGCGGGAATCATCATGACACCTCGGTGCGTATAGCGAAACGGATTGCGGTAAGCGCAACGTCAGTTTGAGGGCGCCCAGAACCCTTGTCAAGAAGTCCAGGGACCGGGATGAGCCAACTCACGAGTTGCGCAATGGACAACACTCCTCACATTGCACAACCTGAAACCAAGCGAGCCCGATGCCGAAACGAGCGCGTCGGCGCAGCTCAGACGGACATCGGGCAGCAATGGACCCCAGGGGGCGGGGAGTACGGATCGTCGGACGGGCCGTGCGGTCAGAAACCGCGGTCGATCCACTCCTGGAGGTGCGGCGCCTCGGCGGCGACGGTGGTCGTATCTCCGTGCCCGGTGTATACGACCGTGTCGCCCGGCAGGGTCAGCAGCCGGTCCCGGATCGAGTCGACGATGGTCGGGAAATGGCTGTACGACCGTCCCGTCGCCCCCGGACCGCCCGCGAACAGGGTGTCACCGCTGAAGAGGGCGGTCAGGGCGGGCGCGTACAGGCAGACCGCGCCCGGCGCATGACCGGGCGTGTGCAGCACGGTCAGCTCGACCCCGGCCACGGCGAGGACCTGACCGTCGGCCAGCTCGCCGTCGGGCGCGCGGTCCGGGTGGGTCTGCTTCCACAGCGGCAGGTCGTCGCCGTGGAGCAGGATCGGGGCGCCGGTGAGCGCGGCGAGTGCGGGGGCCGCGTCGATGTGGTCGTTGTGGGCGTGCGTGCACACGACGGCCCGGAGCGTACGGCCACCGAGAGCCACCGCGATGGCGTCGGCGTCATGAGCGGCGTCGATGACGATCGCCTCGTGGTCGTCGCCGACGATCCACACGTTGTTGTCGACGTCCCAGGTACCGCCGTCGAGCGAGAACGTGCCCGAGGTGACGAGCCGCTCGATCCGGGCGGGCTGCTGGACTCGCGCGGCCATCACAGCACCACCACGGAACGCAGCACGTCGCCGCCGTGCATCCGCTCGAACGCCTTCTCGACGTCGTCGAGCGCGATGGTCTCGGTCACGAAGGCGTCCAGCGGGAGGCGACCCTGGAGGTGAAGGTCGATGAGCATCGGGAAGTCACGGGAGGGCAGGCAGTCCCCGTACCAGGACGACTTCAGCGAGCCGCCACGCCCGAAGACGTCGATCAGCGGAAGCTCCAGCTTCATCTCCGGCGTCGGCACCCCGACCAGCACAACAGTCCCCGCGAGGTCACGGGCGTAGAAGGCCTGCTTGTACGTCTCCGGCCGGCCGACCGCCTCGATGACGACGTCGGCGCCGAAGCCGCCGGTCAGTTCCTGGATCGCCTCGACGGCGTCGGTCTCCTTGGAGTTGACCGTGTGGGTGGCCCCCAGCGTGCGGGCGGTGGCGAGCTTCCGGTCGTCGATGTCGACGGCGATGATCTTCGCGGCACCGGCGAGGTTGGCCCCGACGACCGCAGCGTCCCCGACCCCACCACAGCCGATGACGGCGACCGTGTCACCGCGCCCCACGTTGCCGGTGTTGATGGCGGCACCGATACCGGCCATGACCCCGCACCCCAGCAGCCCGGCGACAGCGGCCGAGGCGGCGGGGTCGACCTTGGTGCACTGCCCGGCCGCGACAAGAGTCTTCTCGGCGAAGGCACCGATACCGAGCGCCGGGGAGAGTTCCGTCCCGTCGGTGAGGGTCATCTTCTGCTTGGCGTTGTGCGTGTTGAAGCAGTACCACGGGCGCCCGCGCAGACAGGCGCGACAACTCCCGCAGACAGCACGCCAGTTGAGGATCACGAAGTCACCGGGGGCGACGTCCGTGACGCCCTCCCCGACCGACTCCACGACGCCCGCCGCCTCATGCCCGAGCAGGAAGGGGAAGTCGTCGTTGATCCCGCCCTCGCGGTAGTGCAGGTCGGTGTGGCAGACCCCGCAGGCCTGGATCTGCACCAGCGCCTCGCCCGGACCGGGATCCGGCACGAGGATCGTCTCCAGGCTGACGGGGGCGCCCTTCCCCCGGGCGACGACAGCACGGACCTGATGAGTCATGGCCACTCCTCGGCTGGTACAACCTCGATGTTGCTCATTGCGGCACACATCTCATGTGCCGCAACACAGCATCGTGGAGCGCCAAGCAGCGGTCAAGAATGCTGGAGGTTCCCCAGCCGCTCCTCAGACGTTCCTCCGGTACTGCCCGCCGATCTCGAAGAACGCCTCGGTGACCTGGCGGAGCGTGCACACCCTGGCGGCGGCCATCAGCGCCTCGAAGGCGTTCTCGCCGCCCACCGCGGCCTCCTTCAGCCGGGCGAGCGCCTGCGCGGCCTCCGCTCCGTGCGCGTTCTGGAAGTCGTGGACGCGCGTGAGCTGGGACTCCTTCTCCGTCTCCGTGGCGCGGGCCAGCTCGACCTCGTGGGGCGTGCCCTCGCCGCCGGGCCGACGGAAGGTGTTGACCCCGATGATCGGCAGCGAGCCGTCGTGCTTGCGCTGCTCGTACAGCATCGACTCGTCCTGGATGCGCCCGCGCTGGTACCCCGTCTCCATCGCGCCCAGCACACCACCCCGCTCGTTGATGCGATCGAACTCGGCGAGCACGGCCTCCTCGACCAGATCGGTGAGCTGGTCGATGATGAACGACCCCTGGAGCGGGTTCTCGTTCATGGCGAGCCCCCACTCCCGGTTGATGATCAGCTGGATGGCGAGCGCCCGCCGCACGGACTCCTCGGACGGGGTGGTGACGGCCTCGTCGTAGGCGTTGGTGTGCAGGGAGTTGGCGTTGTCGTAAATGGCGATGAGCCCCTGGAGGGTGGTGCGGATGTCGTTGAAGTCCATCTCCTGGGCGTGCAGGGAGCGGCCCGAGGTCTGGACGTGGTACTTCAGCTTCTGGCTGCGCTCGTTGGCCCCGTACCGCTCCCTCATCGCGACGGCCCAGATCCGCCGCGCCACCCGCCCCAGCACGGAGTACTCCGGATCCATCCCGTTGGAGAAGAAGAAGGACAGATTGGGGGCGAAGTCGTCGATGCGCATACCCCTCGCCAGATAGGCCTCGACGTACGTGAACCCGTTGGCGAGGGTGAAGGCGAGCTGGCTGATCGGGTTCGCCCCGGCCTCGGCGATGTGGTAGCCGGAGATGGACACGGAGTAGAAGTTGCGGACCTTCTGCTCGATGAACCACTCCTGGATGTCGGCCATCATCCGCAGCGAGAACTCGGTGGAGAAGAGACAGGTGTTCTGCCCCTGGTCCTCCTTGAGAATGTCGGCCTGCACGGTGCCGCGCACGTTCGCGAGGGCATGCGCCCGCAACTCGGCAACCTCCTCCGCCGACGGCTGACGCCCCTCCGCAACAGCGAACTTCTCAATCTGCTGATCGATGACGGTGTTGAGGAAGAAGGCGAGGACGGTCGGCGCGGGCCCGTTGATCGTCATGGACACGGAGGTGGTGGGAGCGACGAGGTCGAACCCGTCGTAGAGCGCCTTCATGTCGTCGAGGGTGGCCACGGAGACCCCGGACGTACCGACCTTGCCGTAGATGTCGGGGCGTTCGTCGGGGTCACGGCCGTAGAGGGTGACGGAGTCGAACGCGGTGGACAGCCGGGTGGCCGACTGCCCCTCGGAGAGCAGCTTGAAGCGCCGGTTCGTACGGAACGGATCGCCCTCCCCCGCGAACATCCGCGCCGGGTCCTCGCCGTCACGCTTGAAGGGGAACACCCCGGCGGTGAACGGGAAGAGCCCGGGCAGGTTCTCCCGCCGCCAGAACCGCACCAGCTCCCCGTGATCGGTGAAGGCGGGCAGCGCGACCCGGGGGATCTTGTTACCGGAGAGCGACTCACGGTTCAGCTGGGTACGGATCTCCCGGTCCCGCACCTTCACGACCTGCTCGTCACCGGAGTACGAGGCCACGACGGCGGGCCAGTCCCGGATCTGGTCGCTGATGTCGTGCGGCAGCCCCCGGCAGGCGTCGGCGAGCAACGACTCGACACCCTGCACCTCGGCCCCGGCCTCGACCAGCTCACCCCGGACGGCGTCCAGCCGCTGCACGCGCCGGGCCGCGTCGGCAAGCGTCTCCGTCCCTGCGTGATAGGCGCGCACCGCCTCGGTGATCTCGGCGAGATAGCGCACCCGCTCGGCGGGCACGACCCGCCGGATACCGGAGGAGTACCGCACGGCGACCGGTGCCAGAGCACCGTCGGACAGGGGCAGCCCCCGCTCACCCAGATCGGCCTTCAGATGCTGGTAGAGCGCGGTGACCCCGTCGTCGTTGAAGGTGGCGGCGGAGGTGCCGAACACCGGCATGTCCTCGGGCTTCTTCCCGAACGCCTCGCGGTTCCGCACAAGCTGACGCCCCACATCGCGCATAGCGTCCTTGGCACCACGCCGCTCGAACTTATTAATAGCCACGACATCGGCGAAGTCGAGCATGTCGATCTTCTCCAGCTGCGAGGCGGCGCCGAACTCGGGCGTCATCACATACATGGAGGTGTCGACGTACGGCACGATCGCCGCGTCGCCCTGGCCGATACCGGGCGTCTCCACGATCACGAGATCGAACCCGGCGGCCTTGATCACATCAATCACGTCGGACAGATGCTCGGGCAGCTCACGACTCCCACGCGTGGCCAGACTCCGGAAGAAGACCCGGCTGCCGTCCAGGGAGTTCATCCGAATCCGGTCGCCGAGCAACGCCCCGCCACCCCGACGCCGGGTGGGGTCAACGGCGATCACAGCGATCCGCAGCTTGTCCTGCTGGTCGACACGGAACCGCCGTACGAGTTCGTCGGTGAGCGAGGACTTCCCGGAGCCACCTGTACCAGTAATCCCGAGAACGGGCGTGACCCGAGCGGCAGCGGCGGCACGCACCTGCTCCAGCAGCTCGTCGGGCAGCTTGCCCAGCTCGGCACCGGTGATGGCACGGGCGATGGCGAACCGATCACCGGTGAGCACGGCGGCGGCATCGACGGCCTTACTGTCCCAAAGATCGAAATCACAGTCCTTGACGACCGAGTTGACCATCCCGGCAAGCCCCATCCGCTGCCCGTCCTCGGGCGAGAAGATGGTGACACCGCTCCGCCGCAGCCGAGCGATCTCGTCGGGCACGATGACGCCGCCCCCACCACCCACGACCTGGATGTGCTCGGCCCCCTGCCCCCGCAACGACTCGACGAGGTACTCGAAGTACTCCACATGCCCGCCCTGATAGGACGACACGGCGACACCGTGCGCATCCTCTTCGAGCGCCGCGTCCACGACCTCCCGCACCGACCGGTTGTGCCCCAGGTGGATCACCTCGGCGCCCTGGGACTGGAAGATCCGCCGCATGATGTTGATCGAGGCGTCATGCCCGTCGAACAGCGCCGAGGCGGTGACCAGCCGGACGGGGTGCACGGGACGGTGGAGATCGTTCACGGTCATGCCTTCCCATTTACTTGGACGTCCTAGTAATCAGGATACTAGGACGTCCAAGTAAATGGGCGAGGTGACGCACCCCACAGCCCCTTTCAGCCCGTCCGACGCTTGAGGACGAGGCCGTCCAGGCCGAAAGGGGGGTCTGGGGGCGCAGCCCCCAGAGGATGGGAACGGGTAGGGGCGGCGGGGGCGAAAAAACCACCCCCATGTGCCGCACGCCATTATGCAACTAGTTGCAAAACCACCCCCACGTCCCCTACAAAAGAACAGACCCAACCCCACCCCCGGAGGCCCCCATGAGCCCATACCCCCACCTCCTGACCCCCCTGGACCTCGGCTTCACCACCCTCCCCAACCGCATCCTCATGGGCTCCATGCACATCGGCCTGGAAGAAGCCGAAAACGGCTTCACCCGCATGGCCGAGTTCTACGCCACCCGAGCCCGAGGCGGCGTCGCCCTCATCGTCACCGGCGGCATAGCCCCCAACGACGCCGGCCGCCCCTACGAAGGCGGAGCCAAACTCACCACCGACACCGAAGCCGAACAACACCGAGCCATCACCACCGCCGTACACCGCGAGGGCGGAAAGATCGCGCTCCAGATCCTCCACTTCGGCCGATACGCCTACCACCAGAACCTCGCGGCCCCCAGCCCCCTCCAGGCCCCGATCAGCCCCTTCCCCCCACACGAACTCACCGACGCCGAGATCGAACAGACCATCGACGACTACACCCGCACCGCCGTCCTCGCCCGCCGCGCCGGCTACGACGGCGTGGAGATCATGGGCTCCGAGGGCTACCTCATCAACGAGTTCATCGCCCCCCGGACCAACCACCGCACCGACCGCTGGGGCGGCTCCTACGAGAACCGCATGCGCTTCCCGGTCGAGATCGTCCGCCGAGTACGCGAGGCCGTGGGCGAGGACTTCATCCTGATCTACCGCCTGTCGATGCTGGACCTGGTCCCAGGCGGCTCCACCCTCGACGAGGTGATCACACTCGCCAAGGCGGTCGAGGAGGCCGGAGCCACGATCATCAACACCGGCATCGGCTGGCACGAGGCCCGTATCCCCACCATCGCCACCTCGGTGCCACGCGGCGCGTACACCTGGGTGACGAAGAGGCTCATGGGCGAGGTCGGCATCCCCCTCGTCACCACCAACCGCATCAACACCCCTGACCTGGCCGAGCAGTTGCTCGCCGAAGGGTGCGCGGACATGATCTCCGTGGCCCGCCCGATGCTCGCCGACCCGGACTTCGTGAACAAGGCCGCCGCCGGGACACCCGAGGCGATCAACACCTGCATCGGCTGCAACCAGGCCTGCCTGGACCACACCTTCAGCGGGCAGATCACCTCCTGCCTGGTCAACCCGCGCGCCTGCCACGAAACAGAACTGGTCCTCTCACCGACCAGGCGACGCAAGCGAATTGCGGTCGTCGGTGCCGGACCCGCCGGACTCGCCTGCGCCGTCTCCGCCGCCGAACGCGGCCACCAGGTCACCCTCTTCGACGCCGCCCCCGAGATAGGCGGCCAGCTGAACGTCGCCCGCAAGGTCCCCGGCAAGCAGGAGTTCGACGAGACGATCCGCTACTTCCGCCACCAGCTCGACGCCCACGCCGTGGACGTACGCCTCAACACCCGAGCGACCGCAGACGACTTGACGGCGGACTACGACGAGGTCGTGGTGGCCACCGGCGTAACCCCCCGCACCCCCGACATCCCCGGCGTCGACCACCCCAGCGTCGTCGGCTACCTGGAGGTCCTGCGCGACAACGCCCCTGTCGGTGACCGCGTCGCGATCCTCGGCGCCGGCGGTATCGGCTTCGACGTCGCCGAGTACCTCACCGACACCGGCGACAAGACGCACGAGGACCCGGCGGCGTACTTCCGCGCCTGGGGCGTCGACATGGACCACCGCACCCCCGGCGGCCTCACCGCCCCCGAGCGGACCGCCCCGTCGCGCACCGTCCACCTGCTCCAGCGCAAGACCACCAAGGTCGGCGCGGGCCTCGGAAAGACCACCGGCTGGATCCACCGCGCCGAACTCAAGCACCGGGGTGTCACCATGACCCCGGGCGTCCGGTACGACCGTATCGACGACGCCGGACTCCACGTCACCGTCGACGGCACCAGCACCGTCCTCCCGGTCGACACCGTCGTCCTGTGCACCGGCCAGGACCCGCGCCGAGACCTGTACGACGACCTGCTGGCCGCCGGACACAGCGTGCACCTGATCGGCGGCGCCGACGTGGCCGCCGAGCTGGACGCCAAACGCGCCATCAAGCAGGGCACCGAACTGGCAGCGACCCTCTAGGAGCCGTGGCATGTCCCTCCCGCACGCGATCCTCACCGCCCTGCTCGAAAAACCGTCCTCGGGGCTGGAGTTGACGCGCCGGTTCGACAGGTCGATCGGCTATTTCTGGTCGGCGACACATCAGCAGATCTACCGCGAGCTGGGCAGACTGGAGGCCGACGGGCACATCCGCGCCCTGCCCGCCGAGCAGCCGACCCGCGGCCAGAAGAAGAGCTACGAGGTCCTCCCCGCGGGCCGCGCCGAACTGGCCCGCTGGACCGCCGCACCCCAGGACCCCAAGCCGTACCGCGACACCCTGCTGCTGCGCCTGCGTGCCTCGGCGGTCGTCGGCACGGAGGGCATCGAGACCGACCTGCGCCGCCATCTCGCCCTGCACCAGCGACAACTGACGGAATATCAGGAGATCGAGAAGCGGGACTTCCCACCCGGTACGGCCGACCCCCAGGACCGGCTCCAGCACCTGGTCCTGCGCGCGGGCATCGACCTGGAGACCTTCTGGACCCAGTGGCTCACGCACGCCCTGACGGAGTTCGCGGAACTGCCCGGCGACCGCCCTACGGAGTGAGCACGACCTTCCCGGTGACCGTCCCCGACTCGGCGAGCCGCATCGCGTCGGCGGCGCGGACGAGGGGCAGCCGGGCGGCGACCTGGGCGGTCACGTCGCCGCTGCGGAGGGCGGCGAGGACCTGGGCGAGGTCGGCGCGCAGCCGGGCCCGGAATCGGTTCGGGGCCAGGGCCTTCCCGGCCCAGACGTTGTAGAAGTAGGCGCGGCGGCGGTTGGGCAGCGCGTTCCACACCCACACCCGGCCGAGCAGCTTGAGCACCGGCCACTGCTTGGAGCCCTCGGCGTCCCGGGTGGAGGCGCTGCCGTACGAGACGAGCGTGCCGCCGGGTGCGAGGAGGCGCCAGGAGTCGGTCACGCTGCGTCCGCCGACGTGGTCGAAGACGGCATCCACTCCCCCGGGGGCGAGTTCACGGACCCGGGCGGCGACATCCCCGGCGCGGTAGTCGACGGGGACGACGCCCCGCTCCCGCAGCGCGTCGTGGTGCCGTACGGACGCCGTACCGATCACCTTCGCGCCGGCCGCGTGGGCGAGCTGGACCAGGACCGTGCCGACGCCGCCGTTGGCACCGTGCACCAGGACGGTCTGCCCGGCGCGGACCCGGGCCTTGCGGTGCAGCATCTGCCAGGCGGTGATGCCGTTGAGCACCACCGTCTCCGCCTCCGCCGCGCCGATCCCGTCGGGCACCGGCACCACGTCGGCCGCGTCGACGAGCACATGACTGGCCCAGCCGCCGACCTTGAGCAGCGCGGCCACCCGGGTGCCGGCCAGGTCCGGCCCGACGCCCTCGCCGGTGGCGATGACGGTGCCGACAAGGTCGTAACCGGGCACGAAGGGGAACGCCGGCTGGTCGTAGTACCGGCCGCGGCGCATCTGCTGCTCGGCGAAGGAGACGCCGGTCGCCTCCATCCGGACCACGACCTGCCCGGGACCGGCGGTGGGCACGGCTCCGTGCCGGACCTCCAGCCCTTCCGGCTCCACCTTGCCCGGCAGAACGACCTCGACGAGTTCTTCTGTGCCCATGACGGCCTCCATGACCAGTTTCCTGTTGTCGCGTTGGTTAGAAGCTATAACTCGACGAGTGCGAGTGTCAATAACTTGAGTGATAACCTCTAACCATGACCGAGACCCCGCGCGAGCGATACCGCGCCCAGGTGCGTACGGAGATCAAGGAACGGGCGTGGGAGCAGATCGCCGCGGCGGGCGCGTCCGCGCTCTCCCTCAACGCCGTCGCCAAGCAGATGGGCATGAGCGGACCCGCGCTCTACCGGTACTTCGCCGGCCGCGACGAGCTGATCACCGAGCTGATCAGGGACGCGTACCGAAGCCTCGCCGACGCCCTCCGTACGGCCGCCGAGCCCGGCCCCGACCTGACCGTGCTCGCCCACGCCCTGCGCGAGTGGGCACTGGCCGACCCCCATCGGTACTTCCTCGTGTACGGCACGCCCGTGCCCGGCTACCACGCGCCCGACGACATCACCGGGATCGCGTCCGAGATCATGGCGACTCTGCTCGACGCCTGCGCCGCACTGCCCCCCGCCGGCCCCGGGACCCCGTTCGACGCCCATATCGAGGACCACCGGAAGTGGGCGGCCGGCCACCCCGCACCGCCCGCGGCCCTGCGCCGGGCCCTGGCCTGCTGGACCCGGCTGCACGGCGTCCTGTCCCTGGAACTCGCCGGCCACTTCACCGGGATGGAGTTCGACCCGGCCCTGCTGTTCGCGGCCGAGGTGGACGAACTGCTCGCCTGAGGACGGGCGGGAACGGCAGAGCGCCCTGTGCCCGAGGGGGAACCTCGGTCACAGGGCGCTCGCGCCGGTCGGCCCAACCGGCCTAAGTGAGTGGGCGGTTGGGCCTCAGAGCCGGAAGACATCGAGGAAGGAGCTCCAGAATCCCTTCTTGCGCTGTTCCTGACGGGCCGCCGGAGCCGCCGCCGGCTGCGGGGCCGGACGGTGTGCCGGGTCCGTCGCCGCGGGCATCGGGGCCTGGTTGCGCATGGCCGCCGCGACCCGGGTGGCCGGCGTCGGGCTGAACCGCACCGGCAGCGAGGCGAGCGCGCGGTGGAAGGGGCCGGGTCGCCACAGCAGGCTGTCCTGCGGGACCGAGAGGGTCAGGTCGGGCAGCGCGTTGAGGATCTTCTCGATCGCCGTGAGCGCGATGACCAGGGCCGGGTCCTTGGCGGGGCAGGCGTGCGGACCCGCGCCGAAGGCCAGGTGGGCGCCCTTGCTGGCCATCTGCCGGGCCTCGTTGAGGGACGGGTCGCTGTTGGCGGCGGCGAAGCTGATGACGACCGGGGTGTTCGCGTCGACCGGGACGCCGCCGAGGTCGACGTCCTGCAAGGGGTAGTGCGTCGCGTAGTTGGCGATGGGCGGGTTGTTCCACAGCACATGGTCGATGGCTTCCTCGACCAGCATGCCGCTGCCGCGCTCCGAGCGGCTGTCGTCGGACAGCAGCAGGAGCAGGGAGCTGGCGATGAGGTTGCGCTGGGGCTCAAGGCCCGCGCCCATCAGCACGATCAGCTGGTCCCGGAGTTCCTCGTCGTTGAGGCCCGCCGAGTGCTGGATCAGCCAGGAGGTCACGTCGTCGCCGGGCTCGCGGCGCTTGAGCGTGATCAGCTCCTGGAGGCAGGTGGCGACGATCTCGATGCCCTTGATGGCATCGTCCTGGCTGTCGAACATGGCGGACATACCGGTGTTGAGGCGGTCGCCGATGTCGGCCGGGCAGCCGAACATCTTGTTGAACAGCAGCAGCGGGATCAGCTTGGCGTAGTCGTTGAGGAGGTCGGCCCGGCCCCGCTCGCTGAACTGGTCGATCAGATAGTCGGCGATGGGCTCGACGTCCCGCCGGATCCGGCTGATGTTCAGCTTGGCGAGGCTCTCGGTGACGGCCTTGCGCAGCCGCAGATGCACCGCGCCGTCCGTGAACAGGACGTTGGGCCGGTACATCATCATCGGCAGGACGGGGCTGTCGAGGGAGATCCGGCCCTCGTTCAGGGCGGCCCAGCGGCGCGAGTCACGGGCGAACAGGGTGGTGTTCTGGAGCACCCTGAGGGCCATCTCGTGCTGGACGACGAGCGTGGCGTCCACGCCCGGTGCGAGCTCGACCGGTGCGGCCGGGCCGTGGGCGCGCAACTTGTCGTAGATGCCCTGCGGATCGGCGGCGAAGTCGGCGCCGTGCATGGGGCATCTGGCGGGAGCGCTCGACGTGGCACCCGCGTGCTGTATGTCCATGGAGGTTCCTTTGGGTTCCCCGCGCCTCGGGGGCGGGGGACGGAGGTGAGGAAAAACCTTGTGCGGGGCCCTGGTCCGAACGGTCCGGGCCCCTGCCCTGACGTCCCTGCCCGGGCCCCGTGTCCGGGCCCCTTGTGCGGGCAGGGGCCGGACGGGAGGGGGACCGGGGCTCAGGCCGCGCGGGCGAGCAGGTGCTGCACGAGGGCGATCAGTGCCCTCGCCGACGACGTCTGGTCCCGGGCGTCGCAGTAGACGACCGGGGTGTCGGGCAGCAGGTCGAGGGCCTCGCGGATCTCGTCCTCGTCGAACTCGCCGCCCTGCGGGTCGAAGGTGTTGACGGCGATGGCGTACTCCAGGCCGTACTTCTCGACCAGGTCGATCACCGGAAACGTTTCGGCCAGCCGGGACGGGTCGACCAGGAGCAGGGCTCCGAGCGCGCCGCGGGCCATGTCCTCCCACAGCTGCATGAAGCGCTGCTGACCGGGCGTACCGAAGAGGTACAGCACCAGTTCGTCGCTCAGTGTGAGCCGGCCGAAGTCCAGCGCGACCGTGGTCGTCACCTTGTCCGGGGCACCCTTCAGATCGTCCACGTGGGCGGACGCCTGGGTCATCTTCTCCTCGGTGCGCAGCGGGGTGATCTCCGACAGCGAACCGATGTACGTGGTCTTGCCCACCGCGAAGTGCCCTACGACAAGGATCTTCGCGGTGGTGGTCACCGCGTCTGAGACGTAGATCGTCTCAGCCGTAGAGGGATTCGAGTCCATGCAGCACCTTTTCGATGATTCCTCTGTCGACGGACTGGGCGCGTGGGGGCGCGGCACGGCGCAGGAGATGACCTTGTTCGAATAAATCGGTCAGCAGGAGACGGGCGACGCCCACCGGGAGCGTCAGGTGCGCGGCGACCTCCGCGACGGAGAGGTAGCCGCCGCCGCACAGGTCCCAGATGGCCCGGACCTCGGGGCTGGCGCCGAGCGGCACCTCCCGGTCGGGGGCCAGGGTGACCAGGGTGTGCAGGGACAGGTCATCGGCGGTCGGCAGCCGCCGTCCGCCCGTGATGACGTACGAGCGGACGAAGTCGCTGGTGACCGTGACCGGAGCTTCCTCGCCGTGGGCGTTCATGCGTCCGCACCGGCGTTCTGACGCGGCGGGGTGGTCATCGCCTTGCCGAGCGCGCCCACCTGCTGCTGCATCCGGAAGGACATGGCCTCCATGTCGACGTCCAGCGCGGCCGACACGGCGAGGTAGGCGCCGCTGCCCGCGGCTATCAGGAAGATCCAGCCGCCGTCGTACTCGATCAGGGTCTGCTTCCACAGACCGCGTCCGGAGCCGACGAAGGGGGCGACGGCCCGGCTGAGGGACTGCATCGAGCTCATCGCGGCGGCGTTGGTCTCCGCCTCGTCGCGCTCGATGTCACTGGACCGCTCCAGCAGGAGGCCGTCGGCCGAGACGAGGATCGCGTGACGGGCGCCGCGCACTTGCAGCACATCGTTCAGCACCCACGACAGATCGGGATTCACTGGTCCTGTGGTCCTTCCATGGTGGTCGTATCCCGCCCAAGCAGCGTTCCGCGCTGGAACGCACCGATACGTGAAGCCGTCACCTCTGTGTTGAACTCCGGCTCGGCCGGCTCCGGCGGCGAGGGCACCACCGCGACCGGGCTGCCGCGCCGCCGCCGCTTGGGCAGGCCACCGGCCGTCGTCCCGATCGGACGCGGCGGTCCGCCGGGCGTGGCCACCGGGGTCAGCCGCTGCGGGGCGACCGAAGGAGCCTCGGGCGCCTGGGGTTCGGCTGTCTTGGCAGCACCGCCCTCGGGCTCGGGAACGTCCGTCGTCAACAGGTTCTCTGGCAAGAGAATCACCGCCCGTACGCCGCCGTAGGGGGACACCGAATCGACCGAGACCTTGAAGCCGTACCTGGTGGCGAGCATCCCGGACACGGCGAAGCCGAACTTCGGCGGGTCGCCGAGGCTCGTGATGTCGACCGGTGCCTGCGGGGAGAGCAGCACGGTGGCCCGCGCCTTCTCCTCCGTGTTCATACCGAGGCCGGCGTCGTCGACGATCAGGCAGACACCGGTGGGTACGGCCTGGATGTTGATGTCGACGCGGGTGCCGGGCGCGCTGTAGTTGGTGGCGTTGGCGAGCAGTTCGGCGAGGACGACCGCGACGGGCTCGACGGCCCGGCTGGCCACCGAGACGTTCACCTGGGTGTTGATGGTGACGCGGTCGAAGTGCTTGATGCGGCCCTGGGCACTGCGGGCCACGTCGTACACGGAGGCGGTGGACTCGCGCCGGCCGAGCCAGCCGCCGCAGAGCACCGCGATGCCCTGGGCGCGGCGGCCGAACTGGCTGTTGGTGTGGTCGATCATCATCAGGTCGCCGAGGACCTGTTCGTCGTCGCCGTAGCGGCGCTGCGACTTCTCGATGATGAGCTGCTGTTCGTCGGCGAGGACCTGGAGCGTCCGCATCGCGGACTTCAGGACGGCCTTGGTGTCTTCCTCCGCATCCTTGCGCACCGCGGCGAGGTCGCCCGCGTGCTGCGCGTTCAGCTGGGTGTATTCCGCATAGAGGCGGTCGCGGTCGCTCTGCGCGGCTTCGCGGGCGCTCTGCAGGTCGTTGGTCTTCCTGCGGAGGGCCATGTTGGTTCTGCGGGCCCGCATCACTGCGACGACCGCAGCGACCAGGACCACGAGCAAGATCCACAGCAGTGGATCCTGGATCAATGACGTCATGAGACTCTCTTCAAGTCGCCTTGCGACAGGAGCAGTTGCAGTCCGTTGGGTCCGGCCTGGAACACGGGCCCAGCCCGGTGGCGAACCTTACCGGCGGACCAACTCAGCCACTCCTTCGCGATGGGGCCCTTAGAGACTGTCCCCCGTGCGCGCGGCACGCCTCAGCCTACTGAAAGTGGGATGATCTTAGCAGTCAAGAGAGCGTCAAAAAGGTTCCGCTTACGCTCACTTGGAGACCTTCACACAGCATTCGCGAACGGGTCCACGACAGTTATGGACCCGATACCGTTCGGGCGCACAAAGGCCCGCTCCCCCGTCATCCGGGAAGCGGGCCAAGGGTGTTGGAGCGGTCAGGCTGCGTCGGCGTCCACCTCGCACCACACGCGGAGCCGCTCGTCGACGAGCCGCTCGGGATACTCCACGCCGGTCTCGAAGTGCTCGGGGAGCCGCGCGAGACGGCCGTCCGCCCCTACGAAGGTCCGCAACACGTTCTGGGTCTGCTGCCGCTTGCTCTGGTCGGCCTGGTCGGATGCCATGCCTGAGGTTAACCCGTGCGCTTCGAAAAGGGTGACGCCCGGCCCGACGCCGTTACCAGGCGTGAGCGGGCGCGTTGTAGGGGAAGTGCGGGCGCGAGTCGAGCGCTCGCACTCATCGAATCAAAGGAGAACGTGATGTCTCGCATCGCGAAGGCTGCCGTCGCCGCTCTCGGCACCGGTGCCGTGGTGCTCGGCGGTGCCGGTATGGCCACGGCCGACGCGGGTGCCCAGGCCGAGGCCGTCGGCTCGCCCGGCGTCCTGTCCGGCAACGTCCTGCAGGTCCCGGTCCACGTGCCCGTCAACGTGTGCGGGAACTCGATCAGCGTGATCGGTCTGCTGAACCCGGCCTTCGGCAACACCTGCGTCAACGTCAGCGACGACGACCACAAGGGCAACCCCGGCCCCGGCGGCTACGGCAGCTGACCCGTCGTACGCAAGCACCGGAAGAGCCCCGACGGTCCCACCGTCGGGGCTCTTCCGCGTACACCGGAACCTTTGATGATCCGTCAGGCGTACCGATAGATCCGGCTGTGGTCCTCCAGCTGATCCGGCGTCACGTCCCACGGCGGCAGCGACTCGTGCCGGGCGACGACCCGGCCGCGCTGCGCGTCGCCCGGCTTCGGCGCCCGGTCGGGCAGATAGCGCGCACCGGCACCGTGCCGGCGCTGCCAGCGGGACCAGCACAGGTCGACGAAGGCGTGGTGCAGCCAGAACACCGGGTCGTTGACGGACGCACCACCGACCATGTGCCCGCCGACCCACCGGTGGACGCGGTTGTGGTTGCGCCAGGAGCCGGGGCCGCGCCCGCTCCCCCACCCTTCGAGCTTGTTGCGGAACCCCTTCGCGGACGTCGAGTTCCACGGCGACACGTCGTAGACGGGATCGTCGAGGGCCACGTCCAGGTCCTGCCGGGTCGGCAGCGTGAGCGGCTGACGGACGCGGCCGAGGTCCCGGGTGAGGAACTCGCCGTCGGTGACGCTCTCCCTGATGGTCCAGTCGCCGTGGTCGTAGGCGAACGGCCCGCTCATGACCCGCTGGTCGGAGGCCCGCCCGGTCCCGCCGAGCAGATCCTCGGTCCAGGGCGCGCCGGCCGTCGCACGGTCCCGGGTCCAGTCCCAGTACGGCAGCGTCACCGACGGGTCCACGCGCTGGAGGGCCTCCTCCAGGTCCAGCAGGAACCGCCGGTGCCAGGGCAGGAAGGAGGGCGCCATGTGGGCCGTACGCAGCCCGTCCTCGCCGTCGGAGACGTAGTACTCGATGTGTGTGCGCACGAACTCGTCGTACTCGCCCCGCCGTTTGATCTCCATCAGCGCCCCGACGAACCGCCGCCGCTCGCTCCGCGTCAGCGTGCTGACGTCCTTACGCGTGTACGCCACGACCGCCCCCGCCCTCGACCGTCAACCGCCGCCCGGGTCCCAGCTCGTCGACGGCGGCGCGGGCCGCCTCCAGGGGCGTGGGGTACGAGCGGTAGTGGTCGACCATGCTCAGATACGTCCCGTCCGCGCGCCGCATCAGATGCAGGGGCCGCCCGTCCACGGTGACGTGCCACCGCCCGCCGCCGGGCATGCGCATGGCGTGCGTCATGTGGTCGGCGTCGGCCCTCATGCCCCGCAGCCGGCGGCCCCGGTACGTCTCGTCGAAGTGCGACGCCTCGTCACCGCCGGGCTCCCGTCGGGGCCACGCGGCGGCGACGACCGGGACCACGGCCAGGGCGAGGGCCGACACGCACAGGGCACGCAGCGCGTCCCGCCGCGTTCCGGAACGGGCGGGGGGACCCGCCGGGCCCCGCGGCACTCTGCTGACGAACAAGACTCTCGCCTCTCTCCTGGTTCCGTTCGTTCGGTGATGCGACCGCCCGGTGGCCCAGCACGTCCGTTCGTCAGGCCGTGGACTACAGCGAGCCGAGTCCCAGGGCGCCCGTCGGGGCCGTCTGCAGCAGCGGGGTGAGTACGGCGGCCTGCGGCTCGCGGAGCGTCGGCAGGCCGAACACCTCGGGGTTGGGCGCGGTCAGCGGGGTCTCCACGGACAGGCCGGGGGTCAGGGTCCGCAAGTCGGCCGCGGGGACGCCGACGGAGGCCTCGTCGAAGCCCTTGCCGACCACCTGCGGCAGCGGAGTCTCGGCCGTCAGACCGGGCAGCGCGGCGCCGAGCGGCACCTGCGGCAGCGCGCTGGCCGGGATCATCTGGCCCTCGACATAGCGCGGACCCTCGGGCACGCCCGGCATCAGCAGCGGCAGTTCACCGCCGACCTTGGGCAGGTTCACGTTGAGGGACTTCTCGACGCCGTCCAGCGGTACGGGTACGGGGACCGTGTCGGCCGCGACGGCGGGGGCCGCGGCGCCCACCGCCGCCGCCACGCCGGTGAGGACGGCGGCGGCAAGGGTTCGAGTGGTCGACTTCATGGCAAGTACGGTCCTTTGCAGGAATCGGGGGAGTTCGTCCGTACCGCGTAACGATCCTGAGAACCGCATCAGCTCAAGATTCCCCCGAGTGGTGCATTAGTCGTCAGATCAGCCCGGAGAGCGGCCCCCCGTCCGCCGCTCTCTCCCTCGGTCGTCAGCCGCGCAGGCTGCGGGCCGGGAGGATGACGTGGGCCGCGGCGGTGAGGGTCTCCTCGGCGCCCGCGAAGGCGGCCAGGGCCTCCGGCTCGACGGCCTTTCCGGGCTGGGCCTCGGGCCAAGGGCGGGTGGTGAACACCAGGTAGGCGAAGCCCCGTTCGCCGACCGCGGTGAGCCACTCCGGGGGCGGGGTGCACTGGGCGTTGAGCTGCGGCATGTTGACGACGGCCGAACCGGCCTCGACGAGCAGGCTGACCGGCAGGCTCGGCCGGGTCGAGCCGTCGACGATGTCGCCGCCGACCGGCAGACCGGTGTTGGCGAGAAGCTGCTCGACGGCGACGGCCGAGGCCTCCGGGCCGCCCTCGCCGTCCCCGAGGGAGTAGGCGAGGAGGTAGGGCATGTCGCCGTCGGGGGCGTCACCGCTCCAGGCCATGACGACGAGCGTGCCCAGGTCGGCGATGCGGAAAGGGCGCGTTTCGCTTGAGGTTGAGGTCACCGCGGAACCCTATCGACGGGAATTGGCGCGGCCGGCCGCGTTCTCACTCGACCGGGGGATTTCCCGCCGGTATCCACACGAAAGAGGGACGGGGCTCGAACAGCGCGAAGGACCGATTCCGCGCGCCGGAATCGGTCCTTTCAAGACTCGCGTCAGCCCTGGAGGGGGAGGCCGCCGAGCAGCCCGCCGTTCGAGTTGAGGGCGGTCGTCGCGCCCTTCACCGTGCTGAGCACCGAGTCCTTGTTCTCGGTGTCGAGCGCGTTCGACTGGTGCTGGAGGGGCTGCACCTGGTCCACGTCGATGGGGCCCTTGGTGAGCGTGTTGACGGCGCCGTTGAGGCTGGTGGGCGTGAGGTCGGCGGTGTCGTAGGCGAACGCGGGGGCGGCAGCTCCGGCGATGACCAGGGACCCGGCAACAACAGCGGCAGCCTTCAGGGACTTCATCATGTTCCTTTCTTCGGGAATTCTGTCGCCGTGTCTAACGAGCCCCGGTCGCGGCGGAAACCCTGTATGCAGAAATTGGATTGACGCACAAAAGGAATTGGCGCCCGGGCAGAAGAACGGCCGCCGCGCCGACCGGTGAGGTCGACGCGACGGCCGGGACGAGACCCCTAGTTGGCCGGCAGCCGCAGGGGCGGTACCGGGACCGGCAGTGGCGGCACCTCCGCCGGCAGCTTGGGCAGCGGCGGCAGTCCGGCCAGGTCGGGCGCCGGCAGTCCGCTGCCGAGCAGCGTGGCGGCGACGAGACCGACGAGGCTCGTCACCACACCGGTGACGGCCGGAACGACGTTCGCGACATCGCCGGACGTGACCGCCGTGAGCAGCGTGTCGACCGCCTTCTGCAACGCCGTGAGCGCGTCACCCTTGATGTCGAACGGACCCTTGACCGCCTTGTCGTCCGTGAGGGGCGCGGGAAGCGTGGAGTAGATCGGCAGCGCCGGGGTCGTCGGCAGGGCAGGAGTGGTCGGCAGCGCCGGAGTCGTGGGAAGGGCGGGAGCGGTCGGCAGCGCCGGAGTCGCCGGGACCTCCGGGGTCGCCGGCAGGTCCACCGGCGGGGTCACCGGTACCGGGGCCGGGGCCGCCGCCGTGGCCGCCGCGATGGCCGCCTTCACCGCGTCGACCAGCTTCGTCGCCTCGTCCAGCGGCAGTTGGCCGTTGTCCGCCTTGAGCACGGCGTTCAGCAGATCGGTGACCGGCTTGAGTACGCCGCCCAGGTCGCCCAGCGCCTTGACCTGCGTGAGGAGCGCGTCGGCGTTGGGGACGGGAGCCTGGGAAGCCGAGTGGCCGCGCTCGCGGGCCGCGTCGCCGTCGTCCGCCAGGGCGGCCGGTGCGCCTATTCCGATCAGGAGGGTGGCGCAGAGAGCGGCGGACGCGATACGCCGTGCGGGCAGAGCGCGCATGGAGGTTCCTTTCGGTGTGCTGTGGTGCGGTGAAATACCGGACGGATGTGTCCACCGTCAGATCCACCGCTGCCGCCTGCAACCGGTCCGGCCGTCGCCGCCGCCATTCGGAGCAAAGGCCTCCGAGCGAACTCCCGGAACGCGAACCGGCCGCTCTCCCCGGAAGGGAGAGCGGCCGGCAGAAGGGTCCGCGCCGACTTACGTCAGTCGTTGACGCAGGTGTTGCCGAACGCCGGGTTCAGCAGACCGATGACGTTGATGGTGTTGCCGCAGACGTTGACCGGCACGTGGACCGGAACCTGCAGGACGTTGCCCGACAGGACGCCCGGGGAGTGGGCAGCGACGCCGTGCGCCTCGCTGTCGGCAGCGGCGACACCGGCGGTACCCGCCACAGCGGCGACGGCAACGGAGGAAAGGGCGAGGCCCTTCGCGATACGCGACATGGAGAAGTGCTCCTTGGGAGTTGTCACAAACATCCGGGCGGGGATGCCCGGCGCTGTGTCAACGCGCGGCGCGCGCCCGGGTTGTGCCGCCAATGGGGTGATCTCTCGGACCGCCCGGGCACACGATTCCGACACAGTCGCCATGAATCACCAATAAATACGCATAGCGGCTAGAGTGACTCACCTTCCGCCAGCCGCTCCAAAGCCACCCAAAAGGTCGACCGCCACCCGGAATCCGCCGCGTGAAACAGACCGGGGGCGGATGCGGCACATAAGTGATGTCCACATTTTCTGTCCGTCGGTCCACGACCTTTTCTCCGAAAGGGCAACGCCGGTCATGCGTATTTCCCCGGGTCTTCCGCTGCGCCGTGCGATGGTGGGCGTCTTTGCCCTCGCCGCGATCTGCACTCCGGGAGGTACGGCGACGGCCGAGCCCGGCAAGGAGGCCGCGCGCCTCGCGTTCGCCCCGCGCTACCGCGCCCTCCAGCACGGCGGGATCGTCCGCGCGGCCAACGCGTCCATCAGCTGCCGCGCCACGCTCGGGACCTGCGCGGGCGTCCGCAGGGGCGAGCCGCTCGCGAGCGGAACGGGCGGCGCGAAGGCGGCGGTCAACGGTGACTTCGACATGTTCTACGTCGATGTCGACAGCGACCCGAACACGTACAACTCCAGCCGTGCGGAGGTCCGGGTGCCGCAGGGCGGGCGGGTCTCCTACGCGCGGCTGTACTGGGGCGGCAATCTCAAGGTCGGTGAGCAGAAGCCGCCGCAGGACAACGGGCGGGTGCTGATCGCCGAGCCCGGCGGCGAGTACAAGGAGCTGCTCGCGGACTCGGTCGTCGGGCACCGGGTGGCGCGCGGCGCCGACGCGTTCCAGGCCTCCGCCGATGTCACGAAGCTGGTCCGGGAGAGCGGTTCGGGGCTGTACACGGTCGCGCAGATCAATGCGGCCATGGGGAAGTCGGCTGCCGGGGCCTGGGGCGGCTGGACGCTGGTCGTGGCGTACGAGAAGGCGGCTGAGCCGCTGCGGCACCTCGCCGTGTGGGACGGGTTCGACGCGCTGGAGTCCCGGGAGGGTGACGATCCGTTGGTCCGGTTGGCCGAACTCCCGTTCCCGGTGGGCGCGAACGGGCGGGCGGGCCTGGTCGCCTACAACGGGGACCGCGGCAGCCCCGGCGACTCCCTGACGGTGTCCGTCGCGGGGCGCACGACCGCGCTCGGGGACGCGGCCAACCCCCGCGACGACGTGCTGAATTCCACGATCGACGGCGCCGCCTCGGAGCGCGTTCCGGCGTACGCCAACACCCTCGGCTACGACTCCGACGTGTTCGAACTGGGTACGGCGCTGCGGCGCGGTGGTGACCAGCTGGCCTTCCGGCTCGTTTCCCAGCGGGACGCGGCGTGGGCCGGCGCACTTTTCGTGGCCGTCGACGCCCGGCAGTAGCCGAGGCGCGTCCAACGCCGCCACCCGTGAGCGAGGAAACCGCGCATGCAACTGTCAGCACCCGACGCCCGGCCACGGGTCCTGCACATCACCCAGCCGGTGGACGGCGGGGTGGCCCGGGTCGTGACGGACCTGGCGCGGGCCCAGCTCGCCGCCGGTCTCGACGTCACGGTCGCCTGCCCGGACGGCGGTGAACTCCCGGCGCGACTGCGGGCGCTCGGCGCCGGCGTACGCCCCTGGCACGCGACGCGCGCCCCGGGGCCCTCGCTCGCCGGGGAGGTGCGGCGGCTCGGGCGGCTGATCGGGGCGGTGCGGCCGGATGTCGTGCACGCGCACAGCGCGAAGGCCGGGCTCGCCGCCCGGCTGGCGGTACGGGGGCGGACGGCGACGGTGTTCCAGCCGCACGCCTGGTCGTTCGAGGCGGTCGGCGGGTCCACCGCGGCACTGGCGCTCAAGTGGGAACGGTGGGGGGCTCGTTGGGCCTCCCGCGTGGTGTGCGTGAGCGACGCCGAACGGGCCACCGGGGTGCGCGCCGGGATCACCGGGCAGTGGCGGGTCATCCCGAACGGGATCGACACCGAGCACTTCCGGCCGACGGCCCAGAACCCCGTACGGGCCGGGATTCCCCTGCTCGCCGACATCGATCCGGGCGCTCCGCTGGTCGTGTGCGTGGGGCGGCTGTGCCGGCAGAAGGGGCAGGACGTGCTGCTCCGGGCCTGGGGCGAGATCGCCGAGCGGGTGCCGGGGGCGCGGCTCGTGCTCGTCGGGGACGGGCCCGACGCCGGGCGGCTGCGGGCGCTCGCCCCGGACTCCGTGCTGTTCGCGGGGGCCGTCGCCGATGCCGTCCCCTGGTACCGGGCCGCCGATCTGGTCGTCCTGCCCTCGCGCTGGGAGGGCATGGCGCTGGCGCCGCTGGAGGCGATGTCCTGCGGACGGCCGGTGGTCGTCACCGATGTGGACGGCGGGCGCGAGAGTCTGCCCACCGCTCTCGCACCGCGCTGTCTGGTGCCGGCCGAGAACCCCGCCGCGCTGGCCGGAGCCGTCACCGAACTGCTGCTCGACCCGCCGCTGCGTGAGTCGCTGGGCCAACTGGGGCGTCGGCACGTCCTGTCCGCGCACGACGTACGGCACACCGCCGAGGCCGTCGCGGGCGTGTACCGCGAGCTGATCACCGCGCACGACGTGCCGCCCGTGCGCGCCGAGTACAGGGAGTCCATCCACTCGTGACTGCGGAAAGTACCGTCCCCTCCCCCGGCGGAGGGCCGCGGGAGCACGGATTCTCGACCGTGTCCGCCGTATCTGCGTCCGCCGTCTCGGTCATCCCGCCCCGCGGGTCGGCCGGCGGCTTCAGATTCCCGGCCGGCCGGCGTCCCGCGCCCCGGCCGGCCTCCCCGCTGCCGCTGCTCGCCGTCGACAGCAGCGCCGCCCTGCTCGGCGTCCTGGCGCTGACCGAGCCCCTGCGCCACCCCCTCCTCGTCGGCGCGCTGCTGCTCGGTGTGGTCGTGCTGAACACGCGTGCCTCGCTGTACCGGCCCGAGTCCGTGCCCGCGTTCCTCGACGAACTGCCCGCCGTCTGCGGCCGGATCGCGATGGGCTGGCTGGCTCTCGCCGCCCTGGTCGGGGCGTACGCGCCCGCCGACGCGCTGTCCGCGCGCACCCTCGTGCTGGGCTGCGCGGTACAGGCGACGGCGAGTGCGCTGGGCCGCGGGACCGTCCACCGGGTGCGGCGCCGGGCTCGGCTGCGCCGCCCGCACACGGCCCTCGTCATCGGCCCGGCCGGCACCGCCCGGCGCGTGGCCGCCGCCTTCCTGCGCCACCCGGCGTGCGGGGTACGGCCGGTGGGGCTCGTCACCGACCACCCGGACGGCGGCGCGGGCCTGCCCGTACTGACCACCGGCGAGGAGGTCGAGCGGGCGCTGATCCAGAACGGCGTCCGGGCCGTGCTCGCCGTCCATCCCTCCGTACGGGCCGAACAGGGGCCGCTGCTGCGGGCGTTGGCCGAGTCGGGCTGCACGGTGTGGGAGATCGACGCCGAGTCGCCCTCGTACGAGAGCGCCGAACGGCTCGCCGGGTTCTCCTGCCGGCGGCTCGCGATGGTGCCGGACCGGCCGGGCAGCATCGGCAAGCGGCTGCTCGACGTAGTTGTCTCGGGAACCCTCCTCCTGCTGGTCTCGCCGATGCTGCTGCTCTGCGCGGTCGTGCTGCGGCTGACCGGCGGGCCGGGGGTGGTCTTCCGGCAGGAGCGCATCGGCATGGACGGGCGGCCCTTCACCCTCCTCAAGTTCCGCACCCACCGCCCGGTCGACGAGATGGAGGCGGCGACCCGCTGGAGCGTCGCCGACGAGCGGCGCATGAACTGGTTCTGCCGCTTCCTGCGCCGGACCTCGCTGGACGAGCTGCTCCAGCTGTGGAACGTCCTCTGGGGCGACATGAGCCTGGTCGGGCCACGGCCCGAACGCCCGTACTTCGTCGGGAAGTTCAGCCAGACCTACCCCGGCTACGCGGCCCGCCACCGGATGCAGACCGGGATCACCGGGCTCGCCCAGATCCACGGGCTGCGCGGTGACACCTCGATCGAGGACCGCTGCCGGTTCGACAACGCCTACATCGACAACTGGTCGCTGTGGCAGGACATCTGCATCCTGCTGCGCACCGCCGCCGCGCTCGTCCGACCGACAGGAAGTTGAGAGCGGTGAGCCACAGCCCCACGCTGACGTTGCCGTACCGAGTGCCCTTCGCCTCCTTCGCCCCGCTCCTTCCGGTCATGCTGGTGATCGCCCTGCTCGCACTGCCCGCCGCGCAGGGCGCCGACAGCGGGGCGACCCCGGCCGACGCCGTCTCCGGGCTCGTGGTCCTCTACTGTGCGATCCGGCTCGTACGGGAGCGGCGGCGCCCCCTGTCCCGTACGGCCGCCGTGGTGCTCGGGATGCCCGTGGTCGGGCTCGCGGTCGCGGCCGTCGGGGCGTCCTCGCCGGCGGCCGGGATCGGAGGCCTCGGGCGCTATCTCCAGATCTTCGTGCTGGTCCCGGCGTCCGTGGTGCTGCTGGTCCGCGACCGGCGCGACTTCCGGGTGCTGGCCTGGGCGTTCGTCGCCTTCGCCCTGTTCCAGGGGGCGGTCGGGGTGCACCAGTACGCGACCGGGACCGGTGCCTCCTACCAGGGCGAGGAGATCCGGGCGGTCGGTACCTTCGGGCCCGCCGATGTGATGGGCATGGCGACCGTGGTGTCGTTCGGGCTGATGTGCGCGGTGGGGCTGGCCCTCGGGTCGACCGCCGCTCGTCAGCGTGCCGTCGCCACCGGCTGCGCGCTGGTGCTGTTCGCCCCGCTCGCCGTCTCCTTCAGCCGGGGCGCCTGGATCGCCACCGCGGCGGCCTGCGCGATCCAGCTGGTGCTGGCCGGGATGCGGCGCGCGCTGAAGGTGGGCGCGGTGGTGACCGCCTCGGCGGTGATCCTGGTCGGCGGCCTCGGTGTGGGTACGACGATGCTCCAGGAGCGGATCAGCAGCATCACCCAAGTCGCCGACGCCCCCGACCAGTCGGTCACCGACCGGTACACGATGTGGGCGGCGGCGACCGACATGTGGAGCGAACACCCGCTCACCGGCGTCGGGTTGAAGGGCTTCCCCGAACACCGCGACGGACACGCCTCGTTGGCCCTGTCCTCGGGCAGCGACACGGAGGGCGCGGGCGCCGCGTACCGCAAACAGCCGCTGCTGTCCCCGCACAACATGTATCTGCTGGTGCTGAGCGAGCAGGGGCTCATCGGGCTCCTCGCCCTCGGCGGCAGCTGGCTTGCTCTGCTGGTCTGCGGCTTGCGAGGACTCGTACGGGTGCACAGAAGCCGTACGAGCGGACTCGACTGTGCTCTCGTCGCCTGCGGGCTGCTGATCTGGCAGTTGATCGACTTCCTGTACGCCGACATCGGCGGGCCCGCGACCGTGCTGACCGCCCTCGCCTTCGGGCTCGTCGCCTGGTGGGCCCTCGTCGGCGGCGATCCCGTGCCCGCGGCCAAGGCCTCGGCGTGATGAACGTGACGCCTCCTCGGCCCGAGGGAGAGACCAGGGTGACGCTGCCCGCGGCACGCGCCGCCGCTTCGCCGTCCGCGAAGGGAAGCGGCGAGGAGGGGGACGAGGGGGGTGGTGCCGCTGCCGGAACAGGTACCGGGGCTGCCGAACTCGCCCCCGTCTCCCGCAAGTTCCTCGCCAAGGCCACGCTCATCACCGCCGTCCTCTCGGTCGCGGGCGCGCTGCTCGGACTGGTCCGGGACCAGTCGCTGGCCCGGCTGTTCGGGGCCGGGAGTGACACGGACGCCTTCCTGGTCGCGTGGACCGTGCCGGAGTTCGCGGCGACGCTGCTCATCGAGGACGGGCTGGCCTTCGTCCTGATTCCGGCGTTCAGCATGGCGCTGGCCCGCCGCGCCCAGGGTGCCCCCGGTGATCCGGTACGGGCGCTGGTCGCGTCGACGCTGCCCCGGCTGGCGCTGGCATGCGCGGGGGTCGGCGCGCTGCTGATCGCCACCGCTCCCTACCTGGTCGAGGCGCTCGCCCCGGGCCTGCCCGACCCGTCGCTCGCCGTGGACTGCACCCGCCTCACCGCGACCTGCGTGTTCAGCTTCGGGCTCGCCGGGTACTGCAGCGCGGCCCTGCGCGCGCACCGGCGGTTCCTGGCACCGGCGGCGATCTACGTGGCCTACAACGTCGGCATCATCACGTCGATGTTCGTGCTGGGCGGGCGCTGGGGGGTGCGCTCGGCTGCGGTCGGGGTGGCGGTGGGCGGCGCCCTGATGGTCGTCACCCAACTGCCTTCCGTGCTGCGGCAGTTGCGGCGCCGTCGGTCGGCGGTAGCGGAAGAGATCGTGGTGGAGGAGACGTCCGGGGCGCCGATGGCGTTCGCGCTCGTCGCACCTGTGCTGCTCTTCGCGCTGACCCGGCAGTCGCAGGTGCTCATCGAGCGTTTCCTCGCGTCCACGCTGCCCGCCGGGGCGATCTCGCATCTGAACTACGCGCAGAAGGTCGCGCAGATCCCGATGACGCTGTCGCTGATGCTGTGCACGGTCACCTTCCCTGTGGTCGCGCAGGCGATCGCGGAGGGCGACACCGAGCGGGCCCGCGACCGGGTGGAGCGGGACCTCGCGCTGGCCGCCTGGGTGGTGCTGCTCGGCGCGGCGGCGGTGGTCGCCTGTGCGCCGCAGGTCATCGAACTCCTCTTCCAGCGGGGCGCGTTCACCGCCCGGGACACCGAGGCGACGGCCACCGTGATGCGCGTGTACGCGGTCGGGCTGCTCGGGCACACGCTGGTGGGCGCGCTCGTCCGCTCGTACTTCTCCTCGAACCGGCCCACCTGGTACCCGCTGGCCGCGATGGCCGCGGGCATCGTGGCGACCTCCTGGATCGGCGCGTGGTCGGTCGGTCCCTGGGGCGTGAGCGGGATCGCCGCCGCCAACGCGGCCGGGATCACGCTGTCGGCGGCCCTGCTGCTGTACGGGATGGGTCCGCGCAGTGTGCCGATCCGGACCCGGCGGGTGGTGGTCGAACTGAGCAAGCCGGTGCGCGCGGCGGTGTGCGCGACGGCCGCGGGGGCGTTCGTGACCAGCCGGATCGACGCGCCGGTGGCGGGGCTCGCCGCCGGTACGGCGACCGTGACCGTCGTCTTCTTCCTGCTGGGCCGGCTCATGCGGGCCCAGGCCGTGCAGAGCTTCGTCCTCGCCCTCCGTTCCGTACGCTCCCTCACCCGAAGGCTCCCGCATGCCCGCAAGCGCACCCGCACCCACGCCCGCCCCCGCCGACGCGACCGCGTCCGCTGACCGGCGCCGAAAAAGCGCCCTGCCCGTCCCTTGGGTAGCGATGTACCACTCGGTGGGCGACTGCTCGGACGACCCGTACCGCATCACGGTCACGCCCGACCGCCTCGACGCCCAGCTGCGCTGGCTGCACCGGCGCGGGCTGCGGGGCGTGGGCGTGGCCGAGCTGCTCGCCGCCCGTGCCCGGGGCGAGGGGCGCGCGCTGGTCGGGCTGACCTTCGACGACGGGTACGCCGACTTCCTCACCAACGCCCTTCCGGTGCTTGAGCGTTGGGACTGCGGCGCGACCCTCTTCGTGCTGCCGGGACGGCTCGGCGGGGAGAACGCCTGGGACCCGCTGGGCCCGCGCAAGCCGCTGCTCACGGCGGACGGCATCCGGGCCGTCGCCGAAGCCGGGATCGAGATCGGGTCGCACGGGCTGACGCACGTCGACCTGACGAAGGCGGACGACGAGCTGCTGCGCGCCGAGGTCGCCGAAAGCAGAGCGGTGCTCTCGGAGTTGAGCGGTGCTCCGGTCGACGGGTTCTGCTATCCGTACGGGACCGTCGACCAGCGGGCCGTCGACGCCGTGAAGGCGGCCGGTTACGGGTACGGCGTCGCCATCGACCCCGGGCAGCTCAACGGCGTCCATGTCCTCCCCCGCGTCCACATCGGCGAGAACGACACCGCCGTACGCCTGCATCTCAAGTACCGGCTGCACCGGCTGCGGCGCCGGCCCGTCGAGGGGGTGTGAGCGCGGTGAAGGCCCTGCATGTCATCACCGGGCTCGGGGTCGGCGGCGCCGAGCAGCAACTGCGGCTGCTGCTGCGGCACTTGCCGGTCGACTGCGATGTCGTCACGCTCACCAACCCGGGCTCGGTCGCCGACGGTCTGGTCGCCGACGGCGTCCGGGTCGTCCACCTCGGCATGGCCGGCAACCGGGATCTCGCCGCCCTGCCCCGCCTGGTCGACGTCATCCGCTCGGGCCGCTACGACCTCGTGCACACCCACCTCTACCGGGCCTGCGTGTACGGCAGGATCGCCGCGCGGCTCGCGGGCGTACGGGCGATCGTCGCCACCGAACACTCCCTCGGCGACTCGCAGATGGAGGGACGGCCGCTGACCGCCGGGGTCCGCGCGCTGTATCTCGCCAGTGAGCGCCTCGGCCGCGCGACCGTCGCCGTCTCCCCCACGGTCGCCGCCCGGCTGCGCCGCTGGGGCGTGCCCGCACCCCGGATCGAGGTCGTCCCCAACGGCATCGACCTGGCCCGGTTCCGCTTCGACCCGGTCGCCCGGCACCGCACCCGCGAGCGGCTCGGGCTGCCCGAGGGCGCGTACGTCGTCGGCGGCATCGGACGGCTCGCACCGGGCAAGCGCTTCGGCGACCTCATCGACGCGCTCGCCCAACTCCCCGACGACTACTGGCTGTTGCTCGTCGGCGGCGGCCCCGAGGAGCAGGCCCTCCGGCGCAGCGCGCACGAGGCGGGCGTCGCCGACCGGGTGCTGTTCACCGGCGAGCGACCGTACGTGCCGGACGGCACCCCCGGCCCCGACCTGCCCTCCCTCACCGCCGCGATGGACCTGCTCGCCTCCCCCTGCCCGGAAGAGGCCTTCGGGCTCGCGGTCGTGGAGGGGCTGGCCGCCGGGCTGCCCGTCCGGTACGTCTCCTGCCCGGCGATCGAGGACCTGCCCCCGGAGTCCGCCGAGGGCGCCCGGCGCGTACCCGGCGGCGCGGACTCCTTCGCGCGCGCCCTCGCCGAGGCCCGCGCGCTGGGCCCGCGGGACCGTACACCCCCCGCCGCCGCCCACCACTACGACATCACCCGCAGCGCCGCGCAGCTCATGGACGTGTACGCGGCCACCGCCACCCCTTCCATGACACCGTCCCCGTCACCCCAGGGAGCCCCGACCTCATGACCGAGAACCCCAGCAGAACCCACCTCGCCCGCACCCGCGTCCTCCCGCCGTGGACTCTCCTCGCGGCCGGCGCCGTGCTCGGCGGCGTCCTCGGCGGCGCGTACGGCACCTTCACCTCCCCCACCTACACGGCAACGAGCTACGTCGTCGCCGTACCGACCGAGAAGTCCGACCCCGCGTCCGCGCTCGGCTTCGCGCAGGCGTACGGGCGGGTCGCCACGCAGCTCGCGGTGCTCGCGGACGCCCAGGTGTGGGCGGGCGTACCGGTGTCGACGCTGCGGAAGAGCGTGCAGACGGCGACCTCGCCGGACGCGCCCATGGTCGCCGTGTCCGCCACCTCCTCACGCCGCGACCTCGCCGCCGACATGGCCAACGCCGTGGCCCGCTCCCTCACCCGGCACGCCAACGACACCAAGGGCTCCACCCACGTGGAGCTGCTCCAGTTCTCGCGCGCGGTGAAGCCGACCGAGCCGTCCTCGGCCTCGGCCGCGGTGACCGGGCTGGTCGGCGCGAGCGCGGGCGGACTGCTCGGCGGCCTGGTGCTGCTGGTGCGGCCCCGGCGCGGTACGGAGGAACCGGCGCCCTCGGCCTCCGTACCGGGCCCGGCAGTCGCCGCCGACGCGCACGGACAGCTGTGACGGTCACGACCACGGGCGACCTGCGCGCCGAAGTCGTCAGCGACGAGACCGCCTTCGCCGAACTCGCCCCGGCCTGGGGCCGGTTGTACAAGCGGTGCGGCGCGGCGACCCCGTTCCAGAGCCATGCCTGGCTGCACTCGTGGTGGCTGTCGTACGGCGTTCCGGGCCGGCTGCGGATCGTCGTGGTCCGCGATCCGGAGGGCGAACTCCTCGCCGCCGCCCCGCTGATGCGCGTACACCGCCCGCTGCCCGCCCTCGTACCGCTCGGCGGCGCGATCTCCGACTACGGTGACGTCCTCCTCGACGACGACACCGCCGACGAGGCCGCCGCCGCGCTCGCCGAGGGCCTCTCCGACGCCGCCCGCACCGCGCTGATCGACCTCCGCGAGGTCCGTCCGGGCGGCGCGGCGGAACGTGTGTACGAGCGCTGGCGTGGCCCCCGACGCCAGGTCAGGGACTCCGTGTGCCTGGAACTCCCCGCCGTCTCGATGGACGGCCTGGTCTCCCGGCTCCCCTCCTCGAAGGCCCAGCGGGTCCGCGCCAAGCTGCGCAAGCTGACCGCGCTCGGCGTCGAGCGGCACGTCGTCCAGCCCGACGACGTCGACGCGGCCCTGGCCCGGCTGCTCGAACTGCACCAACTCCAGTGGCAGGGAAGGAAGGTGACGTCGGAACACCTCCAGCCCCGGTTCCGCGAACACCTCGCCCGCTCGGTCGGGCCGATGGTCCGCTCCGGGGACGCCGTGGTCACCGAGTTCCGCCTCGACGACAGTGTGGTCGCCGTCGATCTGACCCTGCTGTCGGGACGCCTCGCGGGCGGCTATCTGTACGGCGCCCATCCGGGCCTGCGGAAACGGAAGGCGGACGTCGCCGTGATGCTGCTCGACGCCTGCGCCCAGCACACCGGGGCGGGCGGGCACGACACGCTGAGCCTGCTGCGCGGGGACGAGCCGTACAAGCACCACTGGCGCCCCGAACCCGTCGTCAACCAGCGGCTGTTGCTGGCCCGGCGGCTGACGGCGCCGCTGATGTCGGCGGTCGTGTGCGATGTCGCCGCCCGCAGCCGGGGCAAGGAACTCCTGCGCCGGCTGCGGGACCGCGAGGGAAGCGGCGGTGGAGGGGAGAACGGGAACGGTGGCGGCGGATCGTGAACGACCCGCCGCCACCGGGCGGTCACCGGTTGCGCGACCACCAGTCGAACTTCAGGCACAGCTTCCCGCCGAGCCAGTACTCAACCCAGTCGCCCAGTTCCAGCGGCGAGCAGTTGTCCGGCGGCAGCGGCACGGGCGGGGTCACCGGGTCCGTGGGCTTCGGCGGCTCCGGGGTCGGGTCGGGCGTCGGCACCGTCGGCTCCGGGTCCTTACGGCCCGTCAGGATCTGGCGGTACACCTCGGACGCCTGGGGATTGCTGCCGCACTGCCACACGCCGTGCGGACAGTAGTCGGTCAGCGTGTTGTACAGCGGCTTGTGCTCGTCCATCCACGCGAGCATGCGCCGCATGTACTCCGGGTTGTCGCCGTTGCGGAACAGTCCCCATTCCGGATACGAAATGGGCTTTCCGTGGGCCTTGGCGAAATCCACGTGCGCCTGAAGTCCGTAGGGCTCGCTGATCTGCTCGTCGAATGAGATCCCGCGCGGCTGGTCGTACGAGTCCATACCGATGATGTCGACCGTGTCGTCCCCCGGATAACACTGCGTCCAGGGAATGGCGTCACGGCCCCGGGTCGGATTGAAATCGAACCGGAATTTCTGGCCCGGCACCGACCGCATGGTGGTGACGATCCTGTTCCAGTACTTCTTCCAGGCCTCCGGGTCAGGGCCGCAGCGAGAGGTGTAGGTAATGCCGTTCATCTCCCAGCCGAGCACGATCACGGTGTCCGGGATCTTCAGCGCGACCAGCCGCTCGGCGAGGGCGCGGAAGTGGTGATCGTAGAGACCGGCCGCGCCGCGCCGCAGCAGCCTGCGGACCCCGCGGTCGGAGACGCCCGCCTCGTTGCGCTCCTGCATGGGCACGTTGAGGACGAACAGCCGGTCCTCCTCGGCCCGCCGCCAGTCCGCCCACACGTCGAGGAACCCGGGCAGCCCCTCGATGTTGCTCCACAGGTCACCCGGCAGGTAGGTGTGCCCGACGGTGAGATCGGCGCCGCCCAGCCAGCGGCTCAGCTCGGCGATCCTGGCCGTGCCACGGGCGCCGTCGTAGTCGACGTACGCGCCGAACGCGCCGAACGCGCCGAACGCGGGCAGCTTCGGTGCCTCCGGCGGCTCGGGGGGTTCGGGTTTCGGTGGCTCGGGTGGCTCGGGTGGCTCGGGCGGCACCGGGGGTTCGGGGGCCACGGGCGGGACCGGGGCCACCGTCCCGGTGGGTGGTACGGGCACGGGAGGATCGGCCACCCCCGCGCCCACGGCGTGACCCGGACCCGCCGTCAGGACAGCCGACGCGGCGACCGCCGCCGCCATGAACGCCAGCCGTCCGGATCGGGCCCGTCGCTTGTGTGCGGCCATTCCTGCTCCTTTTCCTGCTTCTTCACCTACTGACACTCAGTCATACAAATACGAATTCCGCCACCGCGCTAAGACTTTCGAGTGAACCGACCCGAAGGAAACCCGAAAACATATGTCCGTGTCGTTGCTCGACACCCGCGTCCCCGCCGTCCTGGTGCGGACCGACCGGAATCCCTTTCACCACGGAACTCTCGGCGCCGTACGCTCCCTCGGCCGGGCGGGCGTCGACGTCCACCTGATCGCCGACGTGAGCGGAAGTCCCGTACGCAGATCCCGTTTCGTACGACAGTTGCATCCCCCGCCGCCGCCCGGCGCCGCCCCTGCCGACATCGCCCGCGTCCTGCTGCGGGTGGCCGCCCAGGTCGCGCGGCCCGCCGTGCTCATCCCGCTCGACGACGCGAGCGCCGTCGCGGTGGGCCGGGCGCGGGCCGAGCTGGCGCCCGCCTATCTGCTGCCGCAGCAGCCCGGCGCGCTGGCCGAACGGGTGGCCGACAAGGCCGAACTGGCCGCCGTGTGCGCGGCCGTGGGCGTGCCGCACCCGCTGACGCTAATCCCGGACAGCGCGGCCGAGGCCGCCGCCGCGGCCTGGCGGCTCGGCCTGCCGACGATGGCGAAGTGGAGCCGGCCCTGGCTGCTCCCGGCGGGCAGCGGGCTGCGCTCCACGGTCGTCGTGCGCTCGGCGCGGCAGGCGCGGGAGCTGTTTCTGCGCACCGAGGAGGCGGGGAGCCGGCTGCTGCTCCAGGAGTTCCTGCCGCCGGGACCCGACCTCGACTGGTTCTGCCACGGGTACGCCGACCGCACCGGGACCGTGCGCGGCGGCGGCCCAGGGCGCAAGCTGCACGCCTGGCCGCGCGGCGCCGGACTGACCGCGGTGGGCCACTGGACCCCGAACGCGCCGGTTCGCGCACTCACCGAACGCCTGATCGCCGAACTGGGCTACCGGGGCATCTTCGACCTCGACTACCGCCGCTGCACCACCACCGGCGGCTACCACCTGCTCGACTTCAACCCGCGGCCCGGCGCCCAGTTCCGGCTCTTCACCGACACGGCCGGGCTCGACGTCGTACGCGCCCAGCACCTCGATCTGACCCACCGTCCGATGCCGGAGGGGGCGGCCCGGCCGGGGCGGGCGTTCGTGGTCGAGAACTACGCGCCGCTCAGCGCGCTGCGTCCGGCGCCGGCCGGCCGCGAACTGGCCTGGCACGCCCCGGACGACCTCGCGCCCGGCTGGGCGATGTGGGCCCTGTGGGCGCGGCACGTCGGCCGCCGGCTGCCGTCCCGGCTGCGCCGGCTGTGCGAGCGGGCCGGGCCGGACGACACGCGGGCCCGCGTGGTCCGCCAGGCGGCGAGTCCGCCGGGGCTCCTGCCCGACGGCTCTCCGACCGACTCTCTGACCGACGACGAGAAAGCGAGCAGTTGCTGATGTACGACCTGCTGGTGGTGGGCGCGGGCCCGTACGGCCTGTCCATCGCCTCCCACGCCGCGGGCGCCGGGCTCCGACTGCGCGTGTTCGGCCGGCCCATGGCGTCCTGGCGGGACCACATGCCCCGGGGCATGTACCTCAAGTCGGAGCCGTGGGCGTCGAACCTGTCCGACCCCGACGGCCGCTGGCGCCTGGACACGTACTGCGCCGCCCGGGGCGTCGAGGCGCGGCACGGGGAGCCGATCCCGCTGGAGATGTTCGCCGCGTACGGTCAGTGGTTCGCCCGCAACGCCGTCCCCGAGGTCGACGAGCGGACGGTGACGCGGGTGGCGCCCGTCGCCGGGGGCGGGGGCGAGGGCGGGGGCTTCGAGGCGGTGACGGAGGACGGCGAGACGGTACGCGCGCGGACGGTCGCCCTGGCGGTCGGTGTGCTGCCCTTCGTGGAGATCCCGGCGGCGGTGCGCGACCTCGGCCCCGACCTGGTGTCCCACAGCAGCCACCACAGCGAACTCGACCGCTTCCGGGGCCGGGACGTCACGGTGATCGGCGGCGGCCAGGCGGCCCTGGAGACGGCGGCGCTGCTCGCCGAACAGGGCACGCGGGTAAGGGTGTTGGCGCGGGCGGAGCACCTGGCCTGGAACGATGTGCCGCCCGCGTGGGAGCGCCCCTGGTGGCGCTCGGCCCGTGCCCCGCAGAGCGGCCTGGGCTGCGGCTGGCGCAACTGGTTCTACGCCGAACGCCCCGGCCTCTTCCACCGGCTCCCCGAACCGACCCGCGCGCGAATCGCCGCGACGGCGCTGGGTCCGGCGGGCGCGTGGTGGGTACGCGCCCGCGTCGAACCGGCGGTGGAGGTGCTGCTCGGCCAGGAGGTCGCGGAGGCACGGGAGTTGGCGGGCGGGGCGGGTGGCGTACGGCTGGACACGGTGAGCCGGTCCGGCGAGCGGCGGTCCCTGGAGACCGAACACGTCATCGCGGCGACGGGGTTCAGGGCGACGACCGATCGGCTGGGTCTGCTGGACGCGCAACTGGCTGATGGGTTGGGCGCGTTGGCGGACGGGTCACCGGCGGTCGGGCGGCACTTCGAGTCCTCGTACCCCGGCCTGTTCCTGGCGGGGCTGGTGACGGCGTCGGGCTTCGGACCGGCGATGCGGTTCGTGCATGGGGCTACGTTCACGGCGGAGACGCTTGTGCGGGGGGTGCGGCGGCGGTTGCGGGCGGGAGTGGGGGTGGGGGTTGGTGGCGTGAGGGTGCCGGCGCCTGGGCGGCGCGTTGACGTGCGCTCGCGCGCCGCTGGGTAGGCGGTTCGGCTGCTGTGGCCGGTCTTCGCTGGGTGGGCGCGGTGTGTCTTTTGCTGCGGGCGCGGCGCTCCGCTGGTGGGCGGGGTGGTTTGCTGCGGGCCCGGTGGGGGCGCGGCGCTCCGCTGGCGGGCGCGGTGGTTTGCTGCGGGCCCGGTGGGGGCTGGTCGCGCAGTTCCCCGCGCCCCTGAACGAGCCCCGCGCCCCCTTTCGGGGCGCGCGGGGCTCGTTCAGGTTGCCGGGGGCCTAGCCGTGTCTCACTCGTGGGCGCCGGGGCCGCCGCGTCGGCCTCGTCTGTACAGGACGAATCCACCCGCGATCATCGCGACACTGACCGCCGAGGCCGCGAGCAGCTCCTCCCGACTGCCGGTCGGCGGCAGGTGGGGCGGCTTCGTCGGCGGGGTGGTGATGGGGGGTGTTGTTGTCGTCGGCGGGTGTGTGGGGGGCTTGGTCGGAGGCTTCGTCGGCGGCTTGGTGGGCGGCTTGGTGGGCGGCTTCGTGGGCGGCTTCGTCGGAGGCTTCGTCGGAGGCTTCGTCGGAGGCTTCGTCGGGGGCTTCGTGGGGGGCTTCGTGGGGGGCTTCGTCGGGGGCTTCGTGGGCGGCTTCGTGGGCGGCTTGGTCGGAGGCTTCGTCGGAGGCTTCGTCGGAGGCTTCGTGGGCGGCTTCGTCGGGGGCTTCGTGGGCGGCTTCGTGGGCGGCTTGGTCGGAGGCTTCGTCGGGGGCTTCGTCGGAGGCTTCGTCGGAGGCTTCGTCGGCGGCTGGGTGGGCGGCTTCGTCGGTGGGGTGTCGCCGTAGCCGTCGGGGGTGTTCGAGTCGTCGTGGCCGTGGCCGTTTTCGTCCTCTTGGTCGTGGCCGTTGGTCTTCGTGGGGTCGTCGTGCGGAGCTCCGTGTGCAGTCGCGGTGTTGCTGCAGGAGGCGCCGCAGGTGTCCACGTCTGCGAGGGCCGGAATGCCGTACAGGGTCAAGAGGCTCGTCGCGGCGGCCGCCACGACCATCCCCCTGCTCAGAGTCGGTCGCATTCTGATTATCCTTCTAATGGGAGAGGTGAGAAAAAGCCGGCCTTGGCACCGAGAGGCAATCCAAGACCGGCCCAGACACCGCCGAACGGCAGGTGCGACGACCTCAGTCGTTGATGCAGGTGTTGCCGAACGCCGGGTTCAGCAGCGCGATGACGTTGATCGAGTTACCGCACACGTTGATCGGAATGTGAACGGGAACCTGAACGACGTTGCCGGAAAGCACACCCGGGGAGTGGGCGGCGAAGCCCTCGGCCTCGGCGTCCGCGAACGCCGGGGAGGCCATTCCGAGCGCCATGATCGCGCCGGCGATGACAGCAACGCTCTTCTTCATGAAGTTTCCCTTCTCTGCGGTCATGCCCCTATGTCGGCCGAAACCGAGCGAGCACACATGAACGGCTCGCACCATGACCGGCAGTTGTAAAACGAGAGATAGACAGCCGAAGAAACTACGGAACGTGATCCGGCGGGTAATTCACTCGAACGCCCCGGCACAGCGGAAAACACGGTCCACACGAAAGGCTGAAGAAATCCGGGCCCCGGGAAGGCGCGGAAACGCGGACAGCCCCCGCACCTGGTGCGAGGGCTGCTCGGGTTGCTTCCGCGGGCGACCGGACGACTGTTGACGACCGGTCAGCCGACGGCGACAGATCAGCTGTTGGCGATGCCGTTGCCGGACAGGACCGGAATGTCACTGAGGACGTGCGCCAGCGGCTCGTCGCCCTTGGCCTGCGTCGAGTTCTCGGCGCACTGCTGGTTCTGCGGAGCCGACAGGATCGGGATGTCCTGGACGGCGATCGGCACCGCGCCGGCGATGGAACCGGCGTTGACCTTGACGGGCAGACCGACACAGAGCTTGTTCAGCGTGCCCTGCGCGAGGCTCATCTGGGGGCTCATGTCGCCCTTGGTCAGAGAGTTGCCGAACTTCGAGACCGCCCCGTTCCCGCTGACGGACGTGGTGCCGCCGTCGTCCGCTGTGGCAAGCGCCTGGGGGGCGGTCGCCGCCGAGACTCCGACGACGGATGCGGCTACCGCCGCCGCGGCCATTGCCTTCTTCAGCATTTCGCTTTCCTTTCCTGGCAGAGACACACGTTCCTGCTCCCGCTTCAACCGGATGGACGGGGATTGGTTTCGCCGCTTCACCCGGTTGGCCGTTGTGGGCCATCAGAGTGAATGGCAGCAACCATGCGCGTCGAAGGGCAGTTGATCAGAACGGCTCCGGTGGACGGGGTTTCTTCAGAAGGGACTTGCAAGTGATCAAGAAGGTTATGGCTGCTGCGGCGATCGCCGCTTCCGTCGTCGGTGCCTCCGCTGCGGTGGCGACCCCGGCGATGGCGATCGCGAACGACGGTGGCACGACGTCCACCAGTGGCAACGGCGCCATCCAGAAGTACGGCAACTCGGCCACGTACGGAAACATGAGCCCCCAGATGGCGCTCATCCAGGGCTCTCTCAACAAGCCCTGCATCGGCCTGCCTGCCAAGCTCAACGCCGGTTCCATCGCCGGCGCCGTGCCGATCGCCGTCCAGGACATCAACGTTCTCTCGGCTCCGCAGAACCAGCAGTGTGTCGAGAACTCGACGCAGGCCAAGGGCGACGAGCCCCTGTCGCACATCCTCAGCGACATCCCGATCCTGTCCGGCAACGGCGTGGGCAACAACTGAGACGACTGAGTCGGGCGTACGTCCGGGCTCTCTTCGAGTTCTCACCAGCGGGCCGTCGAATTCTCGGCGGCCCGCTGGCCTACGTTGCGTCAGGTGACGACGAGACACCCTTTGTTCCGGTTTTCCCGTCTTTCCCGGCTGTCCCGGCTCTGTGGAGTCGCGGTGCTGTGCGCGGCGACCGCCATCGGCTGCGGTGCTCCCCACGAGTCCCGGTTGAGACTCATGGGCGGCGCCGTCCCCGCCGCGGGCACCGACATCCTGCTGCTGGGTACGGACGGCCGCAGCACCATCACCGAGAAGGAGCGCCGCAAGTTCCACGCGGGCGGCGTTCCCTGCAACTGCGCGGACGTGATGATGCTCATCCATGTGTCCGCGGGGCGCGACCGCGTCAGCGTGATCGGTCTGCCGCGCGACTCCTTCGCCACGATTCCCGCGTACCGGGCCACACCGTCCGGACGGCAGCGCCCCGCGCATCCCGCGAAGCTCAACGGCGCGTACGCGGAGGGTGGCGCGGGCCTCGTCGAACGTACGGTGGAGGCGGCGACCGGGGTGAGTGTCGAGCAGTACCTACAGCTCGACTTCCGGCGGTTCATCGACGCCGTCGACCAGGTCGGCGGGGTCGAGGTGTGCACCGCGCGGCGGCTCAAGGACCCCAAGACCAAGCTGAACCTGGCGCCGGGACGGCATCTGCTCAAGGGTGGGCAGTCCTTGCAGTACGTCCGCTCGCGGAAGGTCGACCGCAGTGCCGACCTGGGGCGGATCCAGCGCCAGCAGCGGTTCCTGGTCGCGGCGCTGGAGCAACTGACCGCCCGGAAGGTGCTGACCGACCCTGTCCTCATGGGCCGGGTCGCCCGGACGCTGCTCGGCCCTGCCAAGGTCGAGCAGGGTTTCGGGAAGGACGGCGCGAAGGCGCTCGTCACGCTCGCATCAGTACTGAGCAAGGTGCCTGCCACGCGGACCGAGTTCGCCACCGTGCCGGTCGCCGGGTTCAACCCGCCGATGGACGGCATCGGTTCGACGCTGCGCTGGCACGACACGAGGGCGAAGGCGATGTTCGCCAAGGTGCGCGAGGACCGGCCGCTGATCGCGGAGGGCACGGATCCGCGGCCCGACGATCCACCGGTGTTCGGGAAGGACGTACCGGTGCGCGGAAACCGGCTGGCGTGCCCCTGAATCTCGACTCGTACACCTCAATCGCTGGGCCAATCGGGGCAATCACCGCAACCCCGGCCGGGGCTCGGCCGTTGACGATCACGCAGCTCCTCACCGGAGTCCGCTTTTCGAAGGGAATGAACATGAAGAAGCTGTGGGCAACCGCGGCCCTCGCCGCCTCCGTCGCCGGTCTCTCGGCCACGGCAGCACCCCAGGCCCTGGCGATCGCCAACGACGGTGGCACTACGTCCATCAGCGGCAACGGCGCCGAGCAGGAGTTCGGCAACTCGGCCACGTTCGGTGACATGAGCCCGCAGCTCTCGCTGGTCCAGGGATCGCTGAACAAGCCGTGCATCGGCCTCCCGGCGAAGATCAACGCCGGTTCCGTCCTCGGCGCGGTGCCGATCGCCGTCCAGGACATCAACGTTCTGTCGTCCCCGCAGAACCAGCAGTGTGTCGAGAACTCGACGCAGGCCAAGGGCGACGAGCCCCTGTCGCACATCCTCAGCGACATCCCCGTGCTGTCCGGCAACGGCGCCGGCAACAGCTGAGCCTCCCCGCTCGGTTGCGGCGGCGGGTCACCGGAGCTCCGGTGACCCGCCGTTCGGCGTTCTACGGGGCTACGTGCGTCACTTGCTGTACAGCGCCTCGATCTCGGCCGCGTACGCCTCCCGTACCGCGTGCCGTTTGACCTTGAGGGACGGGGTCAGCTGGCCGTTGTCCTCGGTGAACTCGCCCTCGACCAGGGTGAAGGCGCGGATCGACTCGGCCCGGGAGACCGCCGCGTTGGCGTGGTCCACGGCCCGCTGGACATCGGCGCGCATCCGGGGGTCCTGGATCACCTCGGACATCGGAGTGTCGGCGGGCATCCCCCGTACGGCGAGCCAGTGGGCGACGGAGTCGGGGGCGAGGGTGATCAGGGCGGCGACGAAGGGGCGGTTGTCGCCGACGACCATGCACTGGCCGACCGGGGCGCGGCTGCGCAGCCGGTCCTCCAGGACGGACGGGGCGACGTTCTTGCCGCCGGAGGTGACGATGATGTCCTTCTTGCGGCCGGTGATGGTGAGGTAGCCGTCGTCGTCGAGGGCGCCGAGGTCGCCGGTCGCGAACCAGTCGTCGCCGCTCAATACCGCTTCCGTCGCCGCCGGGTTGTTCCAGTAGGCGCCGAAGACGACCCCGCCCTTGACGAGGACCTCGCCGTCGTCGGCGATCCGGACGGCGGTGCCGGGGACGGGGAGGCCGACCGTGCCGGGACGGGGGGCCAGGGGCGGGACGAGGGTCGCGGCGGAAGTCGTCTCGGTCAGGCCGTAGCCCTCGTAGACGATGATTCCGGCGGCGTAGAAGAAGAGGCTGAGGTCGCGGTCGAGTGGGGAGCCGCCGCTGATGGCGTACCGCATGCGTCCGCCCAGCTCCTTGCGGATACGGCGGTACACGAGCAGGTCGTACAGGGCCCAGGCCGCGTAGAGGGACGGTCCGGGGCCCTTGGCGGCTCTGCCGGCTGCCGCGAGGAACTTCTCCAGGTACGCCTCGGCGAAGCGGACGCCGATGCGGTGGGCGCGGTCGAAGGAGGCGGCGCGGCCCATCTTCTCGGCGGTCGCGCGGCCGGTGGCGTGGATGCGCTCGAAGAGGTACGGGACGCCGACCAGGAAGGTCGGTCTGAACTCCCGCAGTACCGGGCGGAGTTCGTCGGGCTTGATGCTCGGGAAGTGGCCGATCTCGATACGGGCCATCAGACAGCCGATCTGAAGGGCCCGGCCCATGATGTGGGCGAGGGGGAGGAAGAGGAGGGTGGACGCGGTCTGGCCGGTGACCTCCTTGAAGATCGGGTGCAGCAGCTCGACGACGTTCGCGGCCTCGTTGTGCAGGTTGGCGTGGGTGAGGACGCAGCCCTTCGGCCGGCCGGTGGTGCCGGAGGTGTAGCAGATGGTGGCGGTGGTGTCGGGGGTCAGGGCGGCGCGCCGCTTGGTGACCTCCTCGTCCGGCAAGTCCCGGCCCAGAGCGGTGAGTTGGGCCATCGCGCCCTCGTCCAGGGTGAGGACGCGCGGGGGTTCGGGGTGGTCGGCCGTGCCGGTGGTGACGGTGGCCGTGTTGTCCGGCGTTTCCGTCACCACCAGGCGGGCCCCCGAGTCCCTTACGATCCAGTCGACTTGGGCTGCGGACGAGGTGGCGTAGACAGGGACGGTCTGGCCGCCGGCCGCCCAGATCGCGAAGTCCAGGACCGTCCACTCGTAGCGGGTACGGGACATCACCGCGACCCGGCCGCCCTGTTCGAGGCCCGCCGCGATCAACCCCTTTGCGGCGGCGGTGACTTCGGCGGCGAAGGCGGCGGCTGTGACCGGACTCCAGGTGCCGTCGTCCGCTCGGCGGCGCAGGATCACCGCGTCGGGGGCCTCGGCGGCATTCGTGTAGGGCAGGTCGGCGGTGCTGCCCGTGGTGGGGGCTGCCACCATCGGGGCGGCACTCGCCTCGCGGACGGTGCCGGTCCGCTCGTCGCGGACCAGCTCGATCCGGTGGCGGGCCGCCAGATCGGTGCGGCGCTTCGCCTGCTTCAGGTCCTTGCGTACGCCCATGTCGCCGACTCCCGGTGGTGGTCTTGGTCCTCCTGAGTTCGAGTCAAGTTACTTGGGCGTAGCGGAAGTTCAATGGGTTGCGCAGGAACAGATATTTTGTTGTCACCCCCCACTGAAAGGAATCCCATGCGTTCCGTTCTTGTCGCTGTATGCGCGTCGGCGGTCTTCGGCGTGTGCGGTGCGGTGCCTGCCGTCGCTCAGACCTCGACTCCGGTACAGGCAACTGCCGTTGCCTCCTCCCCCGTACTCTCCCTTGCCCCGCTGACCGACCTGTTCGCCGAGCGGCTGCTGGTCGCCGACAAGGTCGCCGCCGCCAAGTACGGCACCGACAAGCCGATCGACGATCCGGTGCGGGAGCAGCAGATCCTCGACGACGTGTCGTCGCGGGCCGTGGGGCTCGGGCTCGATCCGGCGGCGGTCGCTGCCGTGTTCCGGGATCAGATCGAGGCGAACAAGGTGGTTCAGCGGGGGTTGTACGCGCGTTGGGACGCGCATCCTGAGCTGCGGCCTGTCGAGCGGCCTGATCTGGTCACGGAGGTTCGGCCTGTGCTGGATCGGATCACTTCGGAGTTGCTCGGGGCGTTGGCGGAGACGGAGGGGGTTCGGTCGTCGGGGGGTGGGTGTGAGGTGCGGCTTGTGGTTGCTGCGGGGCGCTCCGCGCGGGGGTACGGGTTGGATGGGTTGCATTTGGTGGGGCTTGGGCGGGCTGTTCCGTCTGTGTGTGGCTAGCGTGCGTGGCATGGATGGGCGGGGGGTTCTTTGGCTGCCGGCAGGTGGGGGCTGGTCGCGCAGTTCCCCGCGCCCCTAAAAGGGGCGCTTCGCGCCACCTAGTCCTTGTATTGCCTCGCCTGGTCTATTGCCTCGGCCAGTTGGTGTACCGCCTTGTCCTCTGTCGTGTTTGCCAAGTCGTGGGCCCTCTCCGCCAGTTCGCCCAGGGTCGGGGCTGCGGGGAGGGTGGTCCAGCGGTCGTCGCCCCTGCGTAGGGCGTCGGCGAAGTACGCGGCCACCGCTGTCACCTGGAAGCGGGACGGGGCGTCCCAGAGTTCCTCGTTCAGCGTGTTCGACTCCAACTGGCCCGATTCCTCGTGGGGTTCGCGGGTTTCGGGGTCCTGCCAGCGGACCGTTGCCGTGGCGAGGTGGCCCGAGGCGGACTGCTTGGTGCGGACGGCGTACAACGCGGTGACCGTGTGGCCGGGGCCCACCTCGCCCCCGTCCACGCTGTCGTCGCGGAAGTCGTCGTCGGCGACGCGGCGGTTGTCGTAGCCGATCAGCCGGAACTCGGCGACGGTCTCCGGGTCGAAGGCGACCTGGGCCTTGGCGTCTCGGGCCGTGAGGTCGATGTTGCGCGGGAGCTGCTCGCAGAACACCTTGCGGGCGTCGGTCTCGTTCGAGACGTAGGTGGTGTGGCCGTCGCCCTTGTCGGCGAGCTGTTCCATCAGGGCGTCGCCGTAGTCGCTGCCGACGCCCACGCCGAAGAGGGTGATGCCGTGTTCGCGGCGGGCGTCGGAGATGCGGTCGAGGATCGAGTCGGCGTCCGTGTCGCCTGTGTTGGCCAGTGCGTCCGAGACCAGGACGACCCGGTTGGTGGCGTTCTCTCGGAGGCCCTTCACCGCTGTGGCGTAACCCGTGCGCACGCCTGCGCCGAGGTTGGTCGACTCAGTGGGCTCCAAGTCGTTGATCGCGTCGTGGACTTGGTCCCGGTTTTCGTCGAGGCGGGTCATCGGCAGGACCGTCTCGGCCTCGTCGCTGAAGGTGACGATCGCGACGGAGTCGTCGTCGCGCAGTCGGTCCGTCATCACGCCGAGGGAGTCCTTGGCGAGGTCGAGGCGGCCGGGCTCGGCCATCGAGCCGGAGATGTCGATGACGAACGTGAGGGCGGCGGGCGGGCGTTCGCCTTCGTCCTCGGCGGTGCGGGTGGCCAGGCCCACGCGGACCAGCGACCAGTCCTCGCGGTCGGTGCGGGCGCCGTCGACGGTGACCGAGAAGCCGTTGCCGTCGGGGCGTTCGTAGTCCTGCCGGAAGCTGTTGACGAACTCCTCCGGCCGGACCGTCGACGGGTCGGGCAGCCGGCCGTCGGCGAGGGTGCGGCGCGCGTAGCCGTACGAGGCGGTGTCGACGTCGAGGGCGAAGGTGGAGAGGTAGTCGGGGGACGGGGCGAACTCGCCGTCCGTCTCGCCCTCCGTCTCCCCTTCCGTGGTGCCTTCGCGTGCGCTCCCGTCGCCGTCCTGCAGTTCGCCGGAGCCGTCGGGCACGGAGGGCGCGTAGCCCCCCGAGCCGCCGCCGGAGTCCTGTTTGCCGCTCTGGCCGCTGTCGCTGCTGCTCTCGCCGACACCCCCGCTGCAGCCGGTGAGCAGCAGACCGCTCGCGGCCGTCAGCGCGATCAGCGCACTACGCAGTTTCCGTGTTCGGTTCCGCTCCATCTGCCGTGCCCCCTCCGTCGGTTGACGTCGGCCGACGTCAACTTCTGTGACTGTGACGGCGGAGGGGGCCGGAATGTGCGGTACGGGGCGTTGCGGATGGATCTCGAAGTGGCCACGAGAGGCGGCCGCCGAGACCGGTAGGTGATCCTCCGGTGACCTAGGAGACGACGTCCTTGCGGGCGAAACCCCGGAAGGCCAGGGCGAACAGGACCAAGGCGTACGTTACCGAGATGGAGACGCCCTGGATCATGTCGGTGTAGTCGGGCTTCGGTTGGACGACGTCCAGCCAGGCGTACTGCCAGTGCGCGGGCAGGAAGTCGCGCCAGTCGCCGAGGGCGGTCACCGAGTCCAGGACGTTGCCGACGATGGTGAGGCCGACCGCGCCGCCGACCGCGCCGAGCGGGGCGTCGGTCCTCGTGGAGAGCCAGAACGCCAGTCCAGCGGTGACCAGTTGGGACACGAAGATGTACGCGACGGTGATCAGCAGGGCCTGCGCGGCGTCGCCCTGCCCGATCTCACCGCCGGTGGGCAGCTCCAGCGGGCCCCAGCCGTACGCCAGTGAGCCGACGACGAGTGCGACGACCGGCAGCAGCACGAGCGCCGCCAGGCTGAGGCTGAGTCCGACGGCGAGCTTGGACCACAGCAGCCGGGCGCGCGGCACGGGAGCGGCGAGGAGGTAGCGCAGGGAGGACCAGCTGGCCTCCGAGGCGACCGTGTCGCCGCAGAACAGCGCGACGGGGATGACGAGCAGGAAGCCCGCCGCGGCGAACAGGTTCACCGCGGCGAAGTTCGCGCCGGACGCGGTGGCCGTGTCCATCAGGTTCACCCGGTTGCTGCCCTCGCCGGGCGTGCCGCCGACCTGGAAGGCGATCAGCAGCACGAGGGGCAGGGCGAACAGGATGCCGCCCATGACCATCGTGCGGCGGCGCTTCAACTGCCGGACCAGCTCGACCCGGAGGGGCAGGGTGCGGCCCGCGCGGTAGCCGTCGGCGACCTCCACCGGTTCCGCGGGGTCTACGGGCTGTGCGGGTTCTGCGTGCTCGGCACGCTCGGCCAGCGTGCTCATGCGGACTCTCCGATCAGGGTGAGGAAGGCGTCTTCGAGGCGGCGGTGCGGGCCGACCGACTCCACGGGGACCTCCAGCCGGACGAGTTCGGCGACCAGCCTGCGGGCGTTGCCGTCCGTGTCGAGGCGGACCACCAGGCCGCCGTCGGCGCGTACGGCCGAGTCGACGCCGGGCAGGGCGGCGATCTTCTCGACGAGGGGCTCGTCCACGGGCTCGGACGTGCCGACCAGCAGCGTGTCGCCGGAGCCGACGATCTCGCTGACGGGGCCCGCCTGGACGAGCTTGCCGTGGTCCATGACGACCAGGTGCGTGCAGGTCTGTTCGACCTCCGCGAGGAGGTGGCTGGAGACGATGACCGTACGGCCCGCCTCCGCGTACCGGATCATCACCTCGCGCATCTCGCGGATCTGCGGCGGGTCGAGGCCGTTGGTCGGTTCGTCGAGGATGAGGAGGTCGGGCAGGCCGAGCATGGCCTGGGCGATGGCGAGGCGCTGGCGCATGCCCTGGGAGTAGGTGCGGACCGCGCGGGCCAGGGCGTCGCCGAGGCCGGCGATCTCCAGGGCCTCGTCCAGGTGGGCGTCCTCGGTCGGGCGGCCGGTGGCCGCCCAGTACAGCTCCAGGTTCTCCCGGCCGGACAGGTGCGGGAGGAAGCCCGCGCCCTCGACGAAGGCGCCGACGCGGGAGAGCACCGGGGCGCCCGGCACGATCGCGTGGCCGAAGACGCGGATCTGGCCGCCGTCCGGCTGGATCAGGCCCATCAGCATGCGCAGGGTCGTGGTCTTGCCCGCGCCGTTCGGCCCGAGCAGGCCCAGGACCTGGCCCTTCTCCACGGTGAAGGTGAGATCGCGGACGCTGTAGCGGTCGCCGTTCTTGTACTTCTTGCTCAGGTCGGTGATCTGGAGCGGGACCTCGGCGAGCGCGGGGTCGGGGGCCGGGGTGACGATCCGGCGGCGGCCGGTGACCAGCAGGAGCGCGGCGATCAGGGCGCCGGCGATCGGCAGGTACCAGACCCAGGCGGGCAGGACGTCCGTACGGTCGGCCCGGCCGAGCGGCGTGGGCACCTCCAGGTCGCCCTTCAGGGAGACGGTGTACGTCGCCGGGGTCAGCGGGGAGGCGTAGCCGAGGTCGGTGGAGGCGAGGACCAGGCGGAGGCGGTGGCCGTCGTCCAGTTCGTGGTCGATGGCCGGGAGGGTGAGCTTCACGTCCTTGCCGGCCTTGGCGCCCTCGACCCGGATGGGCTCGACGAGCTGGGAGGGCAGCACCTGGGAGCGACCGTCCGCGCCCACGTCGTACACCTTGGCGAAGAGGACGGCGTCGTCGCTGGTCGACTTCACATGGAGCGTGGCCGTGGGCGAGCCGGTGATCTGGAGGTCGTCCGTGACGGGCTTCGACTCGAACGCGGCGTACTGGCCGGGGAAGTCGAGGGAGATGCTGACGCCGAGCGAGGACAGCTGGGAGAGGCCGCCGCCGGCGGCGCCGAGGCCGGGCAGGGCCGACACGGCGGGCGGGCTGGCGCCGGCCGGGTTCTCGAAGGCCTGCTCGCGGCCGGTGAGGGCGATCGACTTCGGGGCGCTCTCCAGGCCCGGATAGGTGTCGTCCGTCGTACCGGCGAGGCGGGTCTCGCCGTCACCGGAGCCGGAGCCGAGGGTGCGGGTGACGCGGAACGCGGAGCCGGTGTCGGCGCCCTTGTCGTCCTTGAGGTACCGGTCGAACCAGGACTCGACCCGGGACTGGACGCGGGAGGTCTCCATGTCGCCGCCGTCGTGGCCGCCGGAGATCCAGTCGACGTCCACGGGTGCGCCGTTGGCCTTGATCGCCTTGGCGGCGGCGTCGGCCTGGCCGAGCGGGAAGAGGGAGTCGGTCTGGCCCTGGATCAGCAGCGTGGGCACCTTGATGCGGTCGCCGACGGCTTCGGGGCTGCGTTCGTCGAGGAGCTTCACCGCTGCGGCGTCGGGCTGCCCGGACTCGGCGACCCGCTGGTACATCTCGCAGAGCTGCGTCTCGAACTTGGCGCAGCCGCCGCCGGTGTTGAAGAAGATGCCGGCCCACAGCTTCTTGAAGACGCCGTTCGGGAAGAGGGCGTCCGAGAGGTTCCAGTAGGTGATCGCGGGCGCGATGGCGTCGACCCGCTGGTCGTACCCGGCGGCGAGGAGGGAGATCGCGCCGCCGTAGGACCCGCCGGCCATGCCTACGCGCGGGTCGCCCTTCTTGTCGAGCTGGACCTCCGGCCGCGCGGCCAGCCAGTCGATGAGCTTCGAGACGTCGGCGACCTCGGCCTTCGGGTCGTTCAGCCCGATCTTGCCGGTGCTTCTGCCGAAGCCACGCGCGGACCAGGTCAGTACCGCGTACCCGTCGCGGGCGAGGTCCTGGGCCTGGTCGCGCAGGTCGTCCTTGCTGCCGCCGAAACCGTGCGCGAGCAGGACGGCGGGGCGGCGGTCCTTGCTCGACCCCGCCGTGAAGTACGACGTGTCGATGCGCACCCCGCCGCCGACGTCCATGACCCGGTCGGCGCGGTGCACCGCGGGCGCGTCGTCGGAGGCGACGGCCGTCCACGTACCGGCACCGGCGAGCAGGACGACGGCGGCGGCCGCGACGGCGATCAGCCGTCGTGGCCGCCGGGGCCGCGCTCCTCGCAGTCCGGGCATTCGAAGATCCATGCGTCAACGGTACGGGCCGCCACTGACATCCACGGCCACCGCCGGTCGGAACCTCCCGCCATCCTGCGGGCGTACGGCACGCGACGGCGTACACCAACCGTGGTACGAACAGGCCCATGAAAACTGGGTCTGTGGAGATTCGCCGCGCTCAGACGGTCGCCGAGGTGGCCGCCGCCGAACACCTCTTCGACCACCCGGTCCGCACGGAGTGGGCGGAACGCTTCCTGACGTCCGCAGGCCATCACCTGTATCTGGCCTACGAACTGGCCGAAACCGCCCCCGTCGGCTTTGTGAGCGGCATCGAGACGATCCACCCGGACAAGGGCACGGAGATGCTGCTGTACGAACTGGGCGTGGCCGAGCCGTACCGGCGCAGGGGGATCGGCCAGACCCTGGTCCGGCGACTGGCCGGCCTGGGCCGCGAACTCGGCTGCTACGGGATGTGGGTCCTGGTCGACACGGACAACGAGGTCGCCCTTGCCACGTACAGGAGTGCGGGCGGGAAGGACGACGGGGTGTGCGCGGTGGTGAGCTGGGAGTTCGGGCAGCAGGGCTGATGACGTGCGTGTACGCCGGTGCCCCGCCTCCGGAGGGAGACGGGGCACCGGCGTACAGCGGGGACTTGCTCAGTGGTTGCGCGGGAAGCCCAGGTCCACGCCCGACGGGCCGTCCGCCGGGTCGGGCCAGCGGGTCGTGACCACCTTGCCCCGGGTGTAGAAGTGGGTGCCGTCGTTGCCGTAGATGTGGTGGTCGCCGAACAACGAGTCCTTCCAGCCGCCGAAGGAGTGGTAGCCCACCGGGACCGGGATCGGGACGTTGACGCCGACCATGCCGGCCTCGACCTCCAGTTGGAAGCGGCGGGCCGCGCCGCCGTCCCGGGTGAAGATCGCGGTGCCGTTGCCGAAGGGGGAGGCGTTGATCAGCGCCAGGCCCTCCTCGTACGTGTCCACGCGCAGGACCGTCAGTACCGGGCCGAAGATCTCGTCCTGGTAGGCCTTCGCCGTCGTCGGGACCTTGTCGAGGAGGGAGATGCCGATCCAGTGGCCGTCCTCGAAGCCCTCGACCGTGAAGCCGGAGCCGTCCAGGACGACCTCGGAGCCTTCCGCAGCCGCGCCGGTGACGTACGACGCCACCTTGTCGCGGTGGACCTTCGTGATGAGCGGGCCCATCTCCGACGTCGGGTCGTTGCCGGGGCCGATCTTGATCTTCTCGGCGCGCTCGCGGATCTTCTCGACCAGCTCGTCGCCGATCGCGCCTACCGCCACCACCGCCGAGATCGCCATGCAGCGCTCGCCCGCCGAGCCGTAGGCGGCCGAGACGGCGGCGTCTGCCGCCGCGTCCAGGTCCGCGTCGGGCAGGACCAGCATGTGGTTCTTGGCTCCGCCCAGGGCCTGGACGCGCTTGCCGTTCGCCGAGGCCGTGGTGTGGATGTAGCGGGCGATGGGAGTGGAGCCGACGAAGGAGACCGCCTTGACGTCGGGGTGCTCCAGGAGGCGGTCCACCGCCACCTTGTCGCCGTGGACGACGTTGAAGACGCCGTCCGGCAGGCCCGCCTCGGCCAGCAGTTCGGCCAGCTTCATCGCCGCCGACGGGTCCTTCTCCGACGGCTTCAGGACGAAGGTGTTGCCGCACGCGATGGCCAGCGGGAACATCCACATCGGGACCATCGCCGGGAAGTTGAACGGCGTGATGCCCGCGACGACGCCGAGGGGCTGGCGGATCGACGAGACGTCTACGCGGCTCGCCACCTCCGTCGACAGCTCGCCCTTCAGCTGGACGGTGATACCGCAGGCCAACTCGACGATCTCCAGGCCGCGCGCGACCTCGCCCAGCGCGTCGCTGTGCACCTTGCCGTGCTCCGCCGTGATCAGCTCGGCGATCGCGTCGCGGTTCGCGTCCAGCAGCGCGCGGAACTTGAAGAGGATGGTGCTCCTCTTCGCGAGGGACGACTTGCCCCACGTCGCGTACGCGTCCTTGGCCGCAGCTACCGCGGCGTCGACCTCGTCGACGGTCGCGAAGGCTACGTTCGTGGTGACCGCGCCGGTCGCGGGGTCGGTGACCGGCCCGTACGTGCCCGACGCGCCCTCGACGGTCTTGCCGCCGATCCAGTGGTTGACGATCTTCGTCATGCCCAGGTTCTCCTTCACAGATGGCGGCGTCGGGTAGAGACGTGCCGTTCGTACAGCTCACGTGCCTTGACCGCCGACGGGCGGGTCGCGGTCTCGGCCACAGGAACATCCCACCAGGCCTGCGCCGGAGGCGGGCCCGACACTGTGTCTGCCGTTTCCGTCTCGACGTAGACACAAGTGGGAGTGTCGGCGGCACGGGCCTCGGCGAGCGCCGCCCGCAGCTCCCGTACCGTCTTCGCGCGTAGGACGCGCATGCCCAGGCTCGCCACGTTGGCGGCCAGGTCCACGGGCAGCGGAGCACCCGTGTACGTACCGTCGTCCGACTGGTAGCGGTAGGCGGTGCCGAAGCGCTCGCCGCCCACCGACTCCGACAGTCCGCCGATGGACGCGTAGCCGTGGTTCTGGATCAGGAGGAGCTTGATCGCGATCCCCTCCTGTACGGCCGTCACGATCTCCGTCGGCATCATCAGGTACGTGCCGTCGCCCACCAGCGCCCATACGGAACGCTCGGGCGCCGCCAGCTTCACACCGATCGCGGCCGGAATCTCGTACCCCATGCAGGAGTAGCCGTATTCCAGGTGGTACTGGTCCCGCGACCGGGCGCGCCAGAGTTTGTGCAGGTCACCGGGGAGTGAGCCGGCCGCGTTGATGATCACGTCCGACTCGTCGGCGATCTCGTCCAGAGCGCCCAGCACCTGCGACTGCGTCGGTCGTACGTCCGGTTCGTCGGCCTCGTAGGCGGCGTCGACTCGCTGTTCCCAGCGGTCCTTGTCCTCCGTGTACTCGCTCACGTACCCGTCCGCTACCCGGTGCTCGTGCAGCGCCAGCGCCTCCGTCAGCTGTTGCAGACCGCTGCGGGCGTCCGCGATCAGCGGGGTGGCGGACAGCTTGTGGCCGTCGTACGGGGCGATGTTGAGGTTCAGGAAGCGGACGTCCGGCGCCGCAAACAGGGTGTTCGAGGCCGTGGTGAAGTCCGTGTAGCGGGTGCCCACGCCTATCACCAGGTCTGCCAGGCGCGCGAGTTCGTCCGCCGTCGCCGTGCCCGTGTGGCCGATGCCGCCCACGTCCTGGGGGTGGAGGTAGTGGAGGGAGCCCTTGCCTGCCTGGGTGGAGGCGACGGGGATACGGGTCGCCGCGGCGAACTCCGCCAGCGCCTCCTCCGCGCGGCTGTGGTGGACCCCGCCGCCCGCGACGATCAGGGGACGGCGGGCGGTACGGATCTGCCGTACCGCCTCCGTCAGTTCGTCGGGGTCGGCGGCCGGACGGCGTACGTGCCACACGCGGTCGGCGAAGAACTCGTCCGGCCAGTCGTACGCCTCGGCCTGAACGTCCTGCGGGAGAGCGAGAGTTACGGCACCTGTCTCGACGGGGTCCGTCAGTACGCGCATTGCCTGCAGCGCGGCCGGGATCAGCGCTTCGGGGCGCGTCACTCGGTCGAAGTAGCGCGACACCGGGCGAAGGCAGTCATTGACCGACACGTCACCGGCGTACGGGACTTCGAGCTGCTGGAGGACCGGGTCCGCCGGGCGGGTCGCGAAGGTGTCGCCGGGGAGGAGCAGGACCGGGAGGTGGTTGATCGTGGCGAGCGCGGCGCCGGTGACCAGGTTGGTCGCGCCGGGGCCGATCGACGTCGTCACGGCGTGCGTGGAGAGGCGGTTGGACTGACGCGCGTAGCCGACTGCCGCGTGCACCATGGACTGTTCGTTGCGGCCCTGGTGGAACGGCATGTCGGCGCCGTACTCGATGAGCGCCTGGCCGAGGCCGGCGACGTTCCCGTGGCCGAAGATGCCCCAGGTCGACTCGATCAACCGGCGGCGGACGCCGTCCCGTTCGGTGTACTGGGCGGCCAGGAAGCGTACGAGCGCCTGCGCGACCGTGAGCCTCGTCGTCGAGGTCTGCACCGTCATCGGTATCCCTCCGTATGGTCCGGGTGGAAGCAGATCCGCCACTCCCTCGTCCCACCCGGCCCCGCCATGACGTTGAGGTAGTACATGTCGTGACCGGGCTGGGCGATGGACGGGCCGTGCCATCCGTCGGGTACGAGGACGGCGTCGCCGGAGCGGACCTCCGCGAGGACGTCGGATCCGCCCTCACGGGAAGGGGATACGCGCTGATAGCCGAAACCGTTCGGGCCGTCGATCTCGAAGTAGTAGATCTCCTCCAACTCGGCTTCCACGCCTGGTACTTGCTCGTCGTGCTTGTGCGGCGGGTACGAGGACCAGTTGCCGCCGGGCGTGATGACCTCGACGGCGATCAGCTTGTCGCAGTCGAAGGCGTCGGCGGAGGCGAAGTTGCGGACGTGCCGCAACCGGTTGCCGCTGCCGCGTTCTTCGACCGGGACCTCCGGCGCGGGGCCGTAGCGAGCGGGGAGTCGTCGCCCGCACTTCGCTCCTGCCAGGGCGAAGCGGCCTCCCGCGCCGGAGGCGATCTGTACCCGGGCGTCGCGGGGTGCGTACGCGAAGTCGGTGACCGACGCGAACACGCTTTCCCTGCCCAGGAGTTGGAACTCGTCGTGCGCCGTGCCGTCCTCTACTTGCACCGTACAGCCGCCGTTGAGCGGCAGTATGATCCACTCGCTGTCACCGGTGGTGAACATATGCGTACCGCCGGGCGGCAACTCGACGATGCGCAGGCTGCTGTGGGTCCAGCCGGCCCGCTTGGGGTCGATGTCGACGGCGTACTGCGCGTTCGCGGAGGTGCCGCGCCCGACGTACAGCTCGGTCATCACATGCCTCACAGCAGTCCGACGGCGGTGTCCACGGCCGCGGACACATCGCCGTCCGCCGGGTACAGCAGCGAGCGGCCGACCACCAGGCCCTGGACGGTGGGGAGTTGGAGCGCGCCGCGCCACTTCTCGTACGCGCCCTCCTGGTCGTCCCCGACCTCGCCGCCGAGGAGCACGGCGGGCAGGGTGGAGGTCTGCATGACCTCGGCCATGTCGTCCGGGTTCTCGGTGACGGGGACCTTCAGCCAGGTGTACGCCGAACTGCCGCCCAGGCCCGACGCGATGGCGATGGACTTGGTGACGGCCTCGGCGGAGAGGTCGTTGCGGACCTTGCCCTCGGGGCCGCGCCTGCTGATGAACGGCTCGACGAACAGCGGGAGTCGGCGTTCCGCCATCGCGTCGATCGCGTGGGCCGTGGACTCCAGGGTGGTGAGGGAGCCCGGGTCGTCGTAGTCGATGCGTACGAGCAGCTTGCCCGCGTCGAAGCCGAGGCGGGTCATGTCCTCGGGGCGGTGGCCGGTGAAGCGGTCGTCGAGTTCGAAACTGGCGCCGGAGAGGCCGCCGCGGTTCATCGACCCCATGACGACCTTGCCGTCGAGGGCGCCGAGGAGGAGCAGGTCGTCCAGGATGTCGGCGGTCGCGAGGACACCGTCGACACCGGGGCGGGAGAGTGCCAGGTACAGGCGTTCGAGCAGGTCGGCACGGTTGGCCATGGCCAGCTTGCGGTTGCCGACCCCGAGGGCGCCACGGGCCGGGTGGTCGGCGGCGACGATCATCAGCCGGCCGGAGTCACCGAGGAGGGGGCGCCGGGTCCGACGGGCGGCGGCCTCCGCGATGGCCTCGGGGTGACGGGCGCGGGTGGTGGCGAGGGCGGAGATGTCGACGGGGGCAAGAGGGGGAAGGGGGGCAACGGGGGCAACGGGGTTGGTGCCGTTGCTGCCGGTCGGTGCGGTGGCGCTCACAGCACCGCCCCCGCCGCCAGTGCCGCCTCGACCTCGGTCGGGGTGGGCATCGCCGACGAGCACTCCAGGCGGGAGGCGACGATCGCGCCGGCCGCGTTGGCGTGGCGCATGATGCGTTCCAGGTCCCAGCCTTCGAGGAGGCCGTGGCAGAGGGAGCCGCCGAAGGCGTCGCCGGCGCCGAGGCCGTTGAGGACGGTCACCGGGAGCGGGGGCACCTCGGCGCTCTCGCCCTTGCTGTTGACCGCGAGAACACCCTTCGGGCCCTGCTTGACGACCGCCAGTTCGACTCCGGCGTCGAGGAGGGCGCGGGCGGCGGCGTGCGGCTCGCGTACGCCGGTCGCCACCTCGACCTCGTCCAGGTTGCCGACGGCGACGGTGGTGTGGCGGAGGGCCTCGACGTAGAAGGGCCGGGCTTCCTCGGGGTTCTTCCAGAACATGGGGCGCCAGTCGAGGTCGAAGACCGTCGTACCGGACTTGGCGCGGTGGGTGAGGGCGGCCAGGGTCGCCGTGCGGCTGGGCTCCTCGCTCAGGCCGGTGCCCGTGACCCAGAAGATCTTCGCCTCGCCGACCGCGTCCAGGTCCAGCTCGTGGGCGTCGATCTCAAGATCCGGCGCCTTGGGCTGGCGGTAGAAGTACAGCGGGAAGTCGTCCGGCGGGAACACCTCGCAGAACGTGACCGGGGTGTTGAGGCCGGGGACCGACGTGACCCAGCGGTCGTCGACGCCGAAGTCGCGCAGGGCGTCGTGCAGATACCGGCCGAAGGCGTCGTCGCCGGTCCGTGTGATCACCGCGGTGCTCCGCCCGAGGCGGGACGCGGCGACCGCGACGTTCGTCGCCGATCCGCCGAGGAACTTCCCGAAGGACGTCACCTGGGCGAGTGGCACACCGGTCTGCAGTGGATACAGGTCCACTCCGATCCGCCCCATGGTGATCAGGTCGTACGCCATCGACTTCCCTTCGGTTTTCTCTTCACATCTCTTCGCGGCACAGCGGCTCGCAGTCAGGTCTAGCCCGCCTCCCGGAGCCCTGTCAATACTTTGTCCGGACATTCGGACCAGACCTTGACACGCGTCCCGGGATCGGCTGAAGCTGGCGCCCATGACTACGTTGTCGCCTCAGTCCCCTTCGTCCTCGTCTGGTCCGTCGGGTTCCCCGCTGACGCGCATCAGGATCGGCTCGGCGCCCGACTCCTGGGGCGTGTGGTTCCCGGACGACCCCAAGCAGGTTCCCTGGCAGCGCTTCCTCGACGAGGTCTCACAGTCCGGCTACGAGTGGATCGAGCTGGGCCCGTACGGGTACCTGCCGACCGACCCCGCCGTCCTCACCGAGGAGACGGCCAAGCGCGGCCTGAAGGTGTCCGCCGGTACGGTCTTCACCGGGCTGCACCACGGCGAGTCCGTCTGGGAGAAGACCTGGGCGCACGTCGCGGACAACGCGGTGCTCGCCCAGGCCATGGGCGCGTCCCACCTGGTGGTCATCCCGTCCTTCTGGCGGGACGACAAGACCGGTGAGGTGCTGGAGCCGGACACGCTGACGCCCGAGCAGTGGCGCAACCTGACCTCGCTGACCGAGCGGCTCGGTCACGAGGTGCGGGAGCGGTACGGCCTCCAGATCGTCGTCCACCCGCACGCCGACACCCACATCGACAGCGAGGCGAACGTCACACGTTTCCTCGACGGCACCGACTCCTCGCTCGTCTCGCTGTGCCTGGACACGGGCCACTACGCCTACTGCGGCGGCGACAGCGTCAAGCTGATCGAGACCTACGGCGAGCGGATCGGCTACCTCCACCTCAAGCAGGTCGACCCCGAGATCCTGGCGGACGTACGGGCGAACGAGGTGCCGTTCGGGCCGGCGGTGGCTCGTGGCGTGATGTGCGAACCCCCGGCCGGGGTACCGGAGTTGGGTCCGGTGCTGGCTGCTGCGCAGAAGCTGGACGTGGAGTTGTTCGCGATCGTGGAGCAGGACATGTATCCGTGCGAGCCGGACAAGCCGCTGCCTATCGCGCAGCGGACTCGGGCGTTTCTTCGGTCCTGCGGGGCGTAGCTCCGCTGGGTGGGCGGTTCGTTCGTCCGCACGCCCGGTGGGGGCTGGGCGCGCAGTTCCCCGCACCCCTGTGGGGCGCCGCCTATCGGCGTGCGCCCCACAGGTCAACGCGCCACTCCGGGCCGCAGGCTTGCGCCTTTGCTTCACTTGTGTCACAAACGCTCCCCTTCCGTCACGCATGTCGCGTGTACGCGGGTTATGGGTCACGTCGCGTCAACAGACGCTTACTCAGGGTCACCGCACGCCGTTCACCGGGCAAAGGCCTTGTGATCGCCAAGCGCTGCGTCCGGCTCCCCCGACGGCCGACCCTGGCCGACCCCGTGACGCGCGCAGGGAGGTGCACCGATGACCGACCGACGGCTCTGGTCGTACAAAGAGATCGCCGCGCACATCCGCGTCCAGCCGGACACCGTCCGCTCGTACCGCAAGCACGGTCTGCTGCCGCCGCCCGACCATGTGGAGAGCGGGAAGCCCTTCTGGTACGCGGACACGGTGCGGGCGTGGGTCGCGGCGCGGCCGGGGAACCGGGGCCGAAGAGACGACTGAGGCCTCCGAGGCAGCCGAGGCACGGTCGGAATATTCAGCTGTGCCCCACTCGCGGGTGGGGCACAGTGCCCGGCATGAACAACTCTCCGGACTTCTCCGTCAAGCCCGTCCTCATCGGCGAGAAGACCGTGTTGCGGCCGTTCGGCGAGGCCGATGCCGAGGTGATGGCCGAGATCATCGAGGACCCCGAGGTGATCCGCTTCACCTTCGAGCCCGGCACCGAGATCACCATGGAGCGGCTGCGTTCCTGGTACGGGTCCCGGTCCGCGCAGACCGACCGTCTCGACCTCGCCGTCACCGACAGGGCCAGTGGCGAACTCGTGGGTGAGGTCGTCCTGTACGAGTGGGACCGGGCTGCCCGCAGCTGTACGTTCCGTACGCTGCTCGGCCCCCGGGGGCGTGGGCGTGGGCTCGGTACCGAGGCGACGCGGCTGATCGTGGGGTACGGGTTCGAGCAACTCGGTTTGCATCGGATCGAGTTGGAGGCGTGGGGGGACAACCGCCGGGCTCTGCGGGTGTACGAGAAGGTGGGGTTTGTGGTGGAGGGGGTTCGGCGGGAGGTGGAGTTGCGGGGTGGGGAGTGGGCTGATGCGGTGGTGATGGCGATGCTTGATCGTGAGTGGGCGGGGAGCAGGTAGAGGCAGGCTTTTCTCGCCCCCGCCGCCCCTACCCGTCCCATCCTTCTGGGGGCTGCGCCCCCAGACCCCCCCTTGTCCTCAAACGCCGGACGGGCTGAAAGATCAAGCCCCGGCCAGTGCTGAAGTGCGGCGGGGCGGGTGGGTGGGGAAGGTCGCGCTGAACGCGCTCGTCCTCAAACGCCGGAGGGGCTGGATGATGCCGGACGGGCTGGGTGGTGTCGGCCGAGGCTGGAGGAGAGCCGTCGGGGCTGGAAGGTAGCCGCCGGGGCTGGAGGTGTGGCCGTTGGGGCTTGATCTTTCAGCCCAGCCCAGGCATTTCAGCCCGTCCGGCGTTTGAGGACAAGGCCCCTTCAGGGCCGTAGGGGGGTCTGGGGGCGCAGCCCCCAGGGATGGGAACGGGTAGGGGCGGCGGGGGCGAGGAAAAGCCCCGTCAGCGCCACGGCTCTATTACCGTCACCCCCGCCCCCGACGCCGTGCCCATCTCCGCCAGTGCCTCCGGGGACTCCGTCAGCGGGATCGTGGACGTGACCAACAGGTCCGGACGCAACACTCCCGCCCGGACCAGCTCCAGCATCGGCGGGTAGGTGTGGGCCGCCATGCCGTGGCTCCCCAGGAGTTCCAGTTCCAGACCGATCGCGCGAGCCATCGGGACCGGCGTCGTGCCGTCGGTCGACGGGAGCAGGCCCACCTGGACGTGGCGGCCCCGGCGGCGCAGGCCGTTCACCGAGGACGCGCAGGTGACCGGTGAGCCGAGTGCGTCCAGGGACAAGTGGGCGCCGCCGGCGGTCAGTTCACGTACCGCCGCCGCCGTGTCGCCCGTCGTCGCCGCGTTCACGCACTCCACCGCACCGAACTTCCGCGCCAGCTCCAGGGCCCCTGGTGAGACGTCCACCGCGACCACCCGCGCCCCGGCCGCCGCCGCGATCATCACCGCCGACAGTCCCACCCCGCCGCACCCGTGCACCGCGACCCACTCCCCCGCCGCCACCCGGCCCTGCTGCACCACCGCCCGGTACGCCGTCGCGAACCGGCAGCCCAGCGAGGCCGCCGTGGCGTAGGACATGCCCTCCGGTACAGCCACCAGGTTCACATCGGCGTGGTCCAGCGCCACGAACTCCGCGAACGAACCCCAGTGCGTGAACCCCGGCTGGGTCTGCCGCTCGCACACCTGCTGGTCCCCGGCCGCGCAGGACGGGCAGCTCCCGCAGGCGCAGACGAAGGGGACCGTCGCCCGGTCGCCGGAACGCCAGCCGGTCACTCCGGCGCCGACCGCCTCGACGACGCCCGCGAGTTCATGGCCCGGCACGTGCGGCAGCGCGATGTCGGAGTCGTGGCCCATCCAGCCGTGCCAGTCGCTGCGGCACAGCCCGGTGGCCTCGACGCGCACCACGACCCCGTGCGGCGCGGGCACCGGGTCCGGCACCTCCCGCACCTCGGCCGGCTCCCCGTACCGCTCGAACACCACCGCACGCATGGGCCCCTCGCCTTCGCAGTCGCCGTCCCTCGTACCGGAGATCTTGCCACTGTCACGAGTGAAGTACCCCCCAGGGGTATAGTAGGGTGGGACTCACAGGGGGCCACAGGGCTCGTACGCCACGCTGACGCCCTCTAAGACACTTCGCAGAGGAGCAACGACATGACCGCTCAGACCGACACCCCGGGTTCCGTCACCGCCGTCTACCAGGTGACCGGAATGAGCTGCGGGCACTGCGAGGGCTCGGTGTCGAGCGAGATCTCGGAGCTGGCCGGGGTGACCTCCGTGAAGGCCGTCGCCGCCACCGGTGAGGTCACCGTCGTGTCCGAGGCCCCGCTCGACGAGGCCGCCGTGCGCGCCGCGGTGGACGAGGCGGGCTTCGAGTTGGCCGGCCGGGTCTGACCGTACGGACGGACGCGGCGACCATGACCAGTACCGGCACCAGCACCGAGACCCCGATAGCCACGCCCCACGAGGTCGAGCTGACCATCGGCGGGATGACCTGCACCTCGTGCGCGGCCCGTGTCGAGAAGAAGCTCAACCGTATGGAGGGCGTCCTCGCGACGGTCAACTACGCGACGGAGAAGGCCAAGGTCTCGTACACCGACGGGGTCGGGGTCGACGATCTGATCGCCACCGTCGTGAAGACGGGGTACACGGCCGAGGAGCCGCCCCCACCGGTCGTCGTCCAGGAGAGCACGGCGGCCGATCACGATCACGACCCCGAGCTGGACGCCCTCCGGCAGCGGCTCCTCGTATCCGTGCTGCTCGCCGCGCCCGTCGTCCTGATGTCCATGATTCCCGCGTTCCAGTTCGACAACTGGCGCTGGCTCGCGCTGACGCTCGCCTCGCCGGTCGTCGTCTGGGGCGGACTGCCGCTCCACCGGGCCGCGTTCACCAACGCGCGGCACGGTGCGGCCACCATGGACACCCTGGTGTCGGTCGGTACGCTCGCCGCTTTCGGCTGGTCCCTGTGGGCACTGTTCTGGGGCGATGCGGGCAGAGCCGCGATGCCCGGGATGGACGGCATGGAGGGGATGGGGGTGCGGGAGAGTTTCTCGTTCACCGCCTCCCGGGCCGGCGCCGGTGGCACCTCCGAGATCTATCTCGAAGTCGCCGCCGGAGTCGTCGCGTTCATCCTCCTCGGGCGGTATCTGGAAGCCCGCGCCAAGCGGCGCTCGGGCGCTGCCCTGCGGGCGCTCATGGAACTCGGCGCCAAGGACGTCTCCGTGCTGCGCGGCGGGCGTGAAGTGCGCGTTCCCGTGGGCGAGTTGGCGATCGGCGACCGGTTCGTCGTACGGCCCGGGGAGAAGGTCGCCACCGACGGCACCGTCGTCGAGGGTGTCTCGGCGGTCGACGCGTCGATGCTGACCGGAGAGTCCGTACCGGTCGATGTCGGTGCCGGGGACGCCGTCACCGGTGCGACCGTGAACGCCGGGGGCCGACTGGTCGTCGAGGCCACCCGGGTCGGCGTGGACACCCAACTCGCGCGGATGGCCCGGCTGGTGGAGGACGCGCAGAACGGCAAGGCCGAGGTGCAGCGGCTCGCCGACCGGATCTCCGGGATCTTCGTGCCGGTGGTGCTGCTGATCGCGCTCGGTACGTTCGGCACCTGGCTCGGCGTCACCGGCGACACCACGGCCGCGTTCACCGCCGCCGTCGCCGTGCTGATCATCGCCTGCCCCTGTGCGCTGGGGCTCGCCACCCCGACCGCGCTCATGGTCGGCACCGGGCGCGGGGCGCAGCTCGGCATCCTCATCAAGGGCCCCGAGGTTCTGGAGTCCACGCGCCGCGTCGACACGATCGTCCTGGACAAGACGGGGACGGTGACGACGGGACGTATGACCCTCCAGGAGGTGTACGTCGCCGAGGGCGCCGACGAGAAGCAGGTGCTGCGGCTCGCGGGCGCCCTCGAACACGCCTCCGAGCATCCGGTCGCGCGGGCCATCGCGGCGGGGGCGGAGGAGCGCGTCGGGGCGCTGCCGGCGGCCGAGTCGTTCGAGAACGTGCCCGGACGGGGCGTACGCGGGCGCGTGGACGGCCATGAGGTGGCCGTGGGGCGGCTCGTGGACGGGCTGTCGGAGCCGCTTCCGGAGGAATTGGCCCGCGCGAAGGCCGAGGCCGAGAGCAGTGGACGTACGGCCGTCGTGGTGGCCTGGGACGGGGTGGCGCGCGGTGTGCTCACCGTCGCCGACGCGGTCAAGGAGACCAGCGCCGAGGCCGTGCGCGAGCTGCGCGCGCTGGGGCTCGCGCCTGTGCTGCTGACCGGGGACAACCGGGCGGTGGCGGAGGCCGTCGCGGCGGCCGTCGGGATCGAGCAGGTGATCTCCGAGGTGCTGCCCGAGGAGAAGGTCGATGTCGTACGGCGGCTGCAGGCCGAGGGGCGGGCCGTCGCGATGGTCGGCGACGGGGTCAACGACGCGGCGGCGCTGGCGACCGCCGATCTGGGTCTGGCGATGGGTACGGGCACGGACGCGGCGATCGAGGCGAGCGATCTGACGCTCGTGCGCGGGGATCTGCGGGTGGCCGCCGACGCCATCCGACTGTCCCGGAAGACGCTCGCGACCATCAAGGGCAACCTGGTGTGGGCCTTCGGCTACAACGTGGCCGCGCTGCCGTTGGCCGCCGCCGGACTGCTCAATCCGATGATCGCGGGGGCGGCGATGGCGTTCTCGTCGGTGTTCGTGGTGACGAACAGCCTCCGACTGCGTACGTTCCGCTGAGGGCAAGCGCGTTCTGCCCGAAGTTACCGTGAGTATGCCCAAGTCGTTGTCAAAGTGGCTATGGAGTCCAACGCGAGCCTCACATAAGCTCTTCACAAGGCTCGCGCATCATCCTTACGCTTGGGTCCCGGTCGCGACAACCGGGATCTGGCGTATTCAGGGGACTGATGCGGGAGACGCAGATCACAGTGCTGTGAACGTAACCATCGAAGGGGTTCGAAGGTCTAAGTTGGCGATGTCAGACAGCGTCTTGGGGGGCGTTGGCTGACGTCTGAGGATGTCTTGGGGGACGTCCTCGGAGATGCGTTGCCGGGACACGTACACCGGGAAGCTTGAGCGGCCCACCCCAGCGTGCGCGTCCCGGCAGACCGCACACAGCAGGAGTGCGACGAGTTTTGCTCGTTCTGCTCAACCCACCGCCCACCCGGCGGTGCGCACAACAACGGTTGCTTCGGCGGCCTGCACATCCGTGACACCAGTGATAGCGAATTCAGGCGCTGTCCTCTCGAACGCCCGGCCGGATCCCGTGGGGGGAATCCGCACCGGGACATGGGAAGGCGCCCTGTACGCCGGCCCGTGGGGGGACCGTCGGCAGGGCGCCTTCCGCTTTGCGCTTCGCGGATCAAGCCGGGGTACTACAGGTCGTTCTCGGCTGCGGGCCGGTGGGGGCCGATCGCGCAGTTCCCCGCGCCCCTGGGTCGGCCCAACCACCGGCGTTCATCAGCGCTGTTCGACCGGGACGAAGTCCCGTTCCACCACGCCCGTGTAGATCTGGCGCGGGCGCCCGATGCGTGAGCCGGGCTCCTTGATCATCTCGTGCCACTGGGCGATCCAGCCCGGGAGGCGGCCGAGGGCGAACAGGACCGTGAACATCTCCGTCGGGAAGCCCATCGCGCGGTAGATGAGGCCCGTGTAGAAGTCGACGTTCGGGTAGAGGTTGCGCGAGACGAAGTAGTCGTCGGAGAGCGCGTGCTCCTCCAGCTTCAGCGCGATGTCCAGCAGCTCGTCGGACTTGCCGAGGGCCGAGAGGACGTCGTGCGCCGCAGCCTTGATGATCTTCGCGCGCGGGTCGAAGGACTTGTACACCCGGTGGCCGAAGCCCATCAGGCGGACGCCGTCCTCCTTGTTCTTCACCTTGCGGATGAAGGAGTCGACATCGCCGCCGTTGGCCTGGATGCCCTCCAGCATCTCCAGGACGGACTGGTTGGCGCCGCCGTGCAGCGGGCCCCAGAGCGCGGAGATACCGGCGGAGATCGAGGCGAACATGTTCGCCTGGGAGGAGCCGACCAGACGGACCGTCGACGTCGAACAGTTCTGCTCGTGGTCGGCGTGCAGGATGAGCAGCTTGTCGAGGGCGGAGACGACGACCGGGTCGAGGTCGTACTCCTGCGCCGGCACCGAGAACGTCATACGGAGGAAGTTCTCGACGTAACCGAGGTCGTTGCGCGGATAGACGAAGGGGTGACCGATCGACTTCTTGTACGCGTACGCGGCGATCGTCGGAAGCTTGGCGAGCAGCCGGATCGTCGAGAGGTTGCGCTGCTTCTCGTCGAACGGGTTGTGGCTGTCCTGGTAGAAGGTCGACAGCGCCGAGACGACCGACGACAGCATCGCCATCGGGTGCGCGTCACGGGGGAAGCCGCGGTAGAAGTTCTTGACGTCCTCGTGCAGCAGGGTGTGCTGCGTGATCTCGTTCTTGAACACGGAGAGCTCGTCCACGGTCGGCAGCTCGCCGTTGATGAGCAGGAACGCCACCTCGAGGAAGGTGGAGCGCTCGGCCAGCTGCTCGATCGGGTAGCCGCGGTACCGCAGGATGCCCTGCTCACCGTCGAGGTAGGTGATCGCGGATTTATAGGCGGCGGTGTTGCCGTAGCCGCTGTCCAGAGTCACCAGACCGGTCTGAGCGCGGAGCTTCCCGATGTCGAAGCCCTTGTCGCCGACGGTGCTGTCGATCACCGGGTAGGTGTACTCGCCGTCGCCGAACCGCAGTACTACAGCGTTATTGGTGTGCTCGCTCACGTCATCCCTCACCGACGTTGTGCCTCTTCTTCGAGGTGCCCTGACTGTCTCTACCATCCCCCATTTGGCGCAGGAGAGTGCACTCGGGGTCGACCATTGGGCCTATTGGCGGCACTCAGTGCCGCCAACCTACTCATCCTGCCCCCCTTCGCCCTGGTTCCGGAAGTGCTGTGTGACCTTTGTGACTCATTTGATCGATCATTTTTCGCGATCACTCCGACGCCGGTCCCGCACCGTTCCCGTTACCCCTATGACCGCAGTCTGAAATCCAGTGCCGTGCAACGCCTTCCCGCCGAAACCGTACGCACCGCCTGGCCGATCGCCTTGCGCGAACCGACCAGGACGACGAGCTTCTTCGCCCGGGTGACGGCCGTATACAGAAGGTTGCGCTGGAGCATCATCCACGCGCCTGTGGTGACCGGGACGACCACCGCCGGGTACTCGCTGCCCTGGGAGCGGTGGATGGTCACGGCGTAGGCGTGGGCGAGTTCGTCCAGCTCGTCGAAGTCGTACGGCACCTCCTCGTCCTCGTCCGTCAGTACGGTGAGCCGCTGTTCGACCTCGTCGAGAGAGGTGACCACGCCGACCGTGCCGTTGAAGACGCCGTTCTGGCCCTTGTCGTAGTTGTTGCGGATCTGCGTGACCTTGTCGCCGATCCGGAAGACCCGGCCGCCGAACCGCTTCTCGGGGAGGTCCGGGCGGCCCGGTGTGATCGCCTGCTGGAGCAGCCCGTTGAGGTTGCCGGCGCCCGCCGGACCCCGGTGCATCGGTGCGAGCACCTGGATGTCCCGCCGGGGATCGAGGCCGAACTTGGCCGGAATTCGCCGTGCGGCCACATCCACGGTGAGGCGGCCGGCCTCCTCGGTGTCGTCCTCGACGAAGAGGAAGAAGTCCTTCATGCCGTCGGTGACGGGATGCTGCCCGGAGTTGATCCGGTGCGCGTTCGTCACGACGCCCGACTGCTGGGCCTGCCGGAAGACCTTGGTGAGCCGGACGGCGGGGACCGGGCTGCCGTCGGCCAGCAGGTCGCGGAGCACCTCCCCCGCGCCGACACTGGGGAGTTGGTCCACGTCTCCGACGAAGAGCAGATGCGCTCCCGGCGGTACCGCCTTCACCAGCTTGTTGGCGAGGAGCAGGTCCAGCATCGAGGCCTCGTCCACGACCACCAGGTCGGCGTCGAGCGGGCGGTCCTTGTCGTAGGCCGCGTCTCCGCCGGGCTTCAGCTCCAGGAGGCGGTGGACGGTGGAGGCCTCGGCGCCGGTGAGTTCGGCGAGGCGCTTGGCGGCGCGGCCGGTAGGGGCGGCGAGGACGACCTTGGCCTTCTTGGCGCGCGCCAGCTCCACGATCGAGCGGACCGTGAAGGACTTGCCGCAGCCGGGTCCGCCGGTGAGGACGGCGACCTTCTCGGTCAGCGCGAGCCGGACGGCCGCCTCCTGCTCGGGGGCGAGCTCGGCCCCCGTACGCCCCTGGAGCCACACCAGGGCCTTGTCCCAGGCCACGTCGTGGAAGGCGGGCATCCGGTCCTGGCCGGTGCGCAGGAGGCGCAACAGCTGGGCGGAGAGGGAGAGTTCGGCGCGGTGGAAGGGGACCAGGTAGACGGCGGTGACCGGTTCCGCGTCGCCGTCGGGGCCGGGGACCTTCTCCCGTACGACACCGGGGTCCTCGCCCTCCTCCGGGGGTGCCGCGAGTTCGGCGAGGCACTCGATGACAAGGCCCGTGTCGACCTGGAGGAGCTTCACCGCGTCCGCGATCAGGCGTTCCTCGGGGAGGTAGCAGTTGCCCTGGTCGGTGGCCTGCGAAAGGGCGTACTGGAGGCCCGCCTTGACGCGCTCGGGGCTGTCGTGCGGGATGCCGACGGACTGGGCGATCTTGTCGGCGGTGAGGAAGCCGATGCCCCAGACGTCGGAGGCGAGGCGGTAGGGCTGGTTCTTCACGACCGAGATCGAGGCGTCGCCGTACTTCTTGTAGATGCGCACGGCGATGGATGTGGACACCTCGACGCTCTGGAGGAAGAGCATGACCTCCTTGATCGCCTTCTGCTCCTCCCAGGCGTCGGCGATCTTCCTCGTGCGCTTGGGGCCCAGGCCCGGCACCTCGACGAGCCGCTTGGGCTCCTCCTCGATGATCCGGAGGGTGTCCAGGCCGAAGTGCTGGGTGATCCGGTCGGCGAAGACCGGCCCGATGCCCTTGACCAGGCCCGAGCCCAGATAGCGGCGGATGCCCTGGATGGTGGCGGGCAGGACGGTCGTGTAGTTCTCGACGGTGAACTGCTTGCCGTACTGCGGATGCGAGCCCCAACGGCCCTCCATGCGCAGGGACTCGCCGGCCTGGGCGCCGAGCAGCGCGCCCACGACCGTGAGGAGGTCGCCAGCGCCCCGGCCGGTGTCGACGCGGGCGACCGTGTAGCCGTTCTCCTCGTTGGCGTACGTGATGCGTTCGAGCACACCTTCGAGTACGGCGAGTCGCCGTTCGCCCGTCGGGTTCCCCGCCTGTTGAGCCATGATCCGACGGTACCGGTGGGGTGTGACAACGGCCGGGGATCAGGCCGGGCCGCTCCGCCGGGCGGACCGCTCGAGCGCGCGGAAGCGGTCCCACTCCACGACGGCCGTGGCATATCGCGGCGGTGCAGATACCGGTCCGTGGCCTGCTGGGTGCGGCGCAGGACCCGTATCGAGTCGGTCGGCCGTCCCGAGCCCCATCGGCTCCAGCACCCTGCCCGGCACCAGCAGCCAGCCGTCTTCGGTCCGCGTCGACTCGCCGCGGACGAGCGCGTTCTGCATGTGGTTGAGCCGTTCGTCGTGCCGGTGGACCAGGAGTGAGGCGGGGCCGGGGACGACGGCGTGGTCGTCCGGCGGGCACACCGCGAAGCCGCCGGGCTGTCGAGGACTCTCAGAAGCTGACGCGCGAGCATCACAATCCGGTCTCGGGATGCGGCCAGGGTCTTGATTAACCTCCGTGTAATCGATTCCAATCAGTCGCACACGTGGATGTAATCGATTCCACGACGATTCACCAGAACGATCCACAAGGAGGTGGAGCGGCGATGGCGAGCATCAAGGACGTCGCTGCCGAGGCGGGCGTGTCCGTCGCCACGGTGTCGCGGGTCCTGAACGACCACCCGTCGGTCAGCGTCGACGCACGCACGCGCGTGCTGGCCGCCGTCGAGGCGCTGGGCTACCGCCCGAACGCCGTCGCCCGCTCCCTGCGCACCGACCAGACCCGCACCCTCGGCCTGGTCATCAGCGACGTGATGAACCCCTACTTCACCGAACTGGCCCGCTCGGTCGAGGAGGAGGCCCGCGCGCTGGGGTACAGCGTGATCATCGGGAACGCCGACGAACGCCCCGACCTCCAGGACCACCACGTACGGACCCTGCTCGACCGCCGGATCGACGGCCTCCTCGTCTCCCCCACCGACGGCGGCTCCCCGCTGATGCTGGACGCCGCGCGCGCGGGGACCCCGATGGTCTTCGTGGACCGCTGGATCCCGGGCGTGGACGTGCCGGTCGTACGGGCGGACGGGCGGCCCGCGGTACGGGATCTCGTCTCGCACCTGCACGGGCTCGGGCACCGGCGGCTCGCGATCATCGCGGGCCCGGCGGCCACCACCACCGGCAGCGAGCGCGTCGAGGCCTTCAGGGAGGCCCTGGCCGAGTACGGACTGCCGCTGCCCGAGGCCTACATCGGGCAGGGCGACTTCCAGGCCGAGAGCGGGCGCCGGGTGACCGACGCCTTCCTCGACCTGGCCGAGCCGCCCGAGGTCGTCTTCGCGGCCGACAACCTGATGGCGCTGGGCGCGCTGGACGCCGTACGCGCGCGTGGGATGCGTGTTCCCGAGGACATCGCGCTCGCGGCCTTCGACGACATCCCGTGGTTCGTGCACACCGATCCGCCGGTCACGGCCATCGCGCAGCCGACCGGTGAGCTGGGGCGGGCCGCCGTCCGGGCGCTGGTCGACGTGATCGAGGGGCGGCCCCCGCAGTCCGTGACGCTGGCCGCGCACCTCGTCGTACGGCGGTCGTGCGGTGAGCCGCCGCCGACCTCGTCAGTACAGCCCTCCGCACAGCCCTCCGCTACGAACAGGAGCCAGTCGTGAGCAACCCGGACGAGTTGCTGCGCATCGAAGGCATACGGAAGTCCTTCCCCGGTGTGGTCGCGCTCGATGGCGTCGACTTCGATCTGCGCCGGGGCGAGGTGCACGTACTGCTCGGTGAGAACGGCGCGGGCAAGAGCACCCTCATCAAGATGCTCTCCGGCGCCTACCGCCCCGATGCCGGCCGCATCCTTGTCGACGGCGAGGAGACCCGTATCCACGGGGCGCAGGATTCCGAGCGGCTCGGGATCGCCACCATCTACCAGGAGTTCAACCTCGTCCCCGATCTGACGGTCGCCGAGAACATCTTCCTGGGGCGGCAGCCGCGCCGCTACGGGATGATCGACCGCAAGCGGATGGAGGCCGAGGCCGCCGTACTGCTGGAGCGGGTCGGCGTGAACGTGTCTCCACGCGCGCGCGTGCGTGAACTCGGGATCGCGCGGCTCCAGATGGTCGAGATCGCGAAGGCCCTGAGCCTGGACGCGCGCGTGCTGATCATGGACGAGCCGACCGCCGTTCTCACCTCCGAGGAGGTCGAGAAGCTGTTCGCGATCGTGCGGACGCTGCGCGAGGACGGCGTCGGGATCGTCTTCATCACCCATCACCTGGAGGAGATCGCCGCTCTGGGGGACCGGGTGACGGTGCTCCGGGACGGCAAGAGCGTCGGGCAGGTGCCTGCCAACACGCCCGAGGACGAGCTCGTACGGCTGATGGTCGGGCGGTCCATCGAACAGCAGTACCCGCGGGAGCGTGCCGATGCCGGGGACGCCCTTCTCAAGGTGGACGGGCTCACCCGGGACGGGGTCTTCCACGACATCGGCTTCGAGGTGCGGGCCGGTGAGGTCGTCGGCATCGCGGGGCTGGTCGGGGCCGGGCGTACGGAGGTCGCGCGAGCGGTGTTCGGCGCCGATCCGTACGACACGGGGTCCGTGTCCGTCGCGGGTGCCGCCGTGCGCGGAAGCGATGTCGGGGCCGCCATGGCCGCCGGGATCGGGCTCGTGCCCGAGGACCGCAAGGGGCAGGGGCTGGTGCTCGACGCCTCCGTCGAGGAGAACCTCGGCCTGGTCACCCTGCGGGCCGCGACCAAGGGCGGCCTTGTCGACCTCAAGGGGCAGCGGGTCGCCGCCGCGAAGGTCGCCGAGCAGCTGGGCGTACGGATGGCCGGGCTCGGCCAGCATGTGCGCACGCTCTCCGGCGGCAACCAGCAGAAGGTCGTCATCGGCAAGTGGCTGCTCGCGAACACCAGGGTGCTGATCCTCGACGAGCCGACGCGCGGGATCGACGTCGGCGCCAAGGTCGAGATCTACCAGCTGATCAACGAGCTGACGGCCGCCGGTGCCGCCGTACTGATGATCTCCAGCGATCTGCCCGAGGTGCTCGGGATGAGCGACCGGGTGCTGGTGATGGCGCAGGGCCGGATCGCCGGTGAGCTCACGGCCGCCGAGGCCACCCAGGACTCCGTGATGGCGCTCGCCGTCAGCGCACCCACTTCTTTTGGAACTACTGGAACTACCGCTGTGGAGGGCTCCCGTGGCCACTGACACGCTCAAGAGCAACGCGGGCGCGAGTGGCGCCACGAGCGGCCTGCGTCGCCTGCTGCTCGACAACGGCGCGCTCACCGCGCTCATCGTCCTCGTCATCGCGATGTCGGCGCTGTCCGGCGACTTCCTGACGACGGACAACCTGCTCAACGTGGGTGTCCAGGCGGCCGTGACGGCCGTCCTCGCCTTCGGCGTCACCTTCGTGATCGTCTCGGCGGGCATCGACCTGTCGGTCGGTTCCGTCGCCGCGCTGTCGGCCACCGTCCTTGCCTGGGCGGCGACTTCGGAGGGCGTACCGGTCGCGATAGCGGTCGTTCTCGCCGTCCTCACCGGCATCGCGTGCGGCCTGGTCAACGGCTTCCTGATCTCGTACGGCAAACTGCCGCCGTTCATCGCGACGCTCGCCATGCTGTCGGTGGGGCGCGGGCTGTCGCTGGTGATCTCGCAGGGGTCGCCGATCGCGTTCCCCGAGTCGGTCTCGCACCTCGGTGACACGCTGGGCGGCTGGCTGCCGGTGCCCGTGCTGGTGATGGTGGCCATGGGGCTCGTCACGGCGTTCATCCTCGCCCGTACGTACCTGGGGCGTTCCATGTACGCGATCGGCGGCAACGAGGAGGCGGCCCGGCTCTCCGGGCTGCGGGTGAAGAAGCAGAAGCTGGCGATCTACGCGCTGTCCGGGCTGTTCGCGGCCGCTGCGGGCATCGTGCTCGCGTCACGGCTGTCGTCGGCGCAGCCGCAGGCCGCGCAGGGGTACGAGCTGGACGCCATCGCGGCCGTGGTCATCGGCGGGGCTTCGCTGGCGGGTGGTACCGGCAAGGCGTCCGGGACGCTGATCGGTGCGCTGATCCTGGCGGTGCTGCGGAACGGCCTCAACCTCCTCTCCGTGTCCGCCTTCTGGCAGCAGGTCGTCATCGGGGTCGTGATCGCGCTGGCGGTGCTGTTCGACACGGTGCGGCGGAAGAGCGGGGCGACTCCGGTGGCGGGCGCCTCCGGTGGTGCGGGCCGACGCAGGCAGGCGATGACGTATCTGCTGGCCGCCGTGGTCGCGGCGGCGATCGTGGGCGCCACGTCGCTGCTGCACAGCGGTTCGTCGTCCGCGTCGACCCAGAAGGTGGGTCTGTCGCTGTCGACGCTGAACAACCCCTTCTTCGTGCAGATCCGGGCCGGTGCGCAGGCCGAGGCCAAGAAGCTGGGCGTGGACCTGACCGTCACGGACGCCCAGAACGACGCCTCGCAGCAGGCCAACCAGCTGGAGAATTTCACCAGTTCGGGTCTCGGGGCGATCATCGTCAACCCTGTGGACTCGGACGCGACGGGACCGGCGGCGCGGTCGGTCAACAAGTCCGGCATCCCGCTCGTCGCCGTGGACCGGTCGGTCAACGGCGCGGAGACGGACACCCTCGTCGCCTCCGACAACACCGCCGGCGGCAGGCTGGCCGCGAAGGCGCTCGCCGAGAAGCTGGGCGGTACGGGCACGATCGTCGTCCTCCAGGGCCAGGCGGGCACGTCCGCCAGCCGGGAGCGCGGCGCCGGCTTCACCGAGGGTCTGAAGGCCTACCCCGGCATCAAGGTGGTCGCCAAGCAGCCCGCCGACTGGGACCGCACCAAGGGCCTCGACGTCATGACCAACCTGCTCCAGGCCAACCCCGACATCAACGGTGTCTTCGCCGAGAACGACGAGATGGCGCTCGGCGCGATCAAGGCGCTCGGCAGCAAGGCGGGCAAGTCGGTGTCGGTGATCGGCTTCGACGGCACGCCCGACGGGCTGAAGGCGGTCGCGGACGGTTCGCTGTACGCGTCGGTGGCCCAGCAGCCCAAGGAACTCGGGCGGATCGCGGTGGAGAACGCGCTGCGGGTCGCCGAGGACAAGTCCGTCGAGAAGACGGTGATGGTGCCGGTGAAGGTCGTCACGAAGGAGAACGTGGCGGAGTTCGGCGGCTGAGTACGGCGACTGGGTTCAGTAGCCGAGTTCAGTGGCTGAGCCACACCTCGAACGGGTGGAGTAGGAACGGCCGGGCGCCTCATTTCGAGGCGGCCCGGCCTGTCGGCCGGTACAACTGATGTGTATGGGGAGACAGTTCATGTACGACTACGACCTGCTGGTCGTGGGATCGGCCAACGCCGACCTGGTGACCGTGGTCGAACGGCGGCCCGCGGCCGGTGAGACGGTGCTCGGTTCCGATCTGGTGGTCCACCCGGGCGGCAAGGGCGCCAACCAGGCGGTCGCGGCGGCCCGGTTGGGGGCCCGTACGGCACTCCTGGCGCGGGTCGGCCACGACGGTCACGGCCGGCTGCTGCTGGACTCGCTGCGGGGCGCCGGGGTCGACACGGTGGGGGTGCTGGTCGGCGGGGCGCCGACGGGGGTCGCGCTGATCACGGTGGATCCGTCCGGCGACAACAGCATCGTGGTGTCGCCGGGGGCCAACGGGCGGCTGGTGGCCGAGGACGTCCGGGCCGCCGGGAGCCTGTTCCAGGCCTCGCGGGTGGTGTCGGCGCAGCTGGAGATTCCGCTGGAGTCGGTGGTGGAGGTCGTACGGAACCTGTCGCCCGAGGGCCGGTTCGTGCTGAACCCGTCACCGCCCCGCCCGTTGCCGCGTGAAGTGCTCGCCGCCTGCGACCCGTTGATCGTGAACGAGCACGAGGCCCGGGTGATCGCCGGTGCGGACGCCGAGTTGGGCGACTCGCCGGAGGCCTGGGCGAAGACGCTGCTCGCGCTCGGGCCGCGCTCGGTCGTCATCACGCTCGGCGCGGAGGGCGCGCTGGTCGCCGTACGGGCCGGGGAGCGGGTGCGGGTGCCGTCGGTGCCGGTGGAGGCCGTGGACACGACGGGGGCGGGCGACGCGTTCACGGCTGCGCTGGCCTGGCGGCTGGGCGCGGGCGAGTCGTTGGCGGAGGCGGCGGCGTACGCGGCCCGGGTGGGCGCGGTCGCGGTGACACGGGCCGGGGCCCAGGACTCCTTCCCTACGTCGGAGGAGGTCGATGCCCTGTGAAGCGCGGCGGGATCCTGAACCGTCATCTCGCGGGCGCGCTCGCCGAGTTGGGGCACGGGGACGGGGTGCTGGTGTGTGATGCCGGTATGCCGATCCCGGTCGGGCCGCGCGTCGTCGACCTGGCCTTCCGGGCCGGGGTGCCGTCGTTCGCGGAGGTGCTCGACGGGTTGCTGACCGAGCTGGTGGTGGAGGGCGCGACAGCGGCGGCGGAGGTGCGGGGAGCGAATCCGGGGGCCGCGAAGCTGCTGGACGGGCACTTTCCCGACGGCGATCTCACCCTCGTCCCGCACGAGCGGCTGAAGGAGCTGTCGGCGGGGGCGCGGCTGGTCGTACGGACGGGGGAGGCACGGCCGTACGCGAATGTGCTGCTGCGGTGCGGGGTCTTCTTCTGAGCCGAGGCCGGTGTCGTGTGCGGCGCTTCAGCGGGCCGCTCGGGTGAAGGTCACATGTGTGACCCCGGTGGGCGAGGACGTGGCCTCGACCGCGTAGTCCTTCTCGATGTCCTCCAGGCCGTCCCAGAGGCGTACGCCCCGGCCCAGCAGCACCGGGACCACCACGACGTGCAGATGGTCGACGAGTCCGGCGGCGAGGAAGTCACGGACGACGGTGGGGCCGCCGCCGATGCGTACGTCCTGGTCGTCCGCGGCCTTGCGGGCCGTTTCGAGCGCCTCGGCGGGTGACGTGTCGAGGAAGTGGAAGGTCGTACCGCCCTCCATCTCGATCGGCGGGCGAGTGTGGTGGGTGAGGATGAAAGTCGGCGTGTGGAAGGGCGGGTTGGGCCCCCACCAGCCCTTCCAGTCCGGGTCCTCGTGCCAGCCGGGCGGGCCGAACTTCCCGGCGCCCATGATCTCGGCGCCGATACCGGGCGCGAACTGCTGTGCGAAGGCGTCGTCGATGCCGCCGGTTCCGCCGGCCTGGCCGGTCATCTCGTGCCAGAACCGGGTGGTGAACATCCACTGATGCAGCCTCTCGCCGGCGTGGCCGAACGGCGCGTCACGGCTCAGGCCCTCACCGGTGCCGAAGCCGTCGAGCGAGATCGTGAAGTTGTGGACGCGGGCGAGTGACATGGCTGACGCCTCCTTTGCCTCCGCCGCTCCAGTCTCCTCGGACCGCCGGGTCGTGCGCCACCGGAACGGGATACGGGGCAGGGCCGGAAACAGCTTCGAGGGGGCCCGGTCCGTCGACCGGGCCCCCTCGGCTTCCCCTCCACATCAGAACCCCAGCGATCCCCCCAGATCCCCCTCCAGAAGTCCTGATGCCATGTACGACCGGCGAGGTGGGGGGAGGGTTGTACGGCGGACCAAAGTTTTTTCATCGCCTTCAGGATGGGGCGGAGTCCCTGGTGGGCGCCTGGTCCAGTGAGGCCGGGCACGACTGTGCGCCCGGACTCGTGGCGAGAGTGATCAGCAGGTCGAGTCGACGGCCTGCCGCCTGCAGTTCGGTGACCTTGGCCCCGATACGGGCACGTTCGTCGAGCAGCCGCTCCAGCAACTCGGGGCCGACGTGCTGGGCGTCGATGGCGGGCAGCAGGGTCGCGATCAGACGGCTGCCGAGTCCGGCCGTGTAGAGCTCCTGGATGAGCCCCACGCGGTCCACGGCCGACTCCGGGTAGACGCGCTGACCACTGGCCGTGCGCTGGGGACACAGAAGGCCCTGCTCCTCGTAGTAGCGCAGGGCACGCGTGCTGACTCCGGCCTTCTGGGCCAGTCCACCGATACGCATCCGGCCCCTCCCGCTGCTCGTGCTGCTCGCGCTGTCGCCCGTCACGACTTGCCCTTCACGTTGACGTCAGGTTTTAGCGTAGGCGGCACCGGGCGGACGCGATCTCCCACCGCCCGCCGAAAGGAACGAACATGGACATCGCCGGTTCCACCGCGCTCGTGACAGGAGCCAATCGCGGGATCGGTCGACGCTTCGTCGATCAACTGCTGGCCCGGGGAGCCAGGAAGGTCTACGCCACCGCCCGGCGCCCGGAGCTGATCGACCCGACCGACCCGCGGGTCACGCCGCTGTACCTGGACCTGCTGGACAAGAAGTCGATCGTGAACGCCGCCGAGGCGGCACAGGACGTCACGTTGCTGGTCAACAACGCCGGCATCGCGACCGGGGCCAACCTCATGACCGACGACCTGGACACCATCCGGGAGGACCTGGAGACCCACCTCTTCGGCACGCTCCGGGTCATTCGCGCCTTCGCGCCGGCCCTCGCCGCGGGCGGTGGAGGAGCGGTCGTGAACATCCTGTCCGTGCTGTCGTGGGTCGCCACCGAGGGGACGGGGTCCTACGCCGTGGCCAAGGCCGCGGAGTGGAACATGACCAACGGCGTACGCCTTGAGCTCGCCGGTCAGCGGACCCTTGTCCAGGGTGTGCATCTGGGCGCCGCGGACACCGACATGATGGCGGGACGCGACGCTCCCATGATCGACCCGGCCGACGTCGCCCGAGCCAGCCTCGACGGCGTACAGGCCGGCACCATCGAGGTCCTGGTCGACGACCCCAGCCGCTTCGTGAAGGCCGCCCTCGGGGGCGATCCCGCCGAGTTCTACGGGCCTCCGCCGGGGAACTGACCCCGGTCCGATATTCCCGCGAGGGACGCCCCGCACCCGGGCCGTAAGACAGGTGAGAATGTCTCACTCCGGGTGTACGGGGGCTTTTGTGGATGCCAGGAATCTCTTCTACACCAGAACCACGTCTCGGCTCGCCCGGCTTGAGTGGTCGGTCGCTCTCGCCGTTTCCTCCGCCGCCGCCCTGACGCATCTTTCCGAGATCCGCTGGTGGCTTTTCGTCTCCCTGTTTCTCGTCATCGATCTCATCGGGTACATCCCGGGCGCCATCGCCTATCGAAGAAGTCCGGACGGGCGGGTCGGGCGCGGGTACTACGTCGCCTACAACCTCATGCACTCATTGGTCACCTGGGCCGTTTTCGCGGGGCTGTGGAGCTGGCTGGTGGGCGCGGAATGGACGTTGCTCGCTTTGCCGATCCATCTCATGGGCGACCGGGCCCTCTTCGGGAACTCCCTCAAACCCTTCGGGGTGCCCTTCGAGCCGTGCACCCATCCGGACTTCGCAGCATTCCAGCGGGCCTACGACGGGAAGGGGAGCGATGCCGTCCGCGTTTGATCTGGTGTCGGCGCACGCCGACAATCCCAGTGCTTTTCTCGCCCTCAACAGCGGGAACGAGTTCTTTGTCGACGACCGGTACGACGGCGTCTGCGCCTTTCGTCCGGCGGGACGGCATCTGCTGCAGCTCGGCGGCCCCTTCGCCGCCCCCGGTGACCGTGCCGGGCTGCTGGACGCCTTTCTCGACCGGGCGGCGGGCGGGCAGCGGCGCGTCATCGCCGTACAACTCCAGGCCGATGACGCTCAGTTGTACGCGGACCACGGGTTCACCGTGAACCAGATCGGGGCCTCGTACGCCGTCGATCTGGCGCGGTTCACCCTGCGGGGGTCGCCGTTCGTGCGGCTGCGGAACAAGATCTCCCGGGCCCGGCGGGCGGGGGTGGAGGTCGCCCAGGTCCCGCCCGGGGAATCTTCGGACGTGCTTGATCTCATCGACCGCGAATGGCTGCTGGGGAAGGGGAAGCACGCCAAGGAACTCCGGTTTCTCGTCGGGGAACGTGACGGACCCGAGCAGAAACATCAGAGGGTCTTCACCGGTACCGTCGACGGACGCGTCGTGGGGTACATCAGCTACTCCCCCGCCTTCGGCAGCCGCCCGGGCTGGCTGCACGATCTCAGTCGCCGTCGCGCCGACGCCCCGCCCGGCACCATGGAACTCCTCAACTCGACCGCCATCGAGCGATTCCGCGGGGAGGGCGGCGAGTGGCTGCATTTCGGATTCACTCCCTTCGTCGGGCTTGAGCCATCCCTTGAGGCACCAGGTGCAAGTGGCATGGTGGCGCGTGTCGTGCGTTTTCTCGGCGAGCGTGGTGAGCGGGTCTATCCGGCCGCCGCGCAGCTCGAATACAAGGAGAAATGGGCGCCGCATGTCGTGCTGCCCGAGTACATCGCCTTTCAGGGTGGAGTGCGGCCGAGTGCGTTATGGCGGCTCGGACGGGAGACCAACGCACTCTGATCATCCCGGCAGCCATCAGAAAAGGAGTACATCTCGCATGCGCGAAGTAATCGTCCAGGTGGTCGTCGAGGAGCGCACGGCCCGTCAGGCGTACGAACTGATCTGTGACTTCCGGCGCTATCCCGAGCTGACCGACAAGGTGGACGAGGTCGTGGTCCATCCGCCGGAGGCCGACGGGTCGCTCAGGTCGGACTGGAGTGTCATCTTCCGCAACGGGCTGATGCGGTGGAGCGAACGCGACCGGTTCGTCCCGGAGACGCTGACCGTCGAGTTCGACCAGATCAAGGGCGACTTCGAGGTCTTCCAGGGCTCCTGGGTGTGCGAGGAGCGGGAGGAGGAGGGCACGGTGGTCACCTTCCGGTCCGGTTTCGACCTCGGCATCCCCTCCCTCGCGGAGATCCTCGACCCCGTCGCCGAGAGCACGCTGCGGGACAACATCCTGCGCATCCTCGAAGGGCTCATGGGCCGGGTGACCCCGATGAGCCCCCTGGACCTCACCGCGTCCCGGCATGGCTGACCCGGTGTCGTCCCTGTCCTCCTTGCCGTCCCTGGCGACGCGGCCCGGTGTCACCCAATGCCTCGACATGTACGCCAAGTTGGCGTCCGGCGTGTGCGTCGTGACCACCCGGGGTGCCGACGGGCGCCCGGCCTGCGCGACGGTCTCCTCGGCGGCGGCCGTCTCGGCGGCACCGGCCCTGATGTCCCTCTGTCTGGCCAACGCCTCCCGCACCCTCGCCGCCCTCCGCGACCACGGCTCCTTCGCCCTGCACGTCCTCGACGAACGGCACCGCCCCTGGGCCGAGCGCTGCGCCGACCCCCTCGCCACCGCCGCCGAACGCTTCGGCGAGGAACAGGCGGAGTACGTCCATGGGGTGCCCGTCCGCGCCGACGCCCTCGCCTGGTCCGTGTGCGCGGTGACGGACGTACGGGCGTACGGCGACCACCACCTGGTCGTCGGCGAGGTCATCGCCGCCCACACCGGCACCGGGCATCCGCTGCTCTGGTACGACCGGGGCTTCCATGGGCGGAGCGGGGCGCGACATGGGTGAGCGGCGGTCGTACCCGGGGGTGCCTGTGGTGGTGGCTCCGCCGTGGCGGGGCGGGCGTCCCGAGGATCATCAACTCCCTTCCGTACGAGGCCTGGTGAGCGCCGACTTCACCGTCGTCGGTGCCGGTCTGGCCGGCCTCTCCACCGCGTACCACCTGCTGCGGTACGCACCCGGCACCGATGTCGCCGTCGTCGACGCGGGCCATCCGGCGGCCGGTGCCAGCGGCCACGGCACCGGGCTCCTCGGGCCCCGGGCAGGCCCGCCCGTCGACAGCGCGATCCGCCGCTTCGGCCCGGACACGGCCCGTCGTATGCACCGGGCCAGCGAGGACGCGGTGGCCGACGCCCTGGAGCTGTGCCGCACCCTCGACGTGCCCGTGCGCACCGGCGAACAACTGGTCGTCGCCCGCTCACCGGAGGGACTTGCCCGGCTGTCCGGACAGTCGGCGGCCTGTCGCGCCCTCGGCCTGGACGTACCGCCGCTGTCAGCGGCCGGAGTGCGCGAGCGCATCGACGTGCCGTGCCAGGCGGGGCTGTTGTACCGGCAGACGGCCACCCTCGACCCCGCGCTTCTCACCGCCGCGCTCGCGCGGGCCTGCGTGGCCAACGGCGCCCGGCTGTACGGGCGTTCACCGGTCGTCGGCCGGTCCGGCACCGGCAGCGGCGGCACCCGGCTGGTCTTTCCGCGCGGTGAACTCCGTACGGGCGCCGGGGTGTTCGCGGTCAACGGCGGGGCCGGTGCCCTCGGGCTCCCGGTCGGCACGGTCGCCCCGCTCGAGGTGCACGCCATCGCCACCGAGCCGTTGAAGCCGACGGTGCGCGAGGTGCTCGGGGAGGCGTCGGGGGCGGCGCTGGTCGATGCGGGGCGGCTGGCACCGTACTTCCGGCTGACGCCTGACGGGCGGCTGGTGGTGGGGGGCGGACGGGCCTCGCTGCCGGGGCGGCCTCCTGGCACTGCCGGGGCACGGAAGGACGACAGGGCCCGCCTTGCGACCTGGCGGTGGCTCGCCGAGCGCATGCGCGGCCTGCATCCGCTGCTCGCGGACACCGCCGTCACGCATCGGTGGACCGGCCGGATCGGCGTCACCCTCGACGATCTGCCCGTTGTCGGGCCGCTCGCCGGAGTTCCCGGGATGTGGTTCATCGGGGGGTGCTGCGGGCACGGGCTGGCGCTGTCCATCGCCCACGGGGCTTATGTGGCACGGCAGTTGGTCGGGGGTGGGGTGGGTGGGGGCCTGTCTCTGCCCTGGCATCGGTCGGCCGCTCCGACGCTGCCGTTCGGTGGAGCGGGGCGGGTGGTGCTGCGCCGGTACCTCGACCGGCTGGACCGGAACGTGCGGCGCGAGCACTGACACTCGCGTATCTCTGACACTCGCCCCCAATTCCCCGCAAATCCTCGCGAGGGACGTCACGGCGAGAGATCGTAAAACCTGGTGGAGACCGAGAGAAACGAGGGGGAGCCCCATGCCCGGCACGAACACACTGACCAGAGGTCCCTACCGTCTGCTGCAGGAGAACTTCCGGCGCCCGGCAGGTACGCCGGGTGCCCTGGTCGGGCATCTGATGACCGTGCAGCACCGCGGGCTCACCCGGTGGTCGGCGGAGCATCTGGACGTCCGCCGCACCCATCATGTGCTCGACCTCGGCTGCGGCAGCGGGATGGCCGTCGAACTGCTCGCCCGGCGGGCCGAGTTGGGGTTCGTCGCGGGGCTCGACTACTCGGCCACCATGGTCCGGCAGGCCGTACGGCGCAACGCCGCCGCCGTCGGGCAGGGCCGGGTGGCGATCCGGCAGGGGGATGTGGGGCAACTGCCGTACGAGGACGGTGTGTTCGACCGGGTCAGCGCGATCGAGACGTTCTACTTCTGGCCGGACCCGCTGCGTGGACTCGCCGAGGCGTACCGAGTCCTCAAGCCCGGTGGGCAGTTGGCGATCACTCTGGAGATGAGCCGGGAGGCAGCGACCGTACCGACGCTCACCCAGCGGCTGTTCGGGCGGCGCTTCACCGAGCGGTCCGAGCAGGACGGGCTGCGCATCCTGTCCGGCGCCGAACTCGTGGCGCTGCTCGATGTCGCCGGTTTCAAGGACACCCGGTTCGTCGCCGAGCCCCGCCGTTCGCTGGGCTGGGTCTGCGCCCTGGGCAGCAAATGAGCGGCCACGTGAACCAGCAGGTGAAGTACCAACTCGCTCCCGAGGTGCGCGGACTGCCCCTGCTCGGCAGTGTGCCGGCCTTCCGGCGGGACATCCTCGCCGCGATGCGCGAAGGCTGGCGCGAGGGTGGTGACCTCGTCCGGTACCGGCTCGGGCCGGTCTCCGTGCACGGGGTGTCCAGCCCGGAGCTGGCCGGCGAGGTGCTGACCGACAGCGCCGCCTACGGCAAGCTCGGCCCCGACAACCCGCTGCGCCTGGTGCTCGGCGAGGGCCTGCTGACCAGCAGCGACCACGAGAGCTGGATGACCAACCGGCGCATGATGCAGCCGATCTACAGCAAACAGGCCCTCGCCTCGATGTTCCGTACGATGTCCGCCTCGGTCGAGGACCAGCTGACCCACATGGCGGCCACCTACCGCACCGGGGACGCCGTCGATCTGCACACCGAGCTGATGCGGGTGACGCTCGACATCGTCAGCCGGTGCATGTTCAGCACCGATATCACCGAGGGCTCCGGCGAACTCGGGCCGGACGCCGTGGACGTGGCGATCAACTTCGCCTTCGACCGCCTCCAGAACCCCTTCAGCCCGCCCACGCACTGGCCGACCCCGCGCAACCGGCGGTTCCGGGAGGTCATGGACGGCATCGACGCGCTGATCCGCCGCATCATCCGCGAACGCCGGGCCGAGGCGGAGTCGGAGAGCGCGGACGTCCGGTCCGACGATCTGCTGGACATGCTCCTCGCCGCCCGGGACGAGGACACCGGCAAGGGCATGGACGACCGCCAGCTGCGCGACGAGGTGATCACCACCTTCGCCGCCGGTCACGAGACGACCGCGGTCACCCTCAGCTGGACCTTCTACCTCCTCTCCCGCCACCGTGACGTCCTGACGGCCGTGCAGCGCGAGGTCGACGACGCCCTCGGCGGACGTCTGCCCACCGTCGAGGACCTGCGCGCCATGCCGTACACGCTCCAGGTCTTCGAGGAGTCGCTGCGGATGTATCCGTCGGCGCCGATCGTGCCCCGACTGACCCTCAAGGACACCGAGTTGGGCGGCCACCGGATGCCGGCGGGCTCGCGCGTCCTGGTCAACCTGCACAACATCCACCGCCATCCGGCGCACTGGCCGGACGCGGAACGCTTCGACCCTGGCCGCTTCCGGGCCCGGGAGAACTCCGGTCCGAAACGGCACCGGTTCGCCTACATGCCCTTCGGCGCGGGCCCGCACCTCTGCATCGGCAAGCACTTCGCGCTCATGGAGGCGCACCTGCTGCTCGCCGCGCTGCTGCAGCGCTACGAGTTCCGGCACGTCCCGTCCCACCGGGTCGTCGACCACGCGACGATCACCCTGCGCCCCCGCTACGGCATGGTGATGACACTCCACGACCGCCGCCCACGCCATCCCGTTCATTAGTGCGCCTCGCCAAGAAGAACCCCAACCTCCGTCCACGACAACGCATTTGGAGCCTCTGATGGTGACGCGCCAGGACGATCCGCACACCCTGCCGCTCAACACGGTCCAGTACGACCCGGCCCGCCCGCAGGGCCACTACGAGAGCTTCTACCAGCGCGGAAACCATCCCACCGAGCCGCGCGCCTTCTGGATCCGCTACACCGTCTTCAGCCCGGCCGGGATGCCGGAGGCGGCCATCGGTGAGCTGTGGGCGGTGTACTTCGACGGGGTGACGGGCCGGCACGTGGTCGCCAAGGAGGAGCACCCGATCGCCGAATGCGACTTCCGGCGCGGGGTGTTCGGCGCGCGCGTCGCCGACCGGGTCCTGGAACCGGGCCGGCTCAAGGGCGAGGCGACGGGACCGAACGGCGGCATCGGCTGGGACCTGACGTACGAGGGCACCGAGCCGCCGCTGTTCCTGCTGCCGCAGAAGATGTACGCGGGCGGCTTCCCCAAGGCCAAGAGCCTGGTCGGGATGCCGCTGGCCCGCTTCGACGGTTCACTGACGGTCGACGGCGAGACGGTCGAGGTGGACGGCTGGACGGGCAGCCAGAACCACAACTGGGGCAGTCAGCACACGGATTACTACGCCTTCGGGCAGGTCGCCGGGTTCGACGACGCCCCCGACAGCTTCCTGGAGATCGTCACAGCGCGGGCGAAGATCGGCCCGGTACGGACCCCGCTGGCGACCTTCCTCGTCCTGCGGCACGACGACCGCGAGTACCAACTCGTCTCGATGCGGCGGGCGTTGACCGCAAAGGCCCAATTCGGCTATTTCCACTGGGACTTCAGCACGGGCGACGACACCGTGACGGTCAACGGCCGCTTCCTCGCCACGAAGGAGCAGTTCGTCGGGCTCAACTACTACAACCCGCCCGGGGGCATCAAGCACTGCCTCAACACCAAGATCACCAGCTGTGAGCTGGAGGTCCGCAACAAGGTCACCGGCAAGGTCGACCGGCTGCGCACCGAACACCGCGCCCTGATGGAGATCCTCACCGACGACCGCTCCCACGGCATCGAGATCCGCGCCTGAAGTCGTTATTAGGGGAGGGAACCGTCCGTGCCCGGTGATCCGCCTGTTCACCGGGCGCGGACGGCCGTATGCATTACGCCGCGTGCTCCACGAACCGCGCCGCGGTCTCCGCGAGCACCTCGCGCCCGTCCCGGGCCCACAGCGCGTCGTTGAACAGCTCGACCTCGATGGCACCGGTGTAACCGGCCGCCTCGACGTACGTCCTCCACTCCCGCATGTCGATCGAGCCGTCGCCGATCTGACCCCGGCCGTTGAGGACACCCTCGGGCAACGGGGTTGTCCAGTCGGCGAGTTGGAAGGTGTGGATACGGCCACCGGCGCCGGCGCGGGCGATCTGCGCGGGCGCGTTGTCGTCCCACCAGATGTGGTACGTGTCCACCGTGACGCCGACCTGGTGGGCGGGGAAGCGCTCCGCGAGGTCGAGGGCCTGGGTGAGCGTCGAGACGACGCAGCGGTCCGAGGCGAACATCGGATGGAGGGGCTCGATGGCCAGCTTCACGCCATGGGTCTCGGCGTAGGGGCCCAGGACCGCCAGGGCGTCCGCGATGCGCTCGCGGGCGCCGTACAGGTCCTTGGAGCCGGCCGGGAGGCCGCCCGAGACCAGAACCAGGGTGTCCGTGCCGAGCGTCGCCGCCTCGTCGACGGCGCGGCGGTTGTCGTCCAGCGCCCTGGCCCGCTCCTCCGGGTCGATGGCCGTGAAGAAGCCGCCGCGGCAGAGGGTGGTGACGGTCAGACCCGCGTCGCGGACCAGCTTGGCCGTCGCCTCCAGACCGTACGACTGGACGGGCTCCCGCCACAGGCCGACGTTGCCGATGCCCAACTGACCGCAGGCGTCGACCAGTTCGGGCATCGACAGCTGCTTGACCGTCATCTGGTTGATGCTGAAGCGGGCGAGGTCGTCGGTGCTCACTGGGTCACTCCGTACAGGGACAGCAGGTTCTTCATCCGCTCCTCCGCCAGCTTCGGGTCGGGGAACAGGCCCAGTCCGTCGGCGAGTTGATAGGCGCGGGCGAAGTGCGGGAGGGAGCGGGCGGACTGCAATCCGCCGACCATGGTGAAGTGCGACTGGTGGCCCGCGAGCCAGGCCAGGAACACGACCCCCGTCTTGTAGAAGCGGGTCGGCGTCTGGAAGAGATGGCGGGACAACTCGACCGTGGGGTCGAGGAGTTCGCGGAAGCCGGCCGTGTTCCCGGTGTCGAGGACGTGCACCGCCTCCGCCGCCAACGGCCCCAACGGGTCGAAGATCCCCAGCAGGGCGTGACTGAAGCCCTTCTCGTCGCCCGCGATCAGCTCGGGGTAGTTGAAGTCGTCGCCCGTGTAGCAGCGCACGCCCTGCGGGAGGCGGCGGCGGATGTCGATCTCGCGCTGGGCGTCGAGCAGCGACACCTTGATGCCGTCGACCTTGTCGGGGTGGGCGGCGATGACGTCCAGGAAGGTGTCGGTGGCCGCGTCGAGGTCGCTCGACCCCCAGTAGCCCTCCAGGGCCGGGTCGAACATCGGGCCGAGCCAGTGCAGGATCACCGGCTCGGCGGACTGGCGGAGCAGGTGGCCGTAGATGTCGAGGTAGTCCTCGGGCCCCTTCGCAGCGGCGGCGAGAGCCCGGGACGCCATCAGGATCGTCTTGGCGCCCGCCTCCTCGACGAGGGCGAGCTGCTCCTCGTACGCCTTGCGGATGTCCGCCAAGGAGGCGCCGGGGGTGGTGAGTTGGTCGGTCCCGACGCCACAGGCGATGAGCCCGCCGACCGTCTTCGCCTCGGCGGCGGACCGGCGGATCAGCTCGGCCGCGCCCGCCCAGTCCAGGCCCATGCCGCGCTGGGCGGTGTCCATGGCCTCCGCGACGCCGAGGCCGTGGGACCAGAGGTGGCGGCGGAAGGCGAGGGTCGCGTCCCAGTCGACGGCGGCCGGGGAGTCCGGGGACACGTCGGCGTACGGGTCGGCGACGACGTGGGCCGCCGAGTAGACCGTACGAGAGGTGAAGGGGGTGCCGGGGGTGAGGGCGAGCGGGGTGGAGCGCGGTTCGTACGCGCTCAACGCACCGCTGGCGTCCGGGAGTTGGATGGTCACAGCGCGATCTCCGGTACGTCGAGACGGACGCCCTCCGCCGAGGACTTCAGGCCCAGTTCGGCGAGCTGGACACCACGGGCGCCGGCCAGCAGGTCCCACTGGTAAGGGGCGTCGGCGTAGACGTGCTTGAGGAACAGCTCCCACTGGGCCTTGAAGCCGTTGTCGAACTCGGCGTTGTCCGGGATCTCCTGCCACTGGTCGCGGAAGGAGTAGGTGGCCGGGATGTCGGGGTTCCAGACCGGCTTGGGCGTGGAACTGCGGTGCTGGACACGGCAGTTGCGCAGACCGGCGACGGCCGAGCCCTCGGTCCCGTCGACCTGGAACTCGACGAGTTCGTCGCGGTTGACCCGTACCGTCCAGGAGGAGTTGATCTGGGCGATCGCGCCGCCTTCGAGTTCGAAGATGCCGTAGGCGGCGTCGTCGGCTGTGGCGTCGTACGGCTTGTCGTTCTCGTCCCAGCGCTGCGGGATGTGGGTGGCGGTGAGCGCCTGGACGGACTTGACCCGGCCGAACAGCTCGTGGAGGACGTACTCCCAGTGCGGGAACATGTCGACGACGATGCCGCCGCCGTCCTCGGAGCGGTAGTTCCAGCTGGGGCGCTGGGCGCTCTGCCAGTCGCCCTCGAAGACCCAGTAGCCGAACTCGCCCCGGATGGAGAGGATGCGGCCGAAGAAGCCGCCGTCGATGAGGCGCTTGAGCTTCAGCAGGCCCGGGAGGAACAGCTTGTCCTGGACGACGCCGTGGCGGACACCGGCCGCGTTCGCCAGGCGGGCCAGCTCCAGGGCGCCGTCGAGGCCGGTGGCGGTGGGCTTCTCCGTGTAGATGTGCTTGCCCGCGGCGATCGCCTTCTTGATCGACTCCTCGCGGGCGGAGGTGACCTGGGCGTCGAAGTAGATGTCGACGGTCGGGTCGGCGAGGACCGCGTCGACGTCCGTGGAGACGTTCTCGGGGTCCAGGCCGTGCTGCTCGGCGAGGCCCTTGAGTACGTGCTCGCGGCGGCCGACCAGGATCGGTTCCGGCCACAGCACTGTTCCGTCACCAAGGTCTAGACCACCCTGCTCGCGCAGTGCGAGAATCGAGCGGACCAGGTGCTGGCGGTAGCCCATGCGCCCGGTCACGCCGTTCATGGCGATACGCACCGTCTTGCGTGTCACGTCTTTCCCTTCGTAGGTGCCACAGGGGGCGGGGTTACGCGGTTGTACGCGCCGACGCGCCGCGTACGCCCGGTGGGAGAGCCGCCCCCGGCAGCCCAACTGGCAAGCGTTACAGCAAGCGCTTTCTATCTAGGGAGAAGCTAGCCTCTGTGCAGCGGTCTGGACAAGAGCACAGAGAGGCCGAATTGTTCGGGGGTGCGAACAGTCGGGGGCCGCAGGTTCCTCGACGGCCGGTCGAGGCTCCACCGAAGGTCCGTCGGCGGTCCTTCGAAGGTCATAGGGTCTGCATCTGTATGGACGCGAAGACGCAAAATACGACAACTCACAGCGACGCGATAGACGACAAGATGCGCGACCGGAGGACGACGAGATGACGGTGACCCTGGCGGACGTGGCGGCCCGCGCGCAGGTCTCGCCCGCGACGGTGTCGCGCGTACTGAACGGGAACTATCCCGTGGCCGCAACCACCCGTGAGCGGGTGCTGCGGGCCGTGGACGAGCTGGACTACGTGCTCAACGGGCCCGCGAGCGCGCTCGCCGCGGCCACGTCCGACCTGGTCGGGATTCTGGTCAACGACATCGCCGACCCCTTCTTCGGGATCATGGCGAGCGCGATCCAGTCGGAGGTGTCGGGCCCCGGCGGGCGCGCGGGTGGCGAGCGGCTGGCTGTGGTGTGCAACACAGGCGGCTCGCCGGAGCGTGAGCTGACGTATCTGACCTTGCTGCAGCGGCAGCGTGCGGCGGCGGTCGTGCTGACCGGGGGCGCGGTGGAGAACCCGCCGCATCTCGCGGCGGTCTCGGCGAAGCTGCGGCGGCTGGAGGAGGCGGGCACGAAGGTGGTGCTGTGCGGGCGTCCGCCGGCGCCGGACACGTCGGCGATCGCGCTGACGTTCGACAACCGGGGTGGTGGTCAGGAGCTGACTGAGCACCTGATCGGGCTCGGGCATCGGCGGCTGGGGTACATCGCGGGGCCGGAGGAGCGGACGACGACTCGGCATCGGCTGGAGGGGCATCGGGCGGCGCTGGCCGGTCATGGGATTGCTGAAGATCCCCGGTGGACTGTTCATGGGCGGTACGACCGTCGGTCGGGGTACGAGGCCACGCTGGAGCTGTTGCGGCGGGATCCGTCGCTCACGGCTGTCGTCGCCGCGAACGACTCCGTCGCGATCGGGGCGTGTGCGGCGCTGCGGGAGTCGGGGCGGCGGATTCCGGACGACGTGTCCGTCGCCGGGTTCGATGATCTGCCGTTCAGTGTGGATGCGGTGCCTTCGTTGACGACGGTGCGGTTGCCGTTGTCGGAGGCGGGGGCTCGGGCGGGGCGGATCGCGATGGGGCGGGAGGAGCCGCCGCCTGGGGGGATCGCGACGGTTCGGGGGGAGTTGATGGTTCGGGGGTCTTCGGGGGTGCCTCGGGGGTAAGGGGTGGGTTTTTCGCCCCCGCCGCCCCTACCCGTCCCATCCCTGGGGGCTGCGCCCCCAGACCCCCCTTTCGCGCTGAACGCGCTCGTCCTCAAACGCCGGACGGGCTGGGGGGGTGGCGGCCGGTGCTGAAGTGCGGTGGGGGGTGGGTGGGAAGAGGTGGGCTGAACTCGCTCGCCCTCAGACGCCGGACGGGCTGGAGGGTGCTGGCCGGTCCTGAAGTGCGGCCCCCGCGGGCGGGCGGGAAGAGGCGGGCCGAACTCCCTCGTCCCCAGACGCCGGACCGGCCGGAATGCCCAAGCCCGTCCTGAAGCGCGGCCCGCCCGGGTGAGCGGGAAAAGGCGGGCCGAACTCCCTCGTCCCCAGACGCCGGACCGGCCGGAATGCCCAAGCCCGTCCTGAAGCGCGGCCCGCCCGGGTGAGCGGGAAAAGGCGGGCCGAACTCCCTCGTCCCCAGACGCCGGACCGGCTGGATGGTGGCGGTCGGCGCTGGAGGGAGTGCCGGGAAAAAAAGCGAAGGCCGGCTGGTGGTCAGGGTGCCTATATTCCTGAGCGTGTCCATGCCCGAGATCCAGTTGCTCCGACCCGGTCACGCCCCCGCGCTGCTCGCCTTCGAGCAGGAGAACCGGGGCTATTTCGCCGCGTCCATCCCCGACCGAGGGGACGACTACTTCGCCCGGTTCGACGAGCGGCATCGTGCGCTGCTCGCCGAGCAGGAGGCCGGGGTCTGTTACTTCCACGTGCTCGTCGGCGCCGAGGGTGAGGTGCTGGGGCGGATCAATCTCGTGGATGTGGCGGACGGCGGTGCCGATCTCGGGTACCGGATCGCGGAGCGCGCCGCGGGCCGGGGGCTGGCCACCTGGGCCGTACGGGAGCTGTGCGGTCTCGCCGCCAATCGCTACGGGCTGGCCACCCTGCGTGCCGCGACCACGCTCGACAACGCGGCATCGCGGGCCGTGCTGGCCCGTTCGGGGTTCGCGGTCGTCGGCGAGAGGCAGCTCTCGGGGCGCCCAGGTCTGTCGTATCTCCGCGATCTCGCGGAATTCGTCGCTCCTCTGTACGGTGCACCGCCGGCCGTTCGTGAGGGATGACCTGCGCACCACCCCCAACCCGAGGAGAATGGTCCCCGTCAGTCGGACATCGCCCACACACCGAAAGGTGGCGATCACCATGACTGAGCACCCGCACGCAGCCCTCGTACGCAAGGGTTACGACGCCTTCTCGCGCGGGGACATGGACACACTGCGCGGACTGATGGCGGCGGACTGTACCCAGCACGTACCCGGAAGTCATCCCCTCTCCGGGGACTTCAAGGGGCAGGACGCGATCATCGACATGTACCGTCGGCTCGCCGAGGAGACGGCCGGGAGTATGCGTGTCGTGCTGATGAACATCCTCGTCGACGGCCGGGGGCACGCGGTCTCCGTGCACCGCTTCACCGCCGAGCGTCAGGGCAGGCGGATCGACGAGCCCGGCGCCATCGTGTTCCGGATCGTCGGGGACAAGGTCACCGACCTCGACGAGTGTGTCGAGGACATCGACCGGGCCAACGAGTTCTGGGCCTGAGACCCCCTCCGCTCTCTTCCGGCTTCCGGACTGTCCGGGTGGGCGCCCGGACCCGAGCCGTGCTTCCGGCGCCTCGCTCGTCGGACGGTTCATCGCGCGCCCACCGTGAAGCGCGTCGACCTGTCGCAGGCCCAACCGCCGATGATCGTCCGGTGGCGTTGGGTCGATCAAGCTCGGTCGTGGAGTGTGACCTGGTAGCCGTCGGGGTCGGCGAAGGTGAAGGTCCGGCCGAAGGGGCCGTCGATCGGTGCGGAGGCGATGGTGTGGCCGTCGGCGACGAGCGCGTCGTGGATGGCCTGGACGTCGGTGGCGTGGAGCCAGATCGCGGCACCGATGCCGGGCTGGGCGACGGACGCCAGGTCGGTGCCGGGGATGACGTCACGGAGTGCGAACGCGATCGGCTTCGTCTCGAAGACGACGGCGTGCGGAGGTCCGGCCGGCGAGCGGACGAGGCCCAGGTACCGCTCGTAGAACGCCTGCGAATCGTCGAGGTCGCGCACTTGGAGCGAGATGAAGTCGGGACCGGTGGCGGGCATGATGACACTCCTTCTCTTCATGTCAGTTTACTGACACGCCGCAAGCTATGTCAGAATACTGACATGAGTCAAGAAGGTGTCGGCGTCGACCTGGAGACGTCACTGGGCTACCTGCTGAAAGAAGCGTCGAGCGCCCTCCGCACGGCCATGGAGGAGGTGCTGCGGCCACTCGGGATGAGCGTGACGCACTACTCCTGCCTCGAACTGCTGGCGCAGCGGCCGGGCTTGTCGAACTCCGAGCTGGCGCGGGGCGCGTTCGTGACACGGCAGACGATGAACGTGCTGCTCCAGGCCCTGGAACGAGACGGCTACGTGACCAGGCCCGCGGAGGCACCCGTCGGGAAGGTGCTTCCCACGCGGCTCACACCGCGCGGCCGACGAAGCCTGGAGAAGGCGAGCGCGGCCGTCCGGTCCGTCGAGGCCGGAATGCTGTCCGGCCTGACCGAGCCCGAGCAGTCGGACGCGTTCCGGATCCTGCAGAGCATGATCCATTCCCTGCGCGGTGAGAGCGAGGGTGCGTAGCTCGCTCGGACATCGGACAGGGGTGCGGCCGAGCCTGAAATCCGCGTCGGCGACTTCGAAAACCGACAGACCCCGACTGCACGCTCCACTGCCACGAGACACTCAAGGGCGCTTGCGGTGCTACTGCGCACCGTCACGAGCTTTCGGTCAGTCGAAGGCCGCGACAAGTCGAACGGCGTCCTCACCGAAGCGATCCGCCAGAGCCTTCATGACGGCAAACACATGCGGCCAGTGAGACCTGGGCCCCAGGACGGAACCGGCTGCCAACGACTCGTACCGGCAGAGCAGGTCTCCGCTGGTCCACTCGCCGTAGTGGTCGCTTCCTTCGAGTTGTTCCGGTCGTGGCCCCACCGTGGCGATCAGCTCAGGGGGCCATTCAGCCGGGACGAGTTGCTGGTGGAGAATTGACGGCTTGGCCAGGGACGACCAAGTGAGCCGGCCGGTGTAGTGCTTTGGAGCAGTTGCGGGATCCAGACCCGCGATCTCGGCCCAGATGACCCAGGTGGCATCTGACATGTGACCGTCTGCCACCCAGGGCTGGAGTCGCTCGCGCAGTCCGCTCGACAAGTCGTCGGGCAGGCCACGTTCCGCGGCCAGCGGCCGGTAACCCGCGTAGTTGCGCACCCCGAAGAGGCATCCGAAGGACGCGTAGTCGGTCTCGTCGTACAGAGGCCAAAGATCCATTGCGCAGACCCAGGGCTCGCCCTCGTAATAGTCCGTGCCGACCCCGGGATGGCGGAACTCGATAGCGCCATAGATGTCCGTACTCACGGCGCCTGACGCTACAACTCCCCGGAGTCAGGGGCATCTGCATTAAGGGATCACGCTTGCCGACCGATCAGGATGGCGGACTGTTCCCCCGGAGCCGAGGCCGGCCAACTCCGCGAGACAGCCTCGCTGACAGCCGACAAGTTGGAACCAGCCTGGCTGCCACCCGCCCTCTGACGCTGTTTCCCTGGCCGGCCTTTCGGCGCTCGGCCGGACTTCGCGACCTCTCGACCTCGGGGTCGGCAGGGTCGGTGCCCTGGCCGAGGAAGCCGGGGTCGGCCTCGTACGGCCGACCATTCCAAAGCTACGCGGCCAGTTCGTCGAGCACGGTGGCCGCCCGCTGGGCGCCGTCACCGGGTGACCACCGGCTCCACCCGGCGCCTCCCACGGCAATTGCTCGATCCAGCAGGCTCGGCCACTCCTCCGGCTGCGGCCACGTTGTGGCGACAACTCCGATTCCGCTGTCGTGAAGCGCGGCAGCGGTGGCGTGCTGCTCGTCGTGGGGGCGATTCTGCGGGACCACGATGGCTGGACGCCGGGCGGCGGCGACTTCGGCGATCGCGTTCTGGCCCGCGTGGGTAACGACGATGTCGGCTGCGCCGAGGCGCGACCAGACGTCGTCCACCCAGCCATGCCAGACAAGGTTTGGCAGATCGGCGCGGGTGACAGCTGGGCCGAGGACGTCCCACTGCCAGTCGGGGTTGGCCTTGGCGGCACGGCGAATGTCATCGATCCCGATGTCCAAACCTCCGGAACCCCACATCACCACGATCCGGCGACCACTCCCCGTCCGCACAGCAGCCCTGTCGTCGAAGCGGGAGAAGGCGCCCAGATGGACGGTCTTCTCCTGCCATCTCTTGGGCCAGTTCGATGCGACGAACTCGGGCCACGGGGCGAGCAGTCGCTCGGCCATGTCGTAGGCCACTCGATGCGGCCTGTCGCTTCGATCGCCGGGTTGGCCCACCACGATGACGGGAATTCCGTACAACCGAGCAAACATGGAAACTTCTACCGAGACATCGACGACCATGAGCCGAATTTCGCCACGGGCAAGGTGGTCGCCCAGAATCCCCATCCGGGCTCGAAGACCCTCATGCCGCCGGGGAGCCCAGTGCAACGTGCCACCTGCGGTGACGTCGGACAGCAACTGGTCCGGGACGGTGGCGTCGTCGGGAAGGCCGATCCACGGGCCCGCCCAATCCACCGGCGGCGGGCTGGTCGAGAACGCGGCCACGGTGGTCTCGGTTCTTGCGGCGATCGCGGCAGCGCGATTCACATGCCCGGAACCGAGGTGGTGAACGTAGTAGCCGATCACATCAATTCTCAACCATTGTCGAGTTCCAGATCGTCACGTGTGACTGGGGTGTCCAGACCGGTTACATCGATCTCTTGGGCGAGCAGATCCTGAGGTGAATCCTCTCGCCAGATCACAAACATGACCAATGTAGCAACGGTCACAAGAGTAGAGATGACCCCGATGGTCAACTGCAGGGCATCCGCCTCGATCATGCTCCAGCCAATCATGGTGGCCACCACCGAGCTACCCATGAATACCGACCGTATGCCCCAGTAACCGAACATGCCGAACCTCAGTGGGTTCCTGCGGACAAACCTCTCCCACCCCAACACGCCGTCGCCCCAGCGTGGTTCGAAATCCTGGGAGAGATATCTGGCGCATCGGTGGATGGCGAGCGCATGGTTGAGCCAGGCTATGCCCAGTATGAGCGCCAGTACTGGATAGACGAAGGCAAGACTGGCGTTGTTGACCTGGACCGCGACGCCGAGCACGGCACCCACTGAGATCACCGTGAGGGAAACCAACTGCGCTTGCAGCTCGATGAGTTTGACGATTTCAGAACGTAGACTCACGTATTCTGCCGCGACCAGTGCGTTTTCACCGAGGTCGCTGGTGTCCGTTGTCCGCTCGGATTCAGCCACCCGGCAACTGTAGCGGCGCTGCACGAATCGCTCTAGTGTGTCTCGACCGATTCCCCAACTGAGCTGGTCGGCCGGCATGCACTTGCCGCAGGGAGTCACCAGCCGTGCGCGTTCGCAGAGTTCCCGTGCCGCCGAATTACCCCTGTGCGGACGGATCAGCTTGAACATGTTCCGTACTCGCTGATCCACGCGCCCGGACCGAACGAACGGATAGTCGTCCAGGGCGAGATTCCGTGTGCCGCAAGCCGCGCCCGGCCTTGCCCTGGTTCCCCCCTCCGGGGCGGGTTCCGACCCTGACCTGCACACCACCCCCAACCCGAGGAGAATGGTCCCCGTCAGTCGGACATCGCCCACACACCGAAAGGTGGCGATCACCATGGCTGAGCACCCGCACGCAGCCCTCGTGCGCAAAGGTTACGACGCCTTCTCGCGCGGGGACATGGACACCATGCGGACCCTGCTCGCGGCGGACGCCGCTCAGCACGTTCCTGGCAGTCACCCGCTCTCCGGGGACTTCAAGGGGCAGGACGCGATCATCGAGCTGTACCGGCGGCTCGCCGAGGAGACGGACGGCACCCTGCGCGCCGTACTGCTGAACGTCCTTGTCGACGGGCGCGGGCACGCGGTCTCCGTGCACCGCTTCACCGCCGAGCGCCAGGGCAGGCGGATCGACGAGATCGCCTCCATCGTCTTCCGGGTCGTCGGGGACAGGATCACCGACCTCGACGAGTGCCTTGAGGACATCGACCGCAGCAACGAGTTCTGGGCCTGAGGCCCGCCTTCCGAACCCACCGAACCCACCGAACCCTCCGGACCTCCGGACCTCCGGGCCTCCGGGCCACCGGGCCACCGGGCCACCGGGCCACCGGGCCACCGGGGGCAGTCAGCTACGGGCCAGCAGGCCCGTGAGCAGTACGTACAACGCCTGGTGCAGGGCGTCCGCGAAAGTCGAGTCCATGAACGCGAAGCTCGGGTCGGCGTCGTAGACCGCGCGTACCGCGGGCGCGGGGTGGGTGTGGGTCCACAGGCCGCTGATCAGGACGATGATCAGGTTGGCGCCCTGCTCGGAACGTGGTCGGTCCAGCTCGGGGAAGAGGTCGCGAAGCAACCCGGCCAGGCCCAGCAGGCTGTCGCGGGCACCCTCCTTGTATCGGGTCGCGACCTCGACGGAGATGTTGTGCTCCAGTACGCCGGCCTGCGCGCTGAGCAGTTCGCACAGCATCGGCCGGGCGGCGAAGGACGCGGCCAGCCCGGATGCCACCGCCTCGGTCCTGACGTCCAGAGGGTCGCGCTCGTCGACCAGTGAGCGGAGTTGTCCGCCCGCTTCCGTCAGGAAGTCGCGGGCGCTCTGGTCGAGCAGGTCGAGCAGCACGGCTTCGCGCGATTCGAAGTAGCGCAGCACGTTGGACTTGGCGAGCCCGACACGGCGGCTCAGCTCATTGAGGCTCATCGCGGAGACCGGCATCTCGACGAGCATCGCCGCGGCGGTCTGCAGGATCGTCTGCCTGCGCGCCAGGCGCTGTTCCTCACTCCTCGCCCGCTGGAACGTGGTCATGTCCGGAGTCTACAGACTGGCAGTCTCTTGCAGCCTCCAGCAGTCTTCGAATTTCAGACCGGCGGTCTCTTGTTTTTAGACCGGCGGTCTCTTATGTTTGTGGCAACGCGAAGCCGACCCGGCCGACGGCCCGCACAGCGGGCCTGCCACGAACAAGGGAACTCTCATGTCGAACAAAGTCGCACTGGTCACCGGCGCCTCCTCCGGTATCGGTGAAGCCACCGCACTCCGGCTGCAGAAGGCCGGGTTCGTCGTCTACGGCGCCGCGCGGCGCGTCGACCGGATGGGCGCCCTCACCGCCGCCGGCGTACGCACCCTGGCCCTGGACGTCACCGACGACGCCTCGGCGAAGGCCGCGATCGACAGGATCATCGAGGACGAGGGGCGTATCGACGTCCTGGTCAACAACGCCGGCTACGGCTCCTACGGCGCCCTGGAGGACGTACCCCTGGACGAGGCACGGGCCCAGATCGACGTCAACCTCTTCGGTCTGGCCCACCTCACCCAGCTCGTGCTGCCCCACATGCGCACCCGGCGCAGCGGCACGATCGTCAACATCAGCTCCATGGGCGGGCGTTTCGCCACGCCGATGGGGGTCTGGTACCACGCCAGCAAGTTCGCCGTGGAAGGGCTCAGCGACGCGCTCCGCCTCGAACTGAAGCGGTTCGGCGTCGACGTCGTCCTCGTCGAGCCCGGTTCGATCCACACCGAGTGGGGTGCCATCGCGGCCGACAAGCTGCGCGTCACCTCCGGTCACGGACCGTACGCCGAGCAGGCCGAGGCCATGGCCAAGTCCCTGGCGAGCAGCTCCCGGGACGGGGCCCGGATGACCTCTCCCCCTTCCGTGATCGCGGACGCGGTGGTCAAGGCCGCCACGAGCCGCCGTCCGCACATCCGCTACCGCGTCGGCTTCGGCGCCCGCCCCCTGATCCTGCTCAGCCGGCTCCTGCCCGCCCGCTCCTTCGACGCCCTCATCAAGCGCGGCTCCGGCGTACCCGCCTGACCCCCGACCCACGCCGACCCACACCGACCACAAGGAAAAGGAACCCTGGTGTCCAGTCCCGTCGAGCCCCGCCCCCAGGCCCTGTTCGTCCTGTCCTCCGCCCGGACCCTGCCGCTGAGCAGGCCGGCCGGCCACCCAGGTCTCCCCACCGGCTTCTTCCTGGTTGAACTCGCCGCGGTCATGGCCGAGTTCGAGAACGACTACGACTTCGTCCTCGCCACTCCCGACGGCAACCCGCCCCAGCTCGACATCAACGGCCTCGCCCTCAACTTCCACGCGGCCGGCAGCCTGGGCAGTGCCACCGCTCGTACGACCATCCAGAGCGCGGCGAAGCACTCCGGACCCGAGACGCTGCGCGCCAAGAACCCCGCCCTGCTGGAACGCCGTAACGCCGAACTGGCCCTCGCCCGGCGGCATCTCGGACGTATCCCGGTCTCCGAGGCCCTGCCCAGGACCGACCGTGAGGCCGCCTCCATCAGGGACGAGGTCGTCGCGGGCTTCGCATCCCTGCCGGAGCGCAAGTACCACTCGATCCCCGAACTGATCCGCCGGCACCGCGACTCGGGCGACGACTTCTCCCTCGACGACCTCGCGTTCGTCCACATGCCCGGCGGACACGCGCCGATGGTCGACTTCCACGACAACCCGTGGATGGGCGAGCTGCTGGGCACCCTCCGGGAGAGTGCCGTGCCGGTCTCCCTCATCTGCCACGCGCCCGTCGCGCTGACCTCCGCCCGCTACCGCGTCGACGACGAAGGCGCCGTCACCACCGACGAACAGCACCTGTACAAGGGCGCACGCGTCACCACGGTCCCCCGCCACGGCGAGCGGATGATGCTGGAGGTGCAGTACCCCAAGGTGCCCGGCGAAGCCACCCGTCTGCCCTACTACGTCGATGTCGCCCTGGACGCGGCCGGGTACGACGTCGGCCTCACCCTGAACCCCGCCGCCGCCAAGGTCGTCTGGGACGACGAGCACACTCTGCTGACCGGCAACGGACCCCAGGCCGTCGACGCCCAGACCGAACACCTCGTCCGGATCACCACGGCCCGGCGAACCCGCACGGCCACGTGACTCCGCCGGACCGCCTTCGCCCCACTCTCGCCGAAGTGGGACGGGGCGCCCCGACGACGACTCGGACGCCCCGCCCGTCACCTCACCTCAACTCACCTCACACGTGCGGCCGGTGCCCCCGTTCCTGCCTCGGGAACGACTGCGCGGCCCCGGGAAGCGTCGGCTTCGGCAACGTTGCCACCTCCTCCTTCGCCCGTTCCAGCTGCTCCGCCGTGTCGTGCGGCAGGCGCGGCGGGCGGGGGCGGGAGTCGCGGAAGCGGAAGGCCGAGGTGAAGTCGCCGAAGGTCTCGCGGCGCCAGTCGGTGATGTTCGGTTCCTCGACTCCCGTGAAGCGCTCCAGGAACTGGAGCGCCGAGGTGTGGTCGAAGGCTTCCGAGGCCACCCAACCGCCCACCGTCCAGGGCGAGATGATGATCGCGGGGACGCGGAAGCCGCCGCCGATCGGCAGGCCGCCGATGAACTCGTTCGCCGTGCCCTCCGGCGGGGTCGGCGGGGCCACGTGGTCGAACAGGCCGTCGTTCTCGTCGTAGTTGAGGATGAAGGCCGTCTTCCTCCATACCTTCGGGTTCGACGCTATCGCCTCGATCTTCGACGCCACGAAGTCCGCGCCCGCCGCCGGGAGATAGTCGGGGTGCTCCGACTGGAAGCTCGTCGGCATGATCCAACTCACCGTCGGGAGACGGTCGTTGCGGGCGTCGTCCTCGAACGTGCCCTCCGGCTGCGGACGTACGCCCCGCTCGTACAGCTCCGACCCCGGCGCCGCCTGCTTGAACGTGGCGAACTGCTCCAGCATGTTGCAGCCGTAGTCGTCGTCCTGCTGGTACACCTTCCAGCTGACGCCCGCCGCCTGGAGGCGCTCGGCGTACGTCGTCCAGCGGTACGGAGTTGGTGCCACGTTGCTGGTGATCGGGCCGCCCTGCTTGCCGCCGGGGTCGATCGTCCCCGTCATCCACATCAGGCGGTTCGGCCAGGTCGGGCCGAACACCGAGCAGTAGTAGTTGTCGCAGATCGTGAACGTCTCGGCGAGCGCGAACTGGAACGGGATGTCCTCGCGCGTGTAATAGCCCATCACGTAGGGGCCGTTGACGCCGTCCGCCTTGCGGTGGGCCGGCAGCCACTGGTCCATCCTGCCGCCGTTCCACGCCTGGTGCTGCACCGACCAGGCGTGGCTCGTGGACGGGATCGCCTGCGCGCTCGACGTGTGGGTGTCGAGGTGGAAGGGGAGCAGGTAGCCCTTCGGGTTCACGGTGTCCGGCTGGTAGAAGACCGAGCGGCCGTTCGGGAGCTTCAGCGCGTGCGGGTCGGCGAAGCCCCGTACGCCCGACAGGGTGCCGAAGTAGTGGTCGAAGGACCTGTTTTCCTGCATGAGCATCACTACGTGCTCGATGTCGTCGAGCGAGCCGTGCCGCGGCGGTCCGGCCGCGACGGCCTGCTGGACGCTGGGCGGGAGGAGGGAGAGTGCCGCGGCGCCGCCGAGCGTGCCTGCGGCGGAGCCAAGGAGTCTACGACGGGTCAACTCGGCCATGATTGCCCCTTCTTGAGCCTGTTGAGCCTGTTGGGCCGGTCAGGCCTTTCACTCTTCGCCTCGGGCGGCGAGAGGCGTCAGGGGCGGCGGATGAACAAGTGAGCAACGAGTGGCATGGGGTTGGCCAAGCCGTGGGATGCCGAAGACGGGCATTGCCGCTCCGTTGCCGGGCCTTGAGGAACACCTCGCCCGCGCCCTACCCTCGAAGCGGCAATATCTCTGACTGAGTCAGATATCGATTATCCCGTCGCCCGCGAGGTGGTCCATGACCGTCCAGGACATCCGCTCCTTCAACCGCTTCTACACGAACGTCATCGGCGCGCTCGACTACAGCAGCAGCCTCTACGCCCCGTACACCCTCACCGAGGCCCGCGTCCTGTACGAACTCGCGCACTCCACCCGTACCGACGCCGCCGATCTCCGTGCCGAACTCACCCTGGACGCCGGGTACTTGAGCCGGATCCTCAACAAGTTCGAGGAGAACGGGCTGATCGAGCGGGCTCCCTCGGAGCGTGATCCCCGGCGGCGGCGCGTGACGCTCACCGTGAGCGGGCGCGAGACCGCCAACCTGCTGAACGAGCGCTCCACGGAGGCCATCGCCTCGCTGCTGGCCACCGTGCCCGCCGCCGACCGGCCCCGGCTCGCGGAGGCACTGCACACGGTCCGCTCGCTCCTCTCCGACGGCCGGCCGCCGCGCCGCGAGGACGTCCTGCTGCGCGAGCCCGTCCCCGGCGACCTCGGCTGGATCGTGCAGCGCAACGCGGCGCTGTACGCGTCCGAGTACGGCTTCAACACCGACTACGAGGGTCTGGTCGCCCGGATCGTCGCCGACTTCGCCGAGGACCACGACCCGCATCTGGAGCGGGTGTGGATCGCCGAGCTGGACGGGCGGCCGGTCGGGTGCGTGATGTGCGTACGGGACGAGGCGCCCGGGACGGCCCGGCTGCGGCTGCTGCTCGTCGAGCCGGACGCGCGCGGACTCGGTATCGGCGACCGGCTCGTCGCGGCCGTCGTCGGCTTCGCCCGCGAGGTCGGCTACCGCGATGTCGTCCTGTGGACCAACGACGTACTCACCGCCGCCCGCCACGTCTACCAGCGCCACGGCTTCGTCCTCACCACCGAGAAGCCCCACCGTTCCTTCGGCAAGGATCTGGTGGGCCAGGACTGGCGCCTCGACCTGCACGGGACGACAGACCGGTGAAGTGGCGGAGCGACGGGTAGGGTCCGTGGACATGAAACTGGCGTTCTCCACCCTCGGCGTCCCCGGTCTCCCCCTCCCCGATGTCCTGCGGCTCGCGACCGCCCACGGCTACCACGGCGTCGAGCTGCGCACCCACCCCGAAGAGCCCGTCAACCTCGGGCTCACCCTGGCCGAACGGGCCGATGTGGCCGCCGAGTTCAAGGCGTCCGGCGTCGAGATCCTCGGTCTCGCCGGGTACGTCCGGGTCGCGGCCCCCGGTGACGACGAGCCCGTGCTGGCCGATCTCCGCACGCTCCTCGAACTCGCCCGTGACATCGGCGCCCCCTTCGTCCGGGTGTTCCCGGGCGGCGGCACCGAACAGACCCCCGAGGAGGCCGACGCGGCGGCGGCCCGCAGACTCGGCACGGCCGCCGAGTACGCGGCCGATCTCGGCGTACGCATCCTCCTGGAGACCCACGACTCGCATCGCACGGGCGCCGCCGCGATCCGCGTCCTGGGTCCGGTCGGTCATCGGCAGGTGGGCTCGCTCTGGGACGTCATGCACACCTGGCTCGGCGGGGAGCAGCCCTCGGAGAGCTACGCGGCGCTCGCCCCGCATCTCGGATACGTCCAGGTCAAGGACATCGCCTCGGCCGAGGACACCACCCCGCTGGCGCTGGGCGCGGGTGTTCTGCCGCTCGCCGAGTGTGTCGAGGTTCTCTCCCGGCATGGGTGGGACGGGTGGCTGTGCTGGGAGTACGAGAAGCGGTGGTACGAGGGGGTCGTGCCGCTGGAGGGGCTGCTGGGCGCCGGCCATGACCACCTCGCGCGGCTGCTCAACGAGTCGGCCTGAGCTGCCTGGTCCACCTCGGCCGGGCCAGACACCGGTGCAGCGTGTCGTGGTGTGCTCCGGGACCTTTTTTCGCCCCCGCCGCCCCTACCCGTTCCCATCCTCGGGGGCTGCCGCCCCCGAACCCCCGCTACGGCCCTGAACGGGCCTTGTCCTCAAACGCCGGACGGGCTGGATAGTCAGCCCGTCCGGCGTTTGAGGACAAAGGGGGTCTGGGGGCGCAGCCCCCAGGGATGGGAACGGGTAGGGGCGGCGGGGGCGAGTGGGTGGGCAGTCGGCGCTGAGTGGCCTGGTCCTCGGGCGCCGGGCAGGGGCACGCGTCGGAGTCCTCCGTGTGGGGTACGTCTGCTGCCCGACCGTGTTCTCCATGTCCGCGGCGCCCCGGATTGGTCCAGGTGGCCCCTTGAGCGGTGCTCCCCCGTACGCGAGGGTGGCAGAGGGCGACGGGGCCCGCGGCGGCAGCTTGGGGGAGTGGCCGGTATGGGGGATCAGGGCAGTCCGTTCGTCGGGCGGGGCAGTCATCTCTCGGCTCTGGACGGGCAGTTGGCGCACGTTGTCGCCGGGGCGTCCCGGATCGTGCTGGTCGACGGGCCCGCCGGGATCGGGAAGACCGCGCTGATCGGGCGTTTCGTCGCCGCGCATCCTGACGCCGAGGTGCTCAGGGCTTGCGGGGAGGAGAACGAGACCGGGCTTCCGCTCGGGCTGCTCGACCAGCTCCTCTCCCCCGCCGAGAAGGACGAGCAGGTCCTCCCCCGGCCCCCGGCAGCCGACGCGCCGACGGCCGGCGCCCGGCTGCTCGACGTACTCGGTGAACTCCAGACCCGTACCGCCGGGCCGTTGATCCTCGTCGTGGACGACGCGCACTGGGCGGACTCCTCGTCCCTCCAGGCGCTGGCCTTCGCCCTGCGCCGGCTGCGCGCCGACCGGGTGCTCACGGTCGTCGTCGTGCGGGAGGCCGATGATCCGGCGCTGCCCGAGGGGTTGCGGCGGCTGCTCACCGGTGAGGGGACGTTGCGGGTGTCGTTGAGCGGGCTGAGTGCGGGTGAGGTCGGTGAGCTCGCCGCCGCCCGCGGCGGTTCGCTGCCGCCTACCGCTGTCGTACGGCTGCTCGATCACACCGACGGCAACCCGCTGCACGTGAAAGCGCTGCTTGAACAGGTGCCGGCCGCCCGGCTGATGTCCACGGCGTTCCCGCTGCCCGCGCCGCTCGGGTACGCGCGGCTGATCGAACAGCGGCTGGCGGACCGCACCGCCGAGGCGCAGGCCCTGACCGCCGCCGCGAGCGTGCTCGGCATGTCCTGCCCGCTGCACAGGGCCGCCCGGCTCGCGGAGCTGAAGGATCCGCTGCCCGCGCTGGACGAGGCGGTCGGCGCCGGGCTGCTCGACGAGACACCGGAGCCGGGCGGCCCCCGCGTGTCCTTTCCCCATCCCATGCTGCGCGCCACCGTCTACCGAACGCTCGGGCCCGTACGACGGCACGCGCTGCACCGGGCCGCCGCCGGGCAGTCGGACTCGGCGTACGGCAGCCTCCAGCACCTGGTGCACGCCGCGCAGGGCCCGGACGAGGCGCTGGCCGGACAGCTCGCCGACGCCGCCCGGACCGAGGCCGCCGCCCGGCGCTGGGGCAGCGCCGCCCCGCTGCTGCGCGACGCCGGCAGGCTGGCCCGTACGGAGCGGGACCGCGAGCGGTACGGCGTCGAGGCGATCGAGGCGCTGCTGTGGGAGGGGCGGCGCGACGAGGCGCAGGCGGTGTTCGACGAGCTGCCGGGGGACGCCTGTTCGGCCGCGCATCGGTACGCGCGGGCGATGATGCTGCCCTTCGACGGCGACCTCAGGCAGGCCGAGCCCCTGCTGCGCGAGGCCTGGAACGACTGTGACCCCACGACGGACCCGGAGCCGGCCTCGTACATCGCCGGAATGCTCAGCTTCATGGCGCTGTCCCTCAACCAGGGCCTGGACGCCGCAGAATGGGCCGGACGGTCCCTGCGACTGTGTGCCCGGCGGGCCTCCAGCACGATGCTGCGCTACGTCCGGATGACCGGTTACGGTCTCAGCGGTGACATCGGGCGCGGGCTCGCCGTGGTCGCGGAGCTGCCCGACGCCTCCCTCGTCACCGCCGCCGACGTGGATCTGCTCTGCGGACGCGGTCTGCTGCGGCTGTGGTCGGGCGAACTGGCGGGCGCCGAACGGGACTTGCGGGAAGCGGTGTTCATCTGCCGGGACGGGCCGATGATGCTGCGGATCATCGCGATGTTCCAGCTGGGCCTCACGCAGTACGCGCTGGGCGCCTGGGAGGAGGCCGCACAGCTCCTGGACTCGGCCGCGTCCCTCACCGACGACACCGGCAACGAACTGCACCCGACGGTGCACGCGGCGGCCGCGTGGGTCCTCGCCGCCCGCGGGGACCACGACCGGGCGGAGTGGCATCTGCGCCAGGTGCCCGACATACCGGTCACGCCGGGGATGATCATGATCGAGTCCCGGCGGGCTCGTGCCTTCCTCGCCCTCCTGCGGGGGCAACCGGACGCCGCCGCGGCGGAGTTGCTGCCGCTTCTGGAGGCGGACGCCGCCGAGGGGCTCTGTGAGCCGATGACCGGGCCGTGGCGCGATCTGCTGGCCGAGGCGCTCATCGGGCTCGGGCGCCTCGACGAGGCGGACCACGCGCTGACCGTCTTCGAGACGCTGGCCGCCGACCGTGGACACGCGGCCGCCCTCGCCACCGGCTGCCGGATCCGGGGCGAGCTGCTCGCGGCCCGGCACGAACCCGGGGCCGCCGAGGACATGTTCGGCACCGGACTCGCGCACGCCGCCCGGGTCACCGCGCCGTACGAACGGGCCCGGCTCCAGCTCGCGTCGGGCGAACTGCTGCGCCGGACCGGTCGCAGGGCCGCCGCCGCGCAGGCGCTCCAGGCCGCGCACAAGACCCTGACGGGACTCGGTGCGGTTCCCCTCCTGGAGCGCTGCGCCCGCGAACTCGCCGCCTGCGGAACGGCCCGCGCGGCAGGTGGTCCCCCGTCGCCACCCGACCGCGGCCCCGTGCTGACCTCGCAGGAACTGGCCGTCGCCCGGCTCGCCGCCTCCGGTCTCACCAACCGCCAGGTCGCCCGGGAACTGCTGCTCAGCGTGAAGACGGTCGAGTACCACCTGGGCCATGCCTACACGAAGCTCGGCATCTCCTCCCGGGTCGGGCTGGCGACGAGACTCCCGCCCGGCCCGGTCGGCAACGGATGACGCGTCAGCGCTGGACTACGCGTCAGCGCTGGATGAGGAAGCGCGGGCTGGTCGCGAAGCTCGCGTCCGGGTCCTGCAGCCCCATGTACACGGAGGCGTAGACCTCGCACTGGTGCCCCCGGTGCTTGGCCAGTTCGGCCGCGGCGATGCCGAAGACGAACACGGCCGCCTGCTTGTCCCAGGGGGCCTTGCTGAGCAGCCCGCTGACCACGTTGGCCGTCGTCGTCGGAATGTTCGTGCCGTCGAAGAGGTCCTTGACGACGACCTCGACCTCGTACGGCGCCCCGATCCGGAAGATGGCGTCGCCCGCCTCCGCCTCCAGGGCGATCTCGGCGTTCTTGTCCGGGTCCAGGGTCGGGTCGGCGTTCGGGCTGGTCGTGTTCCGGGCGAACACCCGGACGATCTCGACGTCGTTCGGTCCCACAGCGATCATCTCCCTCGTTCGGGAGGCGTGTCGCCCGGCCCCCTGCCGGGCGCTCTCCGCATCCCTCGTCGGGGACATTAGGGACAGCACGGGCCGCCGCGCCTCGGGGTACGCCTCGGGGAAGACCCCAGGGGCGACCCCGGGCAGGGCCCTAGCGGGGCAGCCCGGTGCTCAGTTCCGCGAACGCCTCGTGGAAGCCGGGGAACGTCTTCCGTACGCAGCCCGGGTCGTCGAAGGTGAGCCCGGGGGTGCGCAGGGCGGTCACCGCGAAGGACATGACGATGCGGTGGTCGCCGTACGTCTTGATGTCCGTGCCCTGGGCGGGAGCCGTACCGGGCGGACAGGGGTGGATCTCGATCCAGTCCGGCCCGGTCTCCACCCGTACCCCCAGCCGCCGGAGGTTCTCCGCGCAGGCCTCCAGGCGGTCGCACTCCTTCACTCGCGTGTTGGCCACGTCCTCGATGCGTACGGGGCCGGAGGCGAAGGGGGCGAGGGCCGCCAGGGTCGGCATGGTGTCGGAGATGTCCCGCATGTTGACCGTCAGGCCGCGCAGTTCGCCCGTGCCGGTGACGGTCGTACGGTCGGCGGTGGTCTCCACCCGCGCGCCCATCCGGCGCAGTACGTCGACGAAGGCCAGGTCGCCCTGGAGCGCGCCGGTGCCGAGACCGGGGACGGTCACCTCGCCGCCGGTGAGGGCCGCCGCCGCGAAGAAGTAGCTGGCGGTGGAGGCGTCGGGCTCGACGGCGTAGGTCGTGGCCCGGTAGCCGCCGGGCGGGACCACGAACACCTCGCCCTTGCCCTCCCTGCGGACCTCCACTCCGAACGCCCGCATCATCGCGACGGTGATCTCCACGTACGGCGCCGAGACGAGGTCCGTGACGTGGATGCGCAGGCCCTTGCGGGTCAGGGGGCCGAGGAGCAGGAGCGCGGTGAGGTACTGGGACGACTCGCCCGCGTCCAGGGTGACGTCCCCGCCCTCCACGCCCGCCGCCGCGACGGTCAGCGGATGGTGGCCCTCCGCCTCCTCGTGCCGCAGGTCCACGCCCAGGTCGCGCAGGGCGCGGGTGAGGGGGGCCAGGGGGCGGCGGCGCATCTGGGGGGAGGCGTCGAAGCGGTAGGTGCCGTGGCCGGCGGCGGCGAGGGTCGGGAGGAAGCGGGCGGTCGTGGCGCCGTCGCGGCAGTAGACGTCCGCCTCGCCGGCCGCCGGGCCCTGCGGGCGGCCGTCGATCTGCCAGGCGCCCGGGGTCCGGCCGACCCGGTAGCCGAGGCCGACCAGGCCCTCGGCGAAGCCCTCGGTGTCGTCGGAGCGCAGGGGGCGTACGAGGGTGGTGACTCCGTCGGCTGCGGCGGCGAGGAAGAGGGCTCGCGCGGTGATGGACTTGGAACCGGGGATCTGTACGACGGCCATGGTCCCTATGCTGGCCCGGCCCGGGGCTCGCGCGTCGGAACGTCCGCGAAATGGACCATGAACGGTTTGCTCCGCAGGAAGGGCCGTACGTGAGGGGTTGTCGGGTCGCTGCCGCGCCGTCGTGGCTTGTCGCGCAGTTCCCCGCGCCCCCTACAAGTCACGAGAACAGCAGGCGCCACGTCAGTGGGCCCGGGTAGCCGTCCGCGTCGCCGCGGAGTTCCTTGCGGGACTTCTGGAAGTCGCGGACGTTGAGGCGGTCGGCCTCGCCCCAGCTGCGGCTCGGGCCGACCTTGTAGTGGTCGCCGAAGCCGCGCTTGACGAGCTGCTTGCCGAGCTTGAGGACGTGGTCGTTCACGGCGCCCTCCTTGAAGTACTTGCGGCCCGGGTAGGCGGGCACCACGACCGGCTTGGGCACGGTCGGCGTCGGGGTGTCCTCGTCGTCGACGTCCAGTTCGGCCTTGGCGTACTTGACGATCGCGGAGAAGTCGATCCCGCCCGGGTCGCCGTGGTCGTTCTCCGGGACGTGCATGTGTCCGCAGACGCCCTTGAAGGCCTTCCACTCCGTGAAGGACAGCCGCTGGCCGCCGGCGTCGGCGTACGAGGTCGGGTAGTCCGGCCACAGCTTCGGGCCGGCCAGTGCCACGCCGTGCTCCTCGTGCATCCAGGCCAGGAACAGCGCGACCGACTTCAGCGCCCAGTCGGGGGCCTCGGGCCAGTAGATGTGCGCCTGGCCCGCCGTCGTCCACTTCTTGTGCGTCTTGGGGTCGCAGGTGCCGACCAGCTCCACCTGGGTGACGTTGAGCGTGTTGGTCTCGACACCGCCGCGCTTGTTGGCGAGGGCCCGGGACGAGGTCTCTATGTCGAAGTGCTGGTACCACTTCAGCTTCTTCGCGGTGAGGTCCGGCACCGCCGTCAGGTTCGGCGCGATCGAACCACCGCTGTACGTGGGCAGGCTGCGCCCCTCGGTGGTGTGCAGGACGACGACGTTGACCTGCATCGGGTCGCCCGGATAGTCGTCCTGGTACCAGTTCGCCCGGCTGGCGCCCGGGTATCTCTGAGGTCCTGTCTTCGTTGTCATCCCTTGCCTCCTGTGTCTCGGCTTCCCCTGGGCCGGTCCCCCGACAGGCGCTGCTGCGGTGAGAACACGCAGGGCATTGGTGGGATCATCGCCCAACTAGCCAGGAATGTAAGAGGGTTGGCGGGATTCCGGCGTGTCGGTCCGGTTACGAATCGCCCCGCGTGGGTATCGCACCCGCCCCGCCGTCCACCCCCGTACCAACTTTCCGATTTCGGCCGGATTCCGGGAACCCACCTCGCCCCGCCCCCGTCCAACCGACACGACTGCCGGATGAGTCACCGTGGCGCGGTGTCGGCCTCGCTGCTGGCTGCGATCGCTGACCTACCCTCTCCAGCCGCCTGCGGCCGGCAGCGAGCCGTCACCGGCGCGCCCCCCTCCGATGCGCCGGTGACGGCCCCTTTCCGGGGAAAAGCGGCCATCTCCCGTTAGTGTGCGCACCCTTGACTGGAAGAAACTTCCCGGTTATTCGTGACTTCTCGGAAGTTTCCTTCACGAGGGAAGGAGCGCCCCCGTGCGCGACTCCGGCACCACCAGACGTGCTCTTCTCGCCGCGACCGCCGGCACCGGCGCCGCGCTCGCCCTCGGGGGTGAGGCACAGCCGTACGACAGTGACGCGCGGCTCCGGCGGATCGTCGCCGGGATGACCCTGGAGGAGAAGGTCGGTCAGCTGTTCGTCATGCGGGTGTACGGACACTCCGCCACCGCGCCCGACCAGGCCGACATCGACGCCAACCTCAAGGAGATCGGCGTCCGGACGGCCGCCGAGCTGATCGCCAGGTACCGGGTCGGCGGGATCATCTACTTCTCCTGGGCGCACAACACCCGCGATCCGCATCAGATCGCCGACCTCAGCAACGGGATCCAGCAGGCCTCGCTCGGCCTTCCCCGCGGACTGCCCGTGCTCATCTCCACCGACCAGGAGCACGGGATCGTCGGCCGCGTCGGCAAGCCCGCCACCCTCCTCCCCGGCGCCATGGCCCTCGGCGCGAACGCCTCGCGCACCGACGCCCGTACGGCGGGCAGCATCAGCGGCGCCGAACTGCGCGCCCTCGGCATCCGCCAGGACTACGCGCCCGTCGCCGACGTGAACGTCAACCCGGCCAATCCGGTGATCGGCGTACGGTCGTTCGGCGCCGATCCGAACGCCGTCGCGGGGCTGGTCGCCGCACAGGTCACCGGGTACCAGCGGGCCTCCGTCGCCGCCACCGCCAAGCACTTCCCGGGGCACGGGGACACCGCCGTCGACAGCCACTACGGCTTCCCCGTCATCGAGCACACGCGCGAACAGTGGAACACCATCGACGCTCCGCCGTTCCGCGCCGCGATCCGCGCCGGCATCGACTCGATCATGACCGCGCACATCATGGTCCCGGCCCTCGACGCCTCCGGCGACCCCGCGACCCTCTCCCGCCCGATCCTCACCGGCATCCTCCGCGAGGAACTCGGTTACGACGGGGTCGTGGTGACGGACTCGCTGGGCATGCAGGGCGTACGGGAGAAGTACGGGGACGACCGGGTTCCGGTGCTGGCGCTCAAGGCCGGGGTCGATCAACTCCTGAACCCGCCCTCGCTCGACATCGCCTGGAACGCCGTCCTCACGGCCGTACGGCAGGGCGAGTTGACCGAGGCGCGGCTCGACGCGTCGATCCTGCGCGTCCTGCGGCTCAAGAACCGGCTCGGGCTGCTCGACCGGCCGTACGTCACCCACGCCGGCGTCGACCGGGCCGTCGGGGTCACCGGCCATCTCGGCGCCGCCGACCGGATCGCCGAGCGGACCACCACCCTTCTCGTCAACGAGCGGAAGCTGCTGCCCCTTTCGAGGGTCACGCAGAAGAACGTGCTCGTCGTCGGGGCCGATCCCGCCTCGCCGTCCGGTACGACCGGCCCGCCGACCACCGTTCTCGCGGGCGCCCTCACCGAGCTGGGCTTCACCGCGACCGCCCTCTCGACCGGCACCGCACCCTCCGCCGCCGTCATCGCGCGAGCCGTCGCCGCCGCCGGGGAGGTGGACGCGGTGGTCGTCGGGACGTACAACGTCAGTGCCACGAGCAGCCAGCGGACCCTGGTCGCCCAACTCCTCGCCACCGGGCGGCCGGTGGTGTGTGTCGCCGTCCGCAACCCCTACGACGTGGCCCAACTGCCCGCTGTACAGGCCTATCTGGCCTCGTACTCCTGGACCGACGTCGAACTCCGGGCCGCCGCAAGGGTGATCGCGGGGCGGGTCCGACCGCGCGGCAAGCTGCCGGTGCCGGTGCTGGACGCGGAGGATCCGACGCGGGTGCTGTATCCGATCGGCCACGGGCTGTCGTACTGACGGTTGTCGGTGCACTGCGGCGCCGTGGGGGCTGGTCGCGCAGTTCCCCGCGCCCCTAGGTGGGTGGTCGGCGCCCCTCGTCCAGAGGGGCGCCGACGGTTTTCAGGGGCGCGGGGAACTGCGCGACCAGCCCCCGCCGGGCCCGCAGCCGACAACGCACCACCCCCCTTCAGCCCGCAGCCGAACCGTAGTTGATCTCGCCGAACCCGCTCGGGAACGGGAAGCAATGCGGCGTACACGCCGTACGCCGCACAACCGGCGCACCACCCCCAATAGGCGCAAATCCTCTGGACATCTGGCGTGGCCCACACGGTGAGGGCCACGCTGAGCGGGGGTACTCGGGGGGATGCGATGCGCAAGAGGCGTTCTGTGGGAGTGGTGCGCGTGCGGGTGTTCGCCTGCGCGCTGCTGGCTGTGGTCGCGCTGTTCATGGGGACGGGGTGCCAACTGGCGTCGGATGGTGGCGCGTCGGACGACTCCGCGGCGGGGACCTCCGGTGCCGCCGACGGTACGGCGGTCGACCAGCGGCCGGTGCCGCCCCGGCCCACCGGATACGGCACCGTCTTCCTCTCCGTCGACGAGTGCAGCTCCTTCGGCACCACCAGCTTCACCGAGGTGCCCTGCACCAGTGAGCGGGCGGCGGCCCGGGTCGTGGCCCGGTACGACGGCAAGGTGAGCGCCGGTCCTGCATGCCCGGCGACGACCGACTTCGTGCTGCACATCAGCGAACAGCGGCCCGCCGCCGACGAGGACGGCGACGGGACCGTCCCGCAGGGCTACTCCTGCATGCGCAACCTCCAGGCCCCGCACCCCGGCGACCCGGGCGGCGGCGGAGGCCCGCGCACGATCGTCGGCGACTGCGTGTACGGCGCCGGGCAGGGGGAGGTGCGCGAGACGGCGTGCGACGGGACCGGCGAGAAGAAGCCGGAGTACAAGGTGACCGAGGCCGTGGTGAAACGCGTCAACTGCCCTGCCTCCACCGCCCTTTACGTGCAACTGGGCGGGGAACGGCCGGTGGGCTGCGCGAAAGCGGTGTGAGAGATTCCATTTTTTCGGGCAAGGTTGGGCGAATGTCGGGCGAATAACGAGTCGCTCCCATTCACTGGAACAACTGTTGTGGTGAATTCGTGAATCGATAGGCTCCCCCTGTCATGGCGCGGACCCCTTCTTTTCGGACAGTCCGCCACCACTCACATGCCGGGAACCTCTGTGGCACTCCACGCACGCACGGCACAACAGCAGCAGGACCGGGCTCCGAAGGCTCAGGCGGCTCCGAAGCGCCAGTTGTCGCTCCGGACGATCCTGCTCGTCCTGGCCCTGGTGCCCTGTCTCGCCCTGGTGGCCCTGGGCGCGATGAACTCGGCCCAGCTCTACGGCGACTGGCGGACCGTCCATGACCGCAACGAGGAGGGGAAACGCTTCGGCACCCCGCTCGTCACCGTCTTCTTCAACCTCCAGGCGGAGCGGCGGCTGAGCACGGCGGCGCTCGCGGACCCCAAGGCCGGCCGGACCGAGCTGACCCGGCAGCGCACGCGCACCGACAAGTCCGTACAGAGCCTCGAAGCGGTCGGCACCGCCCCGTCCTCTCTCACCGAGGCCTTCCAGGAGGTCACCCTCGGTCTGAAGAAACTGCCCGACTACCGGGACGCCGTGGACCGGCGGTCCACCGGCCGGCAGCAGACCTTCGACGCCTACACGAGCGTGATCGCGTCGAGCATGCATCTGCTGGAGGACTTCAGCAACGTCGGCTTCGGTGAGACGTCGGTCCTCGTCCGGCCGGCGCTCGACGCGCAGTGGGGCCTGGAGATGCTCTCGCGCGAGGACGCGATCATCGCCGCCGGAGCGGCGAGCGGCCGGCTCACCGCCGAGGAGCGCTTCCAGCTGGCCGAGACGATCGGCAGCGAGCAGCACATCTACAGCGACAAGGTCGTCCCGCAGCTGCCCGCCGACCGGGCCAAGGCCTACCGGGCCGTGCTGTCCGGCGCCGACTGGAAGCGCAAGACCTCGGTCGAGCAGCGCCTGTTGAACACCGAGGACGCCGACAACAGCGGCCGGACCGCCGTCTCCGCCGCACAGGGCAAGGAGTGGCAGCGGAGCCTCGCCGGGATGACCCCCGCGCTGATGAAGGCGAGCAACGACTACTCCGACGACCTCGTCGCCGCCACCGAGGACGAACTCGGCGGTCTGATGACCGACATGATGGTCAACAGCGCGGTGAGCACGGCGGCCGTGCTGCTGATGCTGTTCATCTCGCTGCGCCTCACCGGCATGCTGCGCCGCCGGATCTTCGGGCTGCGCGCCGAGGCCCTCCGGCTCCAGGAGCGGCTGCCCGACATCGTGGAGCGGCTGCGCAACGGCGAGAAGGTCGACACCGACGCCGAACTGCCCGAGATCCGGCACGGCGACGACGAACTCGGCCAGCTCGGCCAGGCCCTCAACCAGGCCCGCACCTCGTCCCTGGACACCGCCGTGCGGGAGATCGAGCTGTACCGCGGCTTCGAGCGGCTGCTGCAACGCATCGCCCGGCGCACCCAGTTGCTGATCGGCATGCAGCTGAAACGTCTCGGCGAGATGCAGCGGCGGCACGAGGACCCCGAGGTCCTCGAAGGCCTGTTCGACCTCGACCACCTGGCGGCCCGGCTGCGCCGCTACGAGGAGAACCTGGTCATCCTCGGCAGCGGCACCCCGCAGCGACGCTGGCGCCGGCCCGTTCTGCTGCTGGACATCCTGCGCTCGGCCCAGGGCGAGGTGCAGGACTACCGGCGCATCCGGATCGACACAGACGGCGAGACCTGGCTGACGGAGCGTGCCGTCGGTCCGATGGTCCATCTCCTCGCGGAGCTGATGGAGAACGCGGTGTCGTTCTCCCGGCCGCCGACCCCGGTCGAGGTGACCGCCTCCCAGGTGGGGCGCGGGATCGCGATCGAGATCGAGGACCGCGGCATGGGCATGGACCCGGAGCAGTACGCCGAGGCGAACGAGCTGATGGCCAGCCCGCCCCGGATGGACGTGATGTCCCGCGCCGACGACGCCCGGCTCGGCCTGTACGTCGTGGCCCGGCTCGCCGCCAACCTGGGCCTCCAGGTGGAGCTGCGGCCCTCGTCGTTCGGGGGCACCCGGGTCGTCGTGCTGGTCCCCGCGGAGCTGATCACGGGCGGCCAGCAGATCCCGGCGCGGCCCGCCTCGCTCCCGGCCTCACCGTCGGCACCGGTCCCGGACCGCCCAGCGCTCCGCGCGTCGACCGCCCGCCCTACACACCCGGCTGCCTCGGACCCGCTCACGCTCCACGGCGCGCCCGCGTATCCCGGGCAGACGGACGCGCCCGCACCGTCGGCGGCCCCCTTCCCGGACCCACTCACGCTCCGCGGAACCCACGACCGTCCCGGCACCCCGGCGGCCCCCTCCCCGGACCAGCTCACGCCCCGCGGAACCTCCGACCGCCCCGGCACCTCGGCAGCCCCCTTCCCACTCCACGGAACCTCCGACCATCCCGGCACCCCGACAGCCCCCTTCCCGGACCAGCTCACGCCCCGCGGAGCCCCCGACCGCCCCGGACCGGCGGACTCCCCCGCCCGCCCCGCACCCCGGACGCGCGGTGCGCACGCCGGTGAGCAGGAGGGGTACGCCCGTCCGCTGATCGGCCCCTGGATCGCACCGTCGGCACCGTCCGGGTCGGCGTCCGGGTCGGCGGCGCCGTCGGCCCGCCCCTCGCAGGCCCCCGCCCAGGCGTCCAACGGCAGTCAGAACCCCCTCCCCCGGCGCGTCCGGCAGGCGAGCCTCGTCACCGAACTCCGGGAGCCGCCTCCCTCGTATCCCTCGTACCCCGCCGCCGAACAGCCGCGCACCGACCCCGCCGGCGCTTCCGTGCCGCCCCTGCCCCGGCGGAAGGGAGCCAGGTCCGGCGCCACCGTCGGTGCCTTCCAGCGCCAGTCCCGGGCCTCGCGGCTCAGGCCCGACGCGGACAACCAGCCCGCATACCAGACCGACCACCAGCCCACGCACCCCTCACCGGGACCCGACCGGGCCCGGAAGGAAGACGGACGATGACTCTGCGAACCACTGCCACCAACTCCGACCTCGACTGGCTGCTCGACCGTCTGGTCGACCAGGTTCCGGGCACCCGGAACGCCATCGTGCTGTCCGACGACGGGCTGGTGGTGAGCCAGTCCAACAGCATCGCCCGGGTCGACGCGGAACGCCTGGCCGCCATCGCCACCGGTCAGCAGAGCCTGGCCCGCGGTGTCGGTGAGGTCTTCGGCGGCGGTGCCGTCCACCAGGTCATCATCGAGCTGGACGACATCTGGCTGTTCATCAGCTCGGCCGGGCGGGGCACCCACCTCGCGGTCGTGGCGGACCAGGAGGTCGACGCCGAGATCATGGCCGTGGCGATGGACACCCTCGTACAGCAGGTCGGGCAGCGGCTGGGGACCGAGGTGCGGGTCCAGCGCCTGGAGGGCGGGGGGCGTGAGTGAGCCACTGGGCGGACGCGTCGCCGGACGACGACGATGCCGAGGAGAGTCTCGTCCGGCCGTACACGATCACCCATGGGCGTACGGCCTCGGTACGTGACGACCTCACCCTCATCACGGTGATCGCCACCGTCTCGCCGGCCGAGCGGCCCGCCGACCGGGGGCTGCAACCCGAGCACCGGGTGATCCTGCGGCAGTGCCGTACGCCGGTGGCGCTCGCCGAGGTCGCCGCCGAGCTGAATCTGCCCGTGGCGGTTACGAAGATCCTCGTCGGCGACCTCATCACGCTGGACCGGGTGACTGCCCGGCCGCCGCTCGCGGTGGCCGTCGGCCAGGAACCGGACATGACTCTTCTTCAGGCGGTGAAGGATGCCCTACTCAGACTCTGACGAACAGGCCGGGTCACAGGCGTCCGCGGCCGGGACGCCCACCGCGCCCGCCGCGGTGAAAATACTGATCGCGGGCGGCTTCGGCGTCGGCAAGACCACCATGGTCGGCTCCGTGAGCGAGATCCCGCCGCTGCACACCGAGGAGCAGCTGACCGTCGCGGGGCTCGGGGTCGACGACCTCGACGGGGTGGAGCGGAAGACCACGACCACCGTGGCGCTGGACTTCGGCCGGATCACGGTGAGCAGCCAGCTGGTCCTCTATCTGTTCGGGACGCCCGGCCAGGAACGCTTCTGGTTCATGTGGAACGACCTGGTGCACGGGGCGCTCGGCGCGGTCGTCCTCGCGGACACCCGGCGGCTGGAGAGCAGTTTCGCGTCGATCGACTTCTTCGAGAGCCGTGGCGTTCCGTTCGTGGTCGGCGTCAACTGCTTCCACGGGATGCGGGACCGCACGGTGGAGGAGGTACGGGACGCGCTCGACCTGGACCCGGGGGTCCCGGTCGTCATGGGTGACCTCCGGGAGCGGCTGGACAGCCGGGACCTGTTGCTGGCCCTGGTCAATCTGCTGATGGCGGGTCGGCCGCCGGCGGCGATCGGCGGCTGACACGAGCACGGGCTCGACGGCAGCCGCCGTCGAGCCCGTGTCGCATTCAACTACCCATGCTTTCCACAGCCGTTACGGCCGCAGCGTGGGCTCGCGCTCGATGTTCCGCTTGTCGAGCCTGGCGTCGTACGTCGCCAGCGGCTTGGCCACCGACGGGTTCGACTGGACGGCGGTCGAGGCGACGCCGGCCCACTCCAGGATGCGGGCCGTGGCGAACGCCTTCTGCTCGGGGACCAGAGCCGCGACGTTCGCGCCGTGGTTCAGGCCGGGGGCGGTGAAGACGTACGAGTCCTTCGCGCCCTTGCCCAGGCGGAACTGCTCGGCGCCCCACGGGTCGTTCTGCCCGTACACGAACAGCATCTGGTTCGCGCGGTGCTTGACCCAGTTGTCGACGTCACGCATCGCCCGCGGCTGGAACTTCATCGAGATGTCCCGGGGGACGAAGTTGCGCGGCGGCTGGTAGCCGTAGCGAATGTACTTCTTCTCGATGTGCGGGAACTTGATGGTGGGCGCGCCGAGTTGGGTGCCCGCCTGGTAGTAGTACGGCGTGTACGGCTCCAGGCCCTGGTCGGTGTAGAAGGAGAACCCGGAGATCGTGTCGATCGAGGTCCAGATGTCGTCGTCGGTCGCGTTCTTCGCGTCCGCCGGGATGGACTCGCAGTCGGCGAGCAGGCTGTACTGCCAGAAGCCCCAGACGTAGTCGAGGACTACGGCCTCGTACGCGCGGTCCAGGCTGCCGATGGTGTCGAAGGTGAAGCCCTCGGCGGCGGCGACCTCCGCGTACCGCTTCTCCAGCGGCTCCCGACGGACGAGCGCCTCGCGCTGCACGCCGTTCAGCCGGTCGCGGCACTCCTTGGTGCCGACGGTGGCGAAGAACCGGTCGTAGGCCGAGTCCTCGTTGTTCACCACGTCGTTGGGGGCGACGTACGCGACGACGCCGTCCATGTCACGCGGGTAGAAGCGCTCGTAGTACGTGGCGGTCATACCGCCCTTCGAACCGCCCGTGGACAGCCACTTCTTGGTGTAGATCTTCTTCAGCGCCGTGAAGACGCGGTGCTGGTCGCTGGCCGCCTGCCAGATGTCCAGCTTGGACCAGTTGGCCGGGTCGGGCCGGGACGGCGTGAAGAAGCGGTACTCCAGGGAGACCTGGTTGCCGTCGACGATCCGCGTCGGCTCGCTGCGACTGGGGTTCGTGTTGACGAAGTACCCGCTGGTGAAGAAGACCGTCGGGCGCGAGACGTCCTTGTGCAGGACGGTGATCCGCTGCTGGAACGTGCCCTTGGACGGGTGCCGGTGGTCGATCGGCTGGGTGTAGTTGAGGACGAAGTACCGGTAGCCGGTGTACGGCTTCTCCTGGATCAGGCTCATGCCCGGGATCGCGAGGAGCTGGTCCTTGATGTCCGCGGTACTGGTCGTTCGCGTGGTGCCGGTGGCCTCCGGCTGAGCGGCGGTCGCCGCTCCGGCCGTACTCAACGTGCCTATGAGCACGGTGAGCGCCAGCAGCCATCTGAGCGCCTTGCGCATGCACCCTCCCCTATGAAACATCTGTGCGCCGGAAGCTATCGGAGCAACTGCCGGACGCACCAGGGGAGATAGGGAAATCCCTCGGGCAGGGGATCGGTAAATAGGGTGCGAGCAGAGTGTCGGGAGGGGCTCAACACCGAATCCAGCCAGAACTGACCGATCCTCGCCCAACCGTCCCCTTCACCCACACCTGCCGCCGTCCCGCGTGCACGGTGACCGGGCCGGCCCGTTTCGAGAACACGCCCTCGTCGACGACCGGGCGTCCGCCGCGCGCCTTCACGCTCACCGACATCCACTGGCGGACGCCGGGGCGCTTGGAGAGGGTGACTGCGCAGACGTAGCCGCTGCGCCGGTATATGTGTACCTCGCCGGTGGAGAAGGTGAGTGTGCGTGCCTTGCGGCCGGAGCAGGGCGCTGCCGCTTCGGCGGTTCCGGGGCTGGCCAGGGCGAGCATGCCGGCCGCGGTCAGCACGGCCAAGCCGAGGGCCATCCGTCGCCGTACAGAACCACCAGTCACCGTCGCCTCTCCCGTCGCCGCCGCGCTCTACCGTACTGATGTACGGACGCAGAGGGTGTGTCGAACGGTTGCGTGGTCTTTCGGCTGCCGGTCCGCTGTGGCTGGTCGCGCAGTTCCCCGCGCCCCTGCGGGGCGTTCAGTGTTCAGTCAGCGGGATGGCGACGTGACCGGTTCCTCCTGCTCCGGTGCTCCCACGAAGGTTCGCCACAACTCGGCGTATTGGCCGTCGAGTTGGAGGAGTTCTTCGTGGGTGCCGTCCTCCGCCACCCGGCCGTCGGACATGACCACGACTCGGTCGGCGCGGGCCGCCGTGGTCAGGCGGTGGGCTACCACCAGGGTTGTACGGCGGCCTGCCAAGCGGTCGGTGGCCTGGTTGACCTGGGCCTCGGTGGCCAGGTCCAGTGCCGCCGTCGCCTCGTCGAGGAGGAGGATGTCCGGGTCGACCAGTTCGGCGCGGGCCAGTGCGATCAGCTGGCGTTGGCCCGCCGAGAGGTTGCGTCCGCGTTCGGCGACCTCGTGGAGGTAGCCGCCGTCGAGGGTGGCGATCATCTCGTGGGCGCCGACCGCGCGCGCCGCCGCCTCCACCTGGGCGTCGGTGGCGTCCGGACGCCCGTACGCGATGGCGTCCCGCACGGTCCCCTGGAACAGGTACGCCTCCTGCGGCACGACCCCGAGGCGATGCCGGTACGAGGTGATGTCGAGGTCGCGCAGATCGGTGCCGTCTACGGTGACCCGGCCGCCGGTCGGGTCGTAGAAGCGGGCGACCAGCTTCACGAGCGTCGACTTGCCCGCGCCCGTCTCCCCGACGAAGGCGACGGTCTGCCCCGCCGGAATCGTCAACTGGACCTCGCTCAGGGCCTCTTCGTCGTCGCCGTACGCGAAGTCCACGCCCTCGAAGGCGATGTCACCGCGCAGGGACAGCACCTCCAGCGGCTCCTCGGCGGCCTCGGTGGAGGTCCGCTCCTGGAGGAGTTCCTGGATGCGGCCCAGCGACACCGTCGCCTGCTGGTACCCGTCGAAGACCTGCGAGAGCTGCTGCACGGGGGCGAAGAACAGGTCGATGTAGAGCAGGTACGCGACCAGCGCACCCGTCGTCAGCGTGCCGTTCTCGATCCGCCCCGCGCCGACGATCAGCACCGCCGCAGCCGCGACCGAGGCCAGCAGCTGTACGAAGGGGAAGTACACGGAGATCAGCCACTGGCCCCGGACACGCGCCCGGCGGTAGCTGTCGCTGCCCTCGGCGAACCGCTCGCCACCCGCCCGCTCACGCCGGAAGGCCTGCACGATCCGCAGCCCGGACACCGACTCCTGGAGGTCGGCGTTGACCAACGACACACGCTCACGGGCGAGTTCGTACGCCTTGACGCTGGCCCGGCGGAAGTAGAACGTGCCGACGACCAGCACCGGGATGGTCACGAACACGACGAGGGCCAGCTGTACGTCGATCACGACCAGGACGACCATGATGCCGAAGAAGGTGACGACGGAGACGAACGCGGTGACCAGGCCCGTCTGGAGGAACGTGGAGAGGGCGTCGACGTCGGTCGTCATCCTCGTCATGATCCGCCCGGTCAACTCCCGTTCGTAGTAGTCGAGTCCGAGGCGTTGCAGCTGGGCGAAGATCTTCAACCGGAGGGCGTACAGCACGCGTTCGCCGGTACGGCCCGTCATCCGCATCTCGCCGATCTGCGCCGCCCACTGGACTACGACGGAGACCAGGGCGAGCGCTGAGGCCACCCACACGGCGCCCAGGGCGAGTTGGGAGACGCCCGAGTCGATGCCGTGCCGGATCAGGATCGGCAGGAGCAGGCCCATGCCCGCGTCCATGGCGACGAGCCCGAGGCTCACCAGCAACGGCATGCCGAAGCCACGCAGCAGCCGCCTCAGCCCGTACGAGTCCTCGGGTGTGACCGCGCGGGCCTCGTCGATGGCCGGGGTGCCGTCGGCCGGGGGCAACGCCTCGACCTGGGCGAGGAGTTCGGGCGTGGCCGGCATCCCGTCGAACGCCGTGTCCTTGCGCTCCCGGTCACCGCTCCACAGCCTGGGGGTGACCCCACGCTCGGCGTCGAACTCGGCGTCCAGCTCGTCCCGTACGGAGGTGTCCTCGGGCGGCAGGGAGGGAAGCGCGCGGCCTGGCGAGACTCCGCCCAGCTCGTCCGGGTCGGTGAGCAGCCGCCGGTACAGGGCGGAACGGGCCTGGAGTTCCTCGTGGGTGCCGATGTCGGCGAGGCGTCCGGCGTCGAGGACGGCGATGCGGTCGGCGAGGCCGAGGGTGGAGCGGCGGTGGGCGATGAGGAGGGTCGTCCGGCCCTCCATGACGTGCTTCAGGGCCTCGTGGATCTCGTGCTCCACGCGGGCGTCCACGGCGGAGGTGGCGTCGTCGAGGACGAGGAGGCGGGGGTCGGTGAGGATCGCGCGGGCCAGTGCGACGCGCTGGCGCTGGCCGCCGGAGAGGGTGAGGCCGTGCTCGCCGACCTTGGTGTCGTAGCCGTGGGGCAGCTCGGCGATGAACCGGTCGGCCTGTGCGGCGCGCGCGGCGGTGAGGATCTGCTCCTCGGTGGCGTCCGGACGGCCGTACGCGATGTTGTTGCGGACGGTGTCGGAGAAGAGGAAGGAGTCCTCGGGGACGAGCCCGATCGCGGCCCGCAGCGAGTCGCTGGTCAGCTCGCGGACATCGTGGCCGCCGACGAGGACCGCGCCGCGCGTCACGTCGTAGAAGCGCGGGAGGAGGAGGGAGACGGTCGACTTGCCGGAGCCCGACGACCCGACGACGGCGAGGGTCTCGCCGGCCCGGATCTCCAGGCTGAGCCCGTCGAGGACCGGGCGCTCGGGGTCGTACCCGAAGGACACGTCGTCGAACTCGACGGTGGCCGGGGCGTCGGCGGGCAGGTCCTTGTGGCCGTCGGAGATGGAGGGCTTGGTGTCGATCAGTTCGAGGACGCGTTCGGTGCCGGCCCGCGCCTGCTGCCCGACGGTCAGCACCATGGCGAGCATGCGCACCGGCCCGACGAGCTGGGCGAGATAGGTGGAGAACGCGACGAACGTACCGAGCGTGATGTGCCCGCCCACGGCCAGCCAGCCGCCCACGGCGAGCATCGCGACCTGCCCGAGCACGGGCACGGCCTGGAGGGCCGGGGTGTAGACGGAGTTGAAGCGGATCGTCCGCAGCCGCCCCGCGAAGAGCCGCCGCCCGACCTCCCGGAGCTTCCCGGTCTCCTGGTCCTCCTGCCCGAACCCCTTCACCACGCGTACGCCGGTCACGGCGCCGTCGACGACACCGGCGACGGCGGCGGCCTGGGCCTGCGCGTACCAGGTGGCCGGGTGGAGCTTCGTACGGCTGCGCTTGGCGATGATCCACAGCGCGGGGGCGACGGCGAGGGCGACCAGGGTCAGCGGGATCGACAGCCAGGCCATGATCGCGAGGGACATCAGGAAGAGGAGCAGGTTCCCGATGGTCATCGGGAGCATGTAGAAGAGGCTCTGGATCAGCTGGAGGTCACTGGTGGCCCGCCCGACGATCTGCCCGGTCGACAGCTCGTCCTGGCGGCGCCCGTCGAGCCGGGTGATCGTCCCGAACATCTCCGTCCGCAGATCGTGCTGGACGTCGAGGGCGAGCCGGCCGCCGTAGTAGCGGCGGATGTAGGTGAAGACGTAGACGAGGACGGCGGCGACGACGAGCGCGCCCGCCCAGGGGGCCATCGAGCGGGTCTTGTCACCGATGACGTCGTCGATGATCACCTTGGTGATCAGCGGGACGATCGCCATGAGGGCCATACCGCCGAGGGAGGCGCCCAGGGAGAGCACGACGTCCTTCGGATACCGCCAGGCGTATCCGACCAGCCGCCGCGCCCATCCCTCTGCTACCGGCTCCCGCCCCCGCTGGTCTGTCACTCCGGTGCCTTTCGTAGATCCACACGTCCATACTCCGCCGGTAGGCACCAACGCGGGCGGAAGCGGATTTCATCCCTCCGCAACAAACACGGCTTATGCCGTACGGACCCGCAGGAAGTAGAAACGGGTCGTCTGTACGGCGTTCTGGTTGTCGTCGCTGACCAGGAGGACGCGCAGGCCGCCGTGGGTACGGCCGGTGACGACCATGCCCTCGATGTTGTCGAGGAGGGGGTTGGGCTGGGGCTGCTTGGCGGTCGCTCCCAGTGACGGGCAGTTCACGATGTCGGCGAGGAGGGTCTTCTTGACCAGGCGTACGCCGTCCTGCCCGGTGAGGTTCTCGACGCCGCTCGTGTCGCTGGCGCGGCGCGGGTCGGCCAGGTAGAGGCGGACGGTGTTGCCGACGCCGGAGGTGAAACCGCGCTCCAGGACGAGGAGGCGTCCGTCGGGGGTGGCCGCGACCTCGGGGACGCCCAGGCCGGTGTCGGTGCGGTAGGCGTACTGGGCGCCGAGGACGAAGTGGGCGCCCTTCCGCTCCCACGTCTGCCAGCGGACGATGCCCGTGGAGTCGCCGGAGATCGCGTACTCCATGGAGGCGAGGAGCGTACGGCCGCCGGGGAGGAGGGTGAGCCCCTCGAAGGTCTGGTTGGTGGTGGCGCGACCGGCCGGGGCGACCTGGAGCGCGGCCGGCACCGGGAGCCGGTTGAGGATGCGGCCGTCGCGGGAGTAGCGGCGTACGGAGGGTTCTGTCTCGGAGGAGACGAGCCGGGTGCCGTCCCGGTCGACGACCAGACCCTCGGAGTCGAGCGCGGCGCCGGTCTCGTCGGCGAGGGGGACGACGCTCGTCGGGCTCAGGGTCTTCCGGTCGAGGGTGAAGAGGGACGAGCGGTCGGAGAGGGCGGCGAGGTCGCCGTTCCGGTCGACGGCGAGCGCGGAGAAGTTGCCGACGAAGGTGCCGTCGTACGTCGTCTTGTCGAGGGCGTCGGAGAAGCGGTCGATCGAGACGGTGGGCGAACAGGCGTTACTGATGTACGAGTTGGCGTTCGCCGGTCCGGCGGCGGTCAGGCAGGTGGCCGCCGCCAGGCCGGCGGTGACGGTGGTGAGTACGGTTCGCAGAGATCGCTGAGGTCGCAGGCGCATGGCCGTCACCGTAGGTCGGGTCGGTGACGGCCGGGAGGCGCTGCGGTGAAGTCGGCCTGTGATCAGCTCTGTGATCGGCTCTGTGATCAGCTCGCTGCGAGGTCCCTGTGAACGACCTTGGCGACGCGTTCGATGGTCGTGATGCCGTAGTTCCAGGTGCTGTTGCCGTGCGTGAGCACCGAGATCATGTAGTCGTGGCCGCCGCCCTTGAACGAGCCGACGCTGTGCACCCGCCAGCCGTGCGAGGCGCGCTGCAGCCAGCCGTTCTTGACGTGCACGGAGACTCCGGAGGGCACGCCCTTCGGCGTACCCCAGCGCTGGGACGCGATGACCTGGTTCATCAACTTCAGGATGTACGCACGGGAGTTGTCGGTCAGGACCGCGTTGTGGATGGTCGTGAGCGCGAGAAGCTTCTGTTCGTCGCGGGCGGTGATCTGGGTGAGCCCCCAGTAGCCGTTGGCGCCGGGCCTGGTCTGGGTCATGTCGGCGGCGGCGAGGAAGCCCTTGATCTTCGTCACGCCGAGCTGGCTCCACAGCTTGGTGGTGGCGGCGTTGTCCGACTTGGTGATCATGGCCGTGGCGCGGCTCTTCTCCGTGGCGGTCAGGGCGCGGCCGGTCTTCTGGGCGTCCCAGAGCAGGGTCGCGAGGACGGTCACCTTGACGACACTGGCGGAGTCGAAGGCGGTCTGCGCCCGGTAGACGCAGGTGGTCTTGGTGGAGCGGTCGAAGACGCCGACGCCGATCGAACCCTGGCGCCCGGCGAGGGCGGAGGTGATGTCCCGCTTCAGCTTGGTGGCGAGGGCGGGCTTGGCGGACGTACAACTGACCGCCGCAGTGGCCGCGTTGGCGGGTGTCGCGGTGGCCAGCAGCGAGATCGCGGTGGCGGCGCCGACGACGACACCGAGTGCGCGGGCACGCGCGGATCTGGATGTCGCGGATCTGGCTATGTGGTGAGTCATGGAGGTTCCCCATCCCCGTGAAAGACGTCAGCGGCCCCCCGGCACGCTGGTCTCCTTTGACTCACATGCACGTACGAATGGTTGTACGCCTGCCCGATTTCCTTTGGGTAAAGCATGCACCGCACGTAACGCACTGTTGCCCGTATTCACAGGTGGCCCCCAGGTGCGCCACAGCCCTCACCCACCCCCCGTCCAGACGATTCGCTGGTGACATCTGCCACCGACCCACACCCCCACGCCCCGGAGACCCCCGCGGCCGCCGATCCCGCGGCCCCCGCGGCTCCACCGGCCCCCACCGCGCCAGGCACGCCCGGCACTCTCGAGAAGGCGCCGCGCTGGTCGCTGCCCGCGCTGCTCGCGATCATGGTGCTGGCCGGAGTCCTGTACTCCTGGAACCTCTCCTCCTCCGGCCTCAACAGCTTCTACAGCGCGGCCGTGCTGAGCGGCACACAGAGCTGGAAGGCGTGGTTCTTCGGCTCGCTCGACGCGGGGAACTTCCTCACCGTCGACAAGCCGCCCTTCGTCCTCATGGTCATGGGCCTGTCCTGCCGGGTGTTCGGCTTCGGCACCTGGCAGATGATGGCGCCGCTGATCGCGTCCGCGCTCGGCACCATCTGGATCCTGCACTCCTCCGTGAAGCGGGTGTTCGGACACGCGGCGGCGACCGTGGCCGCACTCGTCCTGGCCCTCACCCCGATCACCGTGGCCATCAACCGGGACAACAACCCCGACACGCTGCTGGTCTGCCTGATGGTGGCGGGCGCGGCCCTCGCCCTGCGCGCCACGCGTGACGGCAGGCTGCTGCCGCTGCTCGGCTCGGCGGTGTGCTTCGGTCTCGCCTTCAACACGAAGATGCTCCAGGGCTACATCGCCCTCCCGGCCGTCTTCGCGGTGTACCTCTTCGCGGCCAACCTGGGCCTCGTGAAGCGGATCGTGAACCTGCTCCTCGCGGGCGTCGCGCTCGCGGTGGCCAGCTTCTGGTGGGCGACGGCGGTCTCCCTGGTCCCGGCCGACGAACGTCCGTACATCGGCGGTTCGACGGACGGCAGCGCCTGGAACCTGATCATGGGCTACAACGGCCTCGGCCGCGTCTTCGGCGGCGAGGGCAACGGCGGGGGCGGCGGGGGCGGAGGCGGCGGCTTCTCCGGGACCGCGGGCATCGGCCGGATGTTCAACGAGATCCTGGGCGGCCAGATCTCGTGGCTGATCCCCTTCGCGGGCATCGCGCTGGTGGGCGGCCTGGTGTTGATCGGCAAGGCCCCGCGTACAGACGCGACTCGCGCCGCACTGCTGATGTGGGGCGGCTGGACGCTGCTCCACTACCTGACCTTCGCCATGGCCGAGGGCACGATGCACCCGTATTACACAACCGCCCTCGCGCCCGGCATCGCGGCGCTGTGCGGTGGCGGCGGAGTGCTGCTGCTGCGCGCGTTCCGCACCGACAAGCGCTGGGTGTGGGTGCTCCCGCTGGCGCTCGGCATCACGGGGGTCTGGTCGATAGTCCTCCTCCGCCGGACGTCCGACTGGAACGCGTGGCTGTGGCCGACGATCGCGGTGCTGATGGCGTTGGCGATCACGGGCCTGCTGGTCTTCCGCACCGGGCGGCGCGTGCAATTGTTGGCCGCCTCGGTGGTCGCGGCAATCGTCGCGGCGGTGGCCGGCCCGGCCGCGTACTCCTTCGCGGAGACGTCGGCGACGGGCGGCGGCATGGGCGGTACGAACCCGACGGCGGGCCCGTCGACGGGTGGCGGTATGGGTGGTCCGGGTGGCGGCGGGGGCGGTGGCAATCGTGCGGGCGGCGGCTTCCCCGGCGGTGGCGGCCAGGGCCAGCAGAACGGTCAGCAGCAGGGTGGCGGCCAGGCCGAGGGTGGTCAGCAGGGCGGTCAGATGGGTACGCCGCCCAGTGGCGGGATGCCCAGCGGGGCGCCCGGCGGCACCGGTCAGCAGGGCGGCGGTATGGGTACGCCTCCGGGCGGCACGAGCGGCACCGGCGGGGAGACCGGCGAGGCCGGCGGCCAGCAGCAGGGCGGACAGCCCGGCGGTATGGGCGGTGGCGGCGGAGGCATGGGCGGCGGCATGGGTGGCGGCGCCAGCACCGAGCTGATCACCTACCTGAAGAAGCACCAGGACGGCGCCAAGTGGCTGCTGGCGGTGTCCAATTCGCAGGGTGCGGCACAGCTGATCATGAGCAGCGGCGAGCCGGTGATCTCCATGTGGGGCTGGACCGGCACCGACAAGGCGATGACCCTGGCCAAGCTCAAGGAGCTGGTGAAAAAGGGCGAGTTGCACTACATCCAGCTCGGCGGCGGCATGGGCGGAGGGGGCGGCATGGGCGGCTCCAGCCTCAGCTCGGAGGTCACGGCGTGGGTGCAGGAGCACGGCACGGCGGTGAAGGAGAGCGAGTACAGCACGTCGTCGAACTCGACGTCGAACTCGTCGACGGAGGAGAGCGAGTCGGGCAGCACGCAGACGAGCACTCAATCCACGTCGTCGATCTACCGCCTGGACGCGTCGGACGTCAGCTGAGACCGACCGAATGACGCCGGGTGAACCATGTGGCCCCTGACCGGAGTTCCGGTCAGGGGCCACCCCTTTTTTCCTTGCTCTACGGCTCTACGCGCGTCAAATCGGGCCGGAATCAACCGAGTTGCCGCTTTAAGTCACGCAACGGACACGCGCAGTTCATTGCCTGAAACGCATGTCCATGTCACGCTCCCGGATGTCTCGCTCATTCGACACGCGTAGAACGGACACCCCCGATGCCCGCGACGCAGATACGCACCCGCCGTTGGAAGGCCGTGGCGCTCGCCACATCGACGGTTCTGGCCGCCCTCGCCATCCCCACGATGACGGCGACCCCGGCCGGCGCGACGACGACCGCGTACGACTCGACGTACTACAAGAACGCGATCGGCAAGACCGGCACGAGCCTCAAGTCCTCGCTGCACACGATCATCAGCAGCCAGACGAAGATCTCGTACTCCGCCGTCTGGAACGCGCTGAAGGTGACCGACCAGGACCCGAACAACAGCAGCAACGTGATCCTGCTGTACAGCGGCGTCTCGCGCAGCAAGTCCCTCAACGGCGGCGACGTCGGCGACTGGAACCGCGAGCACACCTGGGCCAAGTCCCACGGCGACTTCGGCGAGGCGATCGGCCCCGGCACGGACCTGCACCACCTGCGCGCCTGCGACGTCCAGGTCAACAGCACCCGCGGCAACCTGGACTTCGACAACGGCGGCAGCACCGTCACCAACGGCGGCGGCAGCACCGTCGACTCCGACTCCTTCGCCCCGCGCGCCGCGGACAGGGGCGACGTGGCCCGCATGATCCTCTACATGACCGTGCGCTACGAGGGCGACGACGGCTGGGCGGACCTGGAGCCCAACGAGAAGGTGGGCAACGGCAGCAACCCGTACATGGGCAAGCTCGCCGTCCTCAAGGCATGGAACGAGGCGGACCCGCCCAACGCCTTCGAGGAGCGCCGCAACGACCTCATCTACACCAACTACCAGGGCAACCGGAACCCGTTCATCGACCACCCGGAGTGGGTCGAGGCGATCTGGTAGACGGCCCGCCAACGGACGGACGTACGCCATACCCTGAACGCCCCGTGACGCACGGGGCGTTCTCCCTATTCAGTGCCGTGGGACAGTGCGAAATCCGTTGCCGCGGCCCCGGGATGGCGGTGTACGGTCGTGCCCTGGTGGTTTCCCGGCCGCCTCTGGGTCCGCGGGCAGAGCTGCAAGCTCACCGGTTGCGTATGAAGATCACTGGCAGATCTTCCAGCCCGATGTCGCGGACCCGCGGGCGCCGAGGAAGGACTGCCTTGTCCGATCAACCGCGCCGTCTCCCCGACCGGCCCAGCCTCCGCCACCTGAAGATCGAGGCGAAACGCCGCCTCTCCACAGGGGAGTTCGCGACACTTCACGAAGCCCAGCTGGCCATCGCCCGCGAACACGGGCTGCCGAGCTGGACCGCACTCAAGGAACGCATCGAGGCCGAGAACCCGGCGAGCCACGCCCTGACGCACGTGCGGTGGGTGATGTCGCGCTTCGCGGCAGCCGGCACCCCGGGATGGACACCCCCCGACGAGGAGGAACTGCGCCGACACTTCGACGATCGCTACCTGAGCCTCGTACCGACGGACTGGGTGACCCACCTGTTCAACACACTCGCCGCGCGACTGCGCGAGGGCCTCACCGACGTAGAGACCGAACCGCTGTACCTTCGCGCACACCTCGCCGACCTACGCATCGAGGCAACGACCGAGACCGAACCACCACACCGGCTGAGCAGTCTGCAGATGTACCCGGCGCGCGAACTCGGTACCGACCTCCCCGGTGAGCCGCCGACCTCTGGTTGAGCATGCGATCGAGTGACGGGGTCGAGCGGGGCTGGCCAATGTCAAGGAGCCTCATCGCCCTCGGGCAGAGCAAAAGCACTGCCGGGATTCAAAGGTGCGCATCACCGAGTGTCGGGAATGGACCAAAGAGTAGGCGAGGTCCGAGTACGAGGACGATGACCGACGGACCCGCCGGGCCCCTTCGAAACGTCCACGCGGCATGTCCGGCGGGACAAACTGGCATCAACGGCACTTACAGCCGCCATGCACGCTTGACACCGAGTCAGGGTGCAAGCCCCAGCCAGTCTGAGGGGACGTTGACTAGGCGATTGATGCTGGCAGAGCAAGAGGCGCAGCATGACCATATATGGAGGAGACTATTCCTCGCCGAGGTGGGCAAACCCAGCGCATGTCGGCCTCAGGGAATGACGAGCAGAGACGAGTCGAAGAAACTCGCCTATGGGAACAGCTCATACACGAAGGCGGAATGGTGTTCCAGATCGGCAACATCTTCCTGTTGGCCGAGTCACTCCTCGTTGTCGCCTACTCAGCCCTACTGGCGTCAAGCGACACCAACCGCACCAGCGAAATGCTGGCAGTACTGCGCGCGCTCGCGACGTTCGGCCTTACCACGTCAGCCGCTTGGTGCTACATGGCTCACCGGCAACTGCAGTTCGCCCAACGATTGGAAGATCGCGCCAAGTCCCGAATGTCCGACTATGCAGAATCAGTCTCTTACGCGAGTTCGCCAGGTTTGGAGTCCAAACTCCTCCTGGCGTATCTCATGCCGGTTGTGGCCGGGATCATGTGGACTCTGTTCCTGGTGATTGTGTAGTGAAGGATACGGACCAGGAGGCCGCTCAGGGTAAAGACAACCCACGGAGCGACCGTGTCTGGAGCGACGTCACCGAGCCGAAATCCATCCTCAAGTCTTGAGCACATCGCATCACAATCACACCAGAACGAGCGGGAGCAGCAGGGAATCATGGTGAAGATCGCCGAGTCTGATGAGGCTGGATACCAACTGCTTGTCCAGGTCGGCGCCTCAACCGACCATAGAAGGACGCAGCTTCCCAAGCCGAGGTGGCGGCATCGGCCGACTCTTGGCGACTTAGCTGGTCCTGAGCCCCAGCTTGCCAGCCGAAAGCGATATCTGCTCCGAGCCGTTATTTTTCACTCTTGCTTAGCTGCCCTGACCGCGCCGCTACCAGCACGCGTTGGGAGTAGACGCCTTCAGTCTTGAGATCATCGAGGTACGACGGGATATCGATCATGCAGTCGCTGCATGACGTGGGCTGCTGGATTTCGGGGTTGACGAGAACGGCCCTCCAGCGCGCACTTTCCGGTGGGTTCTTGACGGTCCAAGTGACCTTCCACTGACCGTTCTGAAGGATGTCTGCCCTAGGAGAGACCAGCCACTCATAAGACCTTCCCGAAGGAGATATCGCTTCGACGTCCGGTTGCGGTGCCTCGGCGATGACGTGAACCACCATGCCCTGCGGGACCTGGGTCACAGTTCCTGAGAACTCGTAGATCTTGCTTGACGGGCCGGTACCAGGCCGCTCAGTCCAGGAGTCGAGGCTGATTTTGGGAGGTGCTTCAGGCTGGTGAGGATCGGCCCCGGCGAGAGTGAACATTCCTGTGATCAGTGCGGCAAGCAGCCCACCGACCGCCCCTATCAAAGCGGTCGCTATGGACGTTGCCTCCAAGCTCTGCCTCAGCCCACTGCGGCGGTGATCTGCCGAGGCTTGAAGTGTCGGCCGGGCAGGCTCAGAGGGTGCGGAGTCTGAAGTTCCGTGGTCCGGCGCGCCAGGGCCGTTGCTGCTGAGGGCGCTTGTCGTTCCGGTTGCCATACAAACTCCACGTGCTGGGCTGAAACACGCGTCCCATGATGTCGGAAGGCAGGGCACCCAGAGGTGGGAAACCGGACTCGACAGCGCCCAACTCCTGTGTCCTTGAGCACAGTTGGCGCGACTGACTCCAAGCGCTGCGCTGACCTGAAAGGCGAGGCATTGGCCACAGGCAGGGGCATCGCGTGTCACCATCGGGTGGAGGGCCCGCGATGAGCTTCGCGGCACGTGCGGCGTAGTGGGGGAATCGTGCCAGCACTGACCTGGGGCGTCGTGGGCATAGGAGCCCTACTTGTCGTAGCCGCTGGATACTGGCGCCTCGTGGAGCAAGAACGGTTACGTCTGGGAGCAGATCCCCTCCGCTTCCGCTTCTTCAGGGTGTGGGTACCCCTTGTCATCGGTGTGGCAGCACTGGGCAAGCTCCCCCGAGCCTTGGACGCCTCATTCCCGGTCGTGGTCATGTCCGACCTGTTGAGCCTTGCGCCAGCCATCATTGCAGTTGGTCTGGGAGTGGTGGCCCCCAGAAGACGACGCTCGGAAGCCCGCACCACAACCGCACCAGATCCAACAGGGAACAGCGGGAAACCAGGGTGAAAGCAGACCAACCCGCAGAGACCGCAGCCCAGCCGTTCGCCCAGGTCAGCGCTCCAACCAGCCCCAAAGTGCCGCAGCTTCCCAAGCTGAGGGCACGCCGGTACGTACCCGCCGTCGCAGCCAGGGCAACCACATCCTTTCGCGACAGCACCCGGTATTGCTCCGTCGAGTGACAAGCCCGTGCTTCAACCGGGGCTACAAGATCCCGGCCGCACCCCGTTCCATCCCAGCGAGAAACGACAGCCATGCCACCACCCCGACTACAACGACAGGGCCAGGCAGGTTCTTCGAGTCACGGACGTCGATACCGGCCGTCCGGAGACGGACTTCTATGCATTCGCCGTTCTGGCCGCTGTAGCTGCTCTTGAACCAAGTGGTCCGCTGCGACGACATGTGCTGCTCTTCCTTATGAGTCGGTCAGCCCTTCGGCGATCTCAATGATCCGGGACTCGGATTCCATCGCGCCGAGGGCTGCGGCACGGAGGCGATCGAAGGCGCCGCCCAGCGCTATTGGGCAGTCGCGGCGTTCACCTTCAGGCCTCAAAGCCGTACTCCAGCACATACGCGGCCGAGTCCAGTACCATCTCGTTCACCTCGACGGCCACGCCCTCGGCATCGAACGCCATCTCTAGAGAGGATTCGAGTCCTCTCTCGCCCCGAGCCTCGGAGGTCTTCATGCCGACCCACACCGCGCCTCAGTGACCCGCAACCGGCATGTCGGAGGCCACCTGGCAACTCCCCCACACCCCCCGCAGCGCCCCCCACGCCCGCGAACTCCTCCGCACCCAACTCACCGACTGGAAGATCGACGACGAAGTCGCTGAAACCGCCGAGCTGTTGCTCTCGGAGCTGGTCACCAACTCCCTCCGCCACGCCTCCACCCCACCCGGCCGCGAGATCGGCATCCGGTTCGCCACGTACGACGGACGCCTGCGCCTGGAGGTCGCCGACGCGAACAACCGCCGCCCCACGCCCCGACAAACCAGCCCCGACGACGAAGGAGGCCGCGGCCTCACCCTCGTACAGGCCCTCGCAGAACGCTGGGGCTGCTGCCCCCGACTGCACGGCATCGGAAAGGCGACGTGGGCGGAACTGGCGCTGACGACGCCCTCACAGTCACCGCCCGCCCGCTGACCTGACGCTCTGACGAGCAACCGCCTCTCCTCACCACCGAACGACACGAGCGAACGACACGAGAGTCATCCGAGGTCAGGAGAGACCTGTCGCCGAGAAAGGGTCAGCCTGCGTCGGGCTCGGTCGAGCTCTGTGACCGTCACCTTGACCGCGTCGCCCACCCCGACGGCCTCCTCCGGAGCTGCCACCGGTGTCCATGCGAGTTCCCGGAGAGGGACCAGGCCCTCTATCCCGTCGGCGACCTGGACGAACGCTCCGAACGGGATCAGCCTGGTGACCCGTCCTTCCAGGGTCCGGCCCACCGGGATGGCGTCGGCGAATGTCTGGAACGGGTCCTGCTCCGTCGCCCGCAGGGACAGTCTGGCCTCGCCGTTCCACGTGTCGAACTGGAGGAACTCGCACGAGACCCGCTGTCCGACCTCGACGACCTCCGAGGCCGATTCGAAGCGCCGCCAGGACAGTTCGGGGAAGCTGATGAACCCGACGCCGGGGAACACCGAGTGGTCTGGGCCCTCGTCCAGGGCGACGAAGACCCCATAACGTTCGATCGACGCGATCATGCCCGTGAGGATCTCGCCGTAGCGAAGTGAGCTGAGGAACGCCCAGAGTTCCGGGTTCTCGGCGGCTGCCATGGACAGTTCGACTCGGCCCTCGTTCGGATCGACGGCCAGCACCTCCGCCCTGATCCGTTGGCCCACCTCCACCTCCGCAGCCGGGAAGCGGCGCCAGGACAGGTCCAGCGGCCCGACCGTCCCCAACGGACGCGCGGGGAAACCGTCCAGAGTCACCGTCACCCCGCCGCCGGACCGCGCGGCCTCAGTCACGGTTCCGGTGCAGAGGTCGCCTACTCGGAGCGCCTCCAGGAAATCCCGGCAAGCCTGGTCGTCCGAAGCTCCTCCGCCCATGCCGCCCATGCGGCGCAGTTTCTCATGAGAGCCGCACGTCAGCGGTCCAACGAGTTCCAGAAATCGGTGAGTACCTGGGCGCCCCGTACCGGGTCCTGAGTCATCCACCAGTGACCCAGGCCGTCGAGTGTCACCGTACGGGCGCCGGCCCGGCGTGCCGTGCGGGAGCGTTGTTCGTCCGTGCCGACCAGGTGGTCCTCGGTGGCGAGCAGGGCCAGGCCCGGGCGTTGCGCCGCGCGTTCGAGGTCGCGGCCCAGTTCGGCCATCACCGGCTGGGCGGCCGATCGGTAGAGGGCGTACGCCGCTCGGCCCATCGCCTCGTCCTGGCCCAACGCGACCCGCTTCGCCACCGGCTCGCTCATGCCGAGCTGTACGAGCATCGCGGCCCGCATCTCGGGGTCTGGGCCGAGCGGTACGGCGGAGGCCGGGCCCGTGTTCTCCGGCGTCTGCTGGCTCTGGGCGAAGTCGTGCCACACGTAGTCCGGGTCGAACAGGCCGATCACATCGCTGACCCAGCTGCGTACGAGGTCCGGGCGGGTCATCACCGCGTTGAGGGCGTGTGCGCCGCCCCAGTCGTGCCCGACCAGGTCGACGGGCTCGGCGAAACGCTCCAACTCGCCGATGAGCCAGTCCCGGTAGTCACCGACGGTCGCGCCGAACCCTGTCGGCAAGGGTGCCCCGAAACCGGGCGGGGAGAGGCGAATCGGGGCGGGGCGGGCGGGAGCGACGCGTTCCAGCTCGACGAGCAGCGGCTCCCAGACGTCCTGCGTCTCGGGGAAGCCGTGGACGAAAACGGTTGACATGGCGGGAACTCCGTTCTTCGTGTTGGTCGCGACCGATCAGATGACCGACCGGACGGCCAAGCAGTGGCTCAAGCAGTGACTGATCAGACAGCCGATCAACGACTGACCAAATGACCAATCTGGTCAGTGAGTATAGTCTGGGGGCATGAAGACGAACACCACCTCAAGCACCAGCCCGAACACCGCTCCGCGCCAGCGAGCCCTCATAGTCGGACTCGGCGTCAGCGGAACCGCCTCCGCGCTGCGGCTCCACAAGGCGGGATGGGACGTCACCGTCCTGGAGAAGGCGGCCGAACGGCGCCGCGGCGGGTACTTCCTCACTCTCTTCGGCACCGGGATCACCGCGGCCGAGCGTCTGGGCATCGAGGTGCCGGACCGGTTCTCGGAGGACATCGCCTACTACAACGTCGATCGCGCGGGCCGGCGACGGCGCGGCATGGGCTTCGCCGAGGCCGTGGCCGGCGAGTCACGCCCGGTCGTGCGCGGTGATGTCGAGCAGGCCGCGTTCGACGCCCTGCCCGAGGACGTCGAGATCCGCTACTCGTCCGTGCCTGTGGCGCTGCGCCAGGACGAGGACGGCGTGCACGTCGACATCGAGGACCGGGCCTCGGGGACGGTGACCACCGAACGGTTCGACCTCGTGGTCGGGGCCGACGGTCTGCGCTCGACCGTGCGGCGGCTGGCCTTCGGGCCCGACGACGGCCATATCCACCGGCTCGGCTACATGCTCGCGGCCTGCGCCCTGCCCAGCTCGGTCCCCGGTTTCCGGGGCACGGACGGCATCGTCATGTCCGAACTGGGCCGGTCCGCATGGGTGTTCGCCTTCGCCGACCGGCCACCGACGGTGCTGTTCAACTACCGCACCGACGATGTGGACGGCGAGTTCACCCAGCCCGCCATCGACTCGCTGCGGGCGGTGTTCGGACCGGAGCCCACCGGCTCGACGCTCGGCTGGCTGCTCGACCAGTTCGAGCAGGCCCCGGACCACCTGTTCGACACCGCCGAGCAGGTACGGCTCGACACCTGGCACCAGGGCAGGGTGGTGCTCGTCGGCGACTCGGCCTGGTGCCTGACCCTCTACTCCGGGATGGGAGCCTCCAGCGGCCTCGCCGGGGCCGACATGCTGGGCGCGATGCTGGAGCGGTATCCCTCAGACGTGCCGCGGGCGCTGCGGGCCTGGGAGGAGAAACTCCGCCCCTTCATCGAGTTCCACCAGGAGACCGGCATCGCCATGCGCAAGCTCTTCGTCCCCGCCGACCACACCGAGTACCAGATCCGGTCCCTCTTCGACCACGTGGTGGGGACGACGGTCGGCCGTACGGTCATCTCGAAGCTGGAGCACCGCAGCAAGGCTTCCCGGATGAAGACGGTCGACATCGGCCTGTCGTGACCTGACCGGACTGGCCTGCTCACCTCCCTGAACCCCTCAGAATCTCCGTGACATCATGCTGCGAAGAGCGAACGGGAGGAAACACGACGGTGAGCCGGCTGATCGAACACGACTCCGTCAAGGCGGCCAGAATCCTCGACAGCGCCCGCGAGCTGGCCCTCGAACACGGCGTCCGCAAGGTGACCATCGCCGAGATCGCCGCAGCCGCGGCCGTGGGCAAGGGCACGGTCTACCTGTACTGGGAGACCAAGGAAGACCTGTTCGTGGGGCTGGCCGCACGTGAGGTGCTGACCTGGATCGAGACCGTCAACGACCGGATCGCCCAGGACCCGCAGTCCGTCCTGCCCCGCCGTCTCGCTCCGCTGCTCATCCGTACGACACTCAGCAACCCGTGGCTACGGTGGCTCCAGAGCGACGACAGCGCCATGCGCCAGCTGCTCCACCGCCCCGCCGACCAGCAGCGCTTCACCGAGGCCACCACGAGCGCGATGGGCAACGCGGTCCTGACGATCCTCCGCGACCACGGGATCGTGCGCGACGATCTCCCGCTGCCCCGGCAGATGTACGCCCTGCACGCCGTGCTGGTCGGGTTCGTCACCGTCATGAGCAACGCCGATGACGCGGGCCCGTTCACCATCGACGATCCCGACACCGCCCTCGCCGACACCGTCCACCTGCTGCTCGAACGGCCTCACGACCCGGCCACATCCGACGTCGCCAAGGCCGCGGAAGCGGTACGGGCCCGGTTCACCGAGATCCACGACAACCTGTTGGACCTCGTCGCGACGGGCGCCGCAGGAACCAGGTGATCCCCGGCACCGGATGACCGCCTGCCCCGCAGAGCGCCGTCAGCCACCCAAATGCGTCGCCGCGAACATCCGCAACACCGCCGGAAGCACCACCACCGAAGGCCCCGCCTCCCCCAACGCCTTCGCGAGGTCCGTCTCCAGCGTCTCCACCGACGTCCGCACCCCCGGCACCCCGAACGACTCCGCCAACGCCACATAATCCGGCCGCGACAACTCCGTCCCCGTCGCCTCCCCGAACGCGTCCGTCATGTACTCGCGCAGAATGCCGTAGCCACCGTCATCCACGATCAGCCACGTCACATTCAGGTCGTACTGCCGAGCCGTCGCCAACTCCGCGATCCCGTACAACGCACCCCCATCCCCCGAAACCGCCAGCACCGGATACGTCGGATCCGCCACCGCAGCTCCCAGCGCCGCCGGGAAGGCATAGCCCAGCCCACCCGCGCCCTGCGCCGAGTGCATCGTGTTCGCACCGCGCGGGTCGAAACCCGCCCAGGCCCAGTACGACAGAATCGTCATGTCCCAAAACGAAGCGGACCGAGACGGCAACGCCGCCCTGATCGACGCCAACAAGCCCTGCTCCAGGGTGAGTTCCTGAGCGGCGATCCGCTCACCCACCCGATCCAGCACCCCCCGAACCCGCTCCCCTGCCGCCGCCCCCGCCGACTCGTCCTCCCGTGCCACCACCACCGTCTCCAGCAGCGCCTGCAACGCCAACCGCGCATCCGCGTGAATCCCCAGCGCCGGGTGATTGGACTCCAACTTGCCCAGGTCCGCCTCGACTTGGATGACCCGGCCGCGCGGCTTGAACGTGTGGTAGTTCGAGGACAGTTCACCCAACCCCGAGCCCACCACCAGCAACACGTCGGCGTCCTCAAGGAAGTCCGTCGTGTGCCGGTCCTCGATCCAGGACTGGAGCGACAGCGGGTGCGTCCACGGGAACGCGCCCTTTCCGCCGTACGTCGTCACCACCGGCGCCTGGAGTCGCTCCGCCAGCGCCCTCAACTTGCCCGACGCGTCCGCCCGTACGACTCCGCCGCCCGCGATGATCGCCGGGCGCTCGGCGTTGGACAGCAAGTGGGCTGCCAGGGCCGTCAGTTCGGGGCGCGGGGGAAGTTCCTCGGGGAACGCGTCTCCGCCCGTCACCACCGGGATCGCTGTCTCCGACAACAACACGTCCTGCGGGATCTCCACCCACACCGGGCCGTGCGGGACCGTCAGCGCCGACTTCCAGGCCGCCTCGATCGCCGACGGGATCTGGGACTGCGTACGCACCGTGTGAACCGACTTCACCACACCCCTGAACGACGCCTGCTGGTCCGGGAGTTCGTGGAGGTAGCCGTGTCGGCCCCCGCCCAGCCCGGCAGTTGGGATCTGGCTGCTGATCGCGAGCACCGGGGCCGATGCCGCCGCGGCCTCTTGCAACGCCGCCAGTGACGTCAGCGCGCCCGGGCCCGTCGACAGCAGCAGCGGCGCCGCCTCTCCCGTGATCCTCCCGTACGCGTCCGCCGCGAAACCCGCGTTGTTCTCCACCCGTAGACCGATGTACCGCAGGTCCGAGCGGCGCAGCGCGTCGAACATGCCCAGGGCGTGCTGGCCGGGCAGGCCGAAGACCGTCGTCGTGCCGAGGCCGGCCAGCGTCTCCACGACCAGGTCTCCGCCGTTGCGGCCGGGGGGCGGATTGAGCGCGGCCTCCGTCTGAGCGGCGGTCGGCTTCAGCACCAGGTCGTGGTCGTGGGTCATTTCGCTACGCCGTCCTCGTTCTCGCCCTTGTCCCCGCGGGCCTGTGCGTTCTGTCGGGCAATCTGGCGGGACATGATCGTCGTCAGCTCGTACGCCGTGTGCGACGCCGCGACCGACGTGATCTCGGCGTGATCGTACGCGGGGGCCACCTCCACCACGTCCGCCGAGACCAGGTTGCAGGACGCCAGGCCCCGCAGGATCTCCAGCAGCTCCCTCGACGTCATACCGCCCGCCTCCGGCGTACCCGTGCCGGGTGCGAACGCCGGATCGAGGCAGTCGATGTCGATGGAGATGTACAGCGGGCGGTCCCCGATGCGCTGGCGCAGCTGGTCCGCTACCTCGTCCACGCCCCGCCGCATCACGTCCGCCGACGTCACGATGCCGAAGCCCATCTTCGCGTCGTCGTCCAGGTCCTGCTTGCCGTACAGCGGGCCGCGCGTGCCGACGTGCGAGAGGGCGGAGGTGTCCAGGATGCCCTCCTCCACCGCCCGCCGGAACGGCGTCCCGTGTGTGTACTCGGCCCCGAAGTAGGTGTCCCAGGTGTCGAGATGGGCGTCGAAGTGGAGCAGCGCGACCGGGCCGTGCTTCTTCGCCACCGACCTCAGCAACGGCAGCGCGATCGTGTGGTCGCCGCCCAGGGTCATCAGGCGCGCGCCCGTCCCCAGCAACTCGTCCGCCGCCGCCTCCACCGTCTCCACGGCCTCGTTGATGTTGAACGGGTTGGCGGCGATGTCCCCGGCGTCCGCCACCTGCGCCAGCGCGAACGGGGACGCGTCCTGCGCCGGGTTGTACGGGCGCAGCAGCCGCGACGCCTCGCGGATCGCGTTGCCGCCGAAGCGCGCGCCCGGCCGGTACGAGACCCCCGAGTCGAAGGGCACCCCGACCACGGCGACATCCGCGCGCCCGCCGACCTCGTCGAGGCGCGGCAGCCGCGCGAAGGTCGCGGGACCGGCGAATCTCGGGATGCGGGACGAGTCGACGGGGCCACGGGGCGTCTGGTGGCTGCTGGTCATACCGTTCTGCCTTCTCTCCGCGCCGGGCGTCGCCGGCAAGCCGCTGGCGCCAGACTAGGTGGCCGGGACAGAGCCAGGAAGTGTACGTTTCATCCACTCCCACCCTCTCGTACGGATGGAACATCCACCATGTCCACCCTGCCGGACCCCTCCGTACCCGCACCGCCCACCACCCCCGTCCCCCTCTCCGCCCTCCTCGCCCGCGACGACCTCGCCCTGCGCCAGATCGCCGGCCCGACCGCCCCCGACCCGGCGATCCACTGGGCGCACGCGTCGGAGATGGCGGACCCGTACCCGTATCTGCTCGGCGGTGAGCTGCTGCTGACGGCCGGGGTGCACATCCCGGAGGCGGCCGGCTCGGGGACGTACTTCGACGATTACGTGGCCAGGATCGTGGCGGCCGGTGGCGCCGCGCTCGGGTTCGGCGTCGCGCCGGTGCACGACAGCGTGCCGCGGGCGCTGGTCGAGGCCTGCGACGCGTACGAGCTGCCGCTCGTCGAGGTCCCGCCACGGACGACCTTCTCGGGCGTGGCCCGCGCCGTCTGGCAGCTCATGGCGCAGGCCCGGCTGGCCGAACTCCGCCGCGTGACGGAGGCCCAGCAGAGCCTGGCCGCCGCCGCGTCCCGCCCGGACCCGGTGCCCTCCGTCCTGCGCCAGCTGGCCCAGCGGGTGGGCGGCCGGGCGGTGCTGTACGGGCCGGACGGAGCGCAGATCGCGGCGGCGGGGCGGGAGACCGGCGCGGACCCGTCCCTGGCCGGGCTCGCGGCCGTGGTCCGGCCCGCCCGTGGGCCCGCCTCCGCCACGGACACCGACCCCACCGCCGGCACCCATCTCGCCGCCTACGCCCTCGGCACCGGCCAGGGCTTCGTGCTCGCCGTCGCGGCACCCGAACGTACGTCCGGCGACCACACGATCGTCTCCGTGGCCGCCGTACTCCTCGCCCTCCTCACCGGCGAACACCAGAGCGGCACCGGCGCCGCCCGCTCCTCGGCCCTCGTACGGCTGCTGCTGGGGGCGACCCCGGAGACCGTGGCCCCGCTGCTGGGCCCCGACGACCGCTGGACGGTCGTACACGCGCAGCCCGAAGCAGCGGCCCCCGATCCGGTGACCGCCTCGGCGCTCGGTACAGCGCTCGGCTCGCCGCTGGTCGACGTCGACGGGGATGTCGTACGGGTCCTGCTGCCCGCCGGTCACGAGGTCACTCCGCAGCCCGGTTGGACCTGCGGGGTGAGCGCCCCGGCCGGGCCGCGCGACTGGCCGGCCGCCGACACCCAGGCGGCCCGCGCGCTCGCCCGCGCCCGAGCCACCCGCAGCCCCCTGATCCGCCACGGCGAGCGGGCCGCGCTGTCGGACCTCGTCCCCGAAGCCGACGCGGCGGCCCACGCCGGTATCCTCCTCGCGCCGATCGCCGCGGCCCCGGCGCTGGTCGAGACATTGCGCACCTGGCTCTCCCTGCACGGGAGTTGGGACCGTACGGCGGTCGCGCTGGCCGTGCACCGCAACACCGTCCGGCAGCGGATCGCGCGCTGCACGGCCCTCCTCGGCACGGACCTCGACGATCCCGACGTACGCATGGAATTGTGGTTCGCGCTGAAGCAGTACTGAGGCACTACTGACGTGGCGTGACCTGCGTCCCAGCGATCGGGACGCCGGGCACGCGGGCTGTTGTCTGCCTCACAATGGGAGGCATGCCGATACCCGGGATTCCCAGCCGCGCCGAGCTTGTCGATCATCTTGTGAAAACCCGTATCGCGGGTGATGTCGCCACGCCCCGCGAGAACAACCTCTCCCATTACCGCAAGCTGGCGAACGGCGAACGGCACTACTGGCTCGGGCTGGAGCTGGGCGACCGCTGGACCGACGAGCAGGACGTGCTCGCGGTGATGGCCGAGCGCGTCGGTGTGAACGACGATCCCGAACACCGGTACGGCCAGGACACCATCGACCCCGAGCTGACGGTCGCCGCCCTTGAACGGCTCGCGGCCCGGCTGCGCAAGGCGGCCGACAGCCGACAGCGGGTGCTGTTCGCCACCGGCCACCCGGGCGGCCTGCTCGACGTGCACCGCGCCACGGCCGACGCGCTGCGGGCCGCCGGCTGCGAGATCGTCGTCATCCCGGACGGTCTGACGACGGACGAGGGGTACGTCTTCCAGTTCGCGGGCGTCGCGGTGCTGGAGCACGGGGCCACGCTGTGGCACACCCACTCCGGCGAGCCGATGCGCGCGATCCTTACGGGACTTGAGCGCGAGGGCCGTCCGCTGCCCGACCTGGTCGTCGCCGACCACGGCTGGGCGGGGTACGCCGGACAGCACGGCATCGACTCCGTCGGGTACGCCGACTGCAACGACCCCGCGCTGTTCCTGGCCGAGTCGGAAGGCACCCTCCAGGTGGCCGTTCCGCTCGACGACCATGTGACGAGCCCGCGCTTCTACGACCCGCTGACAGCGTTCCTGCTGGGCGAGGCCGGGCTGCTCGGCGAGAACGAAACCGACAGCGACAGCGAGTAGAAACGGCTAGTCAGGAGGTGCGTGGGACCCGGATCACGCCCTCCTGGATGACCGTGATCGCCAGCTGCCCGTCCTGCGTGTAGATGCGGCCCTGGCCGAGGCCACGGCCGCCGGACGCGGACGGTGACTCCTGGTCGTACAGCAGCCATTCGTCGGCGCGGAACGGGCGGTGGAACCACATCGCGTGGTCCAGCGAGGCGCCTACCACGTCGTTCACCGCCCAGCCGCCGCGGCCGTGCGCCAGCAGGATCGAGTCGAGCAGCGTGTAGTCGGAGACGTAGGTGGCGAGGCAGACGTGGAGCAGTGGTTCGTCCACCGCACCACCCAGCTTGCCGTTCGTACGGAACCAGACCTGTGAGCGCGGTTCACGGGGCTCGCCGAACCTGCCGTAGGGCGGGTCGTCGACGTAGCGGATGTCGACGGCCTCGCGGGACTCCAGGAACTTCTCGACGACCGCCGGGTCCAGATGGGCGTACCGGGGAAGCTGTTCCTCGGCCGTGGGAAGGGTCGCCGGGTCGGGGGCGGCGGGCATCGGGGCCTGGTGGTCGAGGCCGTCCTCGTGCTGCTGGAAGCTCGCGGAGAGATGGAAGATCGGCTGCCCGTGCTGGATCGCGACAACCCTGCGGGTGGTGAAGGAACGGCCGTCGCGGATGCGGTCGACGGTGTAGACGATCGGTACGCCGGGGTCGCCGGGGCGCAGGAAGTACGAGTGGAGCGAGTGGGCGGGACGGTCGGCGGGGACCGTACGCCCGGCGGCGACGAGTGCCTGGGCCGCCACCTGCCCGCCGAAGACGCGGGGGACGATGGCGGGCCGGGACCGGCCGCGGAAGATGTTCTCCTCGATCTGCTCAAGGTCGAGCAGATCGAGGAGAGACTGAAGTGCCTGACTCATGCAGTCATTTCTACTGGCAAGTAATTTCCGGAACCTTACGGGTCCGTGTCCTGCGGGACTATGTCCTTACAGGCCCATGTCCTTCGCGATGATCGACTTCATGATCTCGCTGGTGCCGCCGTAGATGCGGTTGACGCGGTTGTCGGCGTACAGGCGGGCGATCGGGTACTCGTTCATGAAGCCGTAGCCGCCGTGCAGCTGGAGGCAGCGGTCGATCACGCGGTGGGCGACCTCGGTGCAGAACAGCTTGGCGCTGGCGGCCTCGGCCGGGGTCAGCTCGCCCAGGTCCAGGGCCTCGGTCGCACGGTCGGCGACGGCCTCGGCCGCGTCCACCTCGGCCTGACAGGCGGCCAGCTCGAACTTGGTGTTCTGGAAGTGCGCGACGGGCTTGCCGAAGACGACACGCTCCCGCACGTACTGGGTGGCGAACCGGACGGCGGCCTTGGCCTGCGCGTACGCGCCGTAGGCGATGCCCCAGCGCTCCGAGGCGAGGTTGTGGCCGAGGTAGTAGAAGCCCTTGTTCTCCTCGCCGAGGAGGTCCTCGACGGGCACCTTGACGTCGACGAACGCCAGCTCGGCGGTGTCGGAGGTCTTCAGGCCGAGCTTGTCCAGCTTGCGGCCGACGGAGTAGCCCTCGGCCTTGGTGTCGACCACGAAGAGGGAGATGCCGTGGCGGCGGTCCTCGGCGCTGGGCGCGTCCGTACGGGCGCAGACGATCATGCGGTCGGCGTGGACTCCACCGGTGATGAAGGTCTTGGAGCCGTTGAGGACGTAGTGCGTGCCGTCCTCGGAGAGCTTGGCGGTGCTCTTCATGCCCGCGAGGTCGGAGCCGGTGCCCGGCTCGGTCATCGCGATCGCCCACATCTCCTCGCCGGAGACGAACTTCGGCAGGAAGCGCTTCTTCTGCTCGTCGTTGGCGAGCAGCTTGATGTACGGCAGACCGAGCAGCACGTGCACGCCGGAGCCGCCGAAGGACACACCCGCGCGCGCGGTCTCCTCGTACAGGACGGCCTCGAACTTGTACGAGTCGATTCCGGCGCCGCCGTACTCCTCGTCGACGCGGATGCCGAAGACGCCCAGTTCGGCGAGCTTGTAGTAGAACTCGCGCGGCGCCTGGCCCGCGGCGAACCACTCGTCGTAGACGGGCACGACCTCGGCCTCGATGAAGGCGCGAAGGGTCTCCCGGAACGCCTCGTGATCCTCGTTGAACACAGTACGGCGCACCGCCGACACCTCTCTGCGCCTAAGCCGGCGCCGCTCTCGCGTATGTGGTTGCCCGCCGTAGGGGTTGCTCAATTGATGGCTGCGGTTCCAAACGGCTAAGCGCTTGCTCAGATCAACCGTACCCGCGAGTACGAAGCCCCGTCCAGAGGAGTCGGGCCGTAACGCTCGTCACTCCGCCGCCGCCCTCGCCCCCTCCGCCGCCGCGAACGCCCCCCTGGCCATCCGGTGCAGCAGTGCCGCCGTGACACCCCGGCCCGGGAGGGCTCCCGGGCGGCCCAGGTGCGGGGTCGAGTTCAGGAGGCCGAAGACCGAGTGGACCGCCGAGCGGGCCGTCGGTTCGGTCAGCTCCGGGTACACCTCCCGCACGACCTCCACCCACAGCTCGACGTACTGCCGCTGGAGCTGGCGCACCAGCTTGCGGTCGCTGTCGCGCAGGCGGTCCAGTTCGCGGTCGTGGAGGGTGATCAGGGGGCGGTCGTCCAGGGCGAAGTCGATATGACCCTCGATGAGGGAGTCGAGGAGCGCCTCGGGGTCCCCGTCGGACTCCGCCACCCGCCGTTTGCCGCCCGTCAGGAGCTGGCCGCTGATGCCCACCAGCAGTTCGGCGAGCATCGCGTCCTTGCCCGGGAAGTGGCGGTAGAGACCGGGGCCGCTGATGCCCACCGCGGCCCCTATCTCGTCCACGCCCACACCATGGAAACCGCGCTCGGCGAAGAGCCGGGCGGCCTCCTTGAGGATCTGCTCGCGACGGGTCGGGGCGTCGGTTCTGATGGCCATGCAAATGATTCTAGACACGGAGGTTAGCGGTCGTTAACCTGGAGGAAATGCGTTAACGCTCATTAACTGGCCGACCACTGGGTGAGGGGACCGCAGGATGCAGGAGGCACCGGAGCTGCACAGCGCGGCGGACCCCGCGTCGGAGGCCTGGCGGGCCAACGAGGCGGCTCACCGTGCGCTGGTCGAGGAGCTGCACGGCAAGCTGGCCGTGGCCCGGCTCGGCGGGGGCGAGAAGGCCCGGGCCCGGCACACCGCGCGCGGGAAGCTGCTTCCGCGGGACCGGATCGACGGCCTCCTCGATCCCGGGTCGCCCTTCCTGGAGCTGGCGCCGCTCGCCGCCGACGGGATGTACGAGGGCCAGGCACCGGCCGCCGGGGTGATCGCCGGTATCGGGCGGGTCAGCGGGCGCGAGTGCGTGATCGTCGCCAACGACGCCACCGTCAAAGGCGGCACGTACTACCCGATGACCGTCAAGAAGCACCTCCGCGCGCAGGAGGTCGCCCTCGACAACCGCCTCCCGTGCATCTACCTGGTGGACTCCGGCGGGGCCTTCCTCCCCATGCAGGACGAGGTCTTCCCCGACCGTGACCACTTCGGGCGGATCTTCTTCAACCAGGCCCGGATGTCCGGCGCCGGCATTCCGCAGATCGCCGCCGTGCTCGGATCGTGCACGGCCGGTGGGGCCTACGTCCCGGCGATGAGCGACGAGGCCGTCATCGTCCGCAATCAGGGGACGATCTTCCTTGGCGGGCCCCCATTGGTGAAGGCCGCCACCGGCGAGGTCGTGACCGCCGAGGAACTGGGCGGAGGAGACGTCCACGCGCGCGTGTCGGGCGTTACGGACCATCTCGCCGAGGACGACGCGCACGCGCTCAGGATCGTGCGGAACATCGCCGCGACCCTTCCCGCGCGCGGGGCGCTGCCCTGGGACGTCCGGCAGTCCGTCGAACCCAAGGTGGACCCGCACGGGCTGTACGGCGCCGTGCCCGTCGACTCCCGCACCCCCTATGACGTACGGGAGATCATCGCGCGCGTGGTCGACGGTTCCCGGTTCGCGGAGTTCAAGGCCGAGTTCGGGCAGACCCTCGTCACCGGGTTCGCGCACATCCACGGCCACCCGGTCGGGGTGATCGCCAACAACGGCATCCTGTTCTCCGAATCCGCCCAGAAGGGCGCCCACTTCATCGAACTCTGCGACCAGCGCGGCATCCCGCTTCTCTTCCTCCAGAACATCTCCGGGTTCATGGTGGGGCGGTCGTACGAAGCGGGCGGCATCGCCAAGCACGGCGCCAAGATGGTCACGGCCGTGGCGTGCGCGCGCGTGCCCAAGCTGACCGTGGTGGTCGGCGGGTCGTACGGGGCCGGGAACTACTCGATGTGCGGCCGGGCGTATTCACCGCGCTTCCTGTGGATGTGGCCCGGCGCCAAGATCTCGGTCATGGGCGGCGAGCAGGCCGCGTCCGTCCTCGCGACCGTCAAGCGGGACCAGTTGGAGGGGCGGGGCGAGTCCTGGCCGACCGAGGCGGAGGAAGCCTTCAAGGACCCGATCCGCGCGCAGTACGAGCGCCAGGGCAGCGCCTACTACGCGACGGCCCGGCTCTGGGACGACGGCGTCATCGACCCCCTCGAAACCCGCCAGGTACTGGGGCTCGCGCTCACCGCCTGCGCCAACGCGCCACTGGGCGACCCCCAGTTCGGCGTCTTCCGGATGTGAGACGTGAGGGGATCTCTGACCATGTTTGACACAGTGCTTGTCGCCAACCGGGGCGAGATCGCGGTCCGGGTCGTCCGCACCCTGCGCGCGCTGGGTGTGCGTTCGGTGGCCGTCTTCTCCGACGCGGACGCCGACGCGCGGCACGTCCGGGAGGCCGACACGGCGGTACGGATCGGACCGGCGGCAGCGGCGGAGAGCTATCTGTCCGTCCCCCGCCTCCTCGAAGCCGCCGCCCGCACCGGCGCCCAGGCCGTGCACCCGGGGTACGGCTTCCTCGCGGAGAACGCGGCCTTCGCGCGCGCGTGCGTCGACGCCGGGCTCGTCTTCATCGGGCCGCCCGCCGACGCGATCTCCCTGATGGGCGACAAGATCAGCGCCAAGGAGACGGTCCGCGCGGCCGGGGTCCCGGTGGTCCCCGGGTCGAGCGGCAGCGGCCTCACCGACGCCGAACTGGCCGACGCGGCACGGGAGATCGGCATGCCGGTGCTCCTCAAGCCCAGCGCGGGCGGGGGCGGGAAGGGCATGCGGCTGGTGCGGGAGGCGGGCGCGCTGGCGGAGGAGATCGCCGCCGCCCGCCGCGAGGCCCGCGCCTCCTTCGGCGACGACACGCTCCTCGTCGAACGGTGGGTGGACCGGCCCCGGCACATCGAGATCCAGGTCCTGGCCGACGGCCACGGGAACGTCGTACACCTGGGCGAGCGCGAGTGCTCGCTCCAGCGGCGGCACCAGAAGATCATCGAGGAGGCGCCCTCCGTCCTCCTCGACGAGGGCACGCGCGCGTCCATGGGCGAGGCGGCCGTCCAGGCGGCCCGCTCCTGCGGCTACGTCGGCGCGGGGACGGTCGAGTTCATCGTCCCGGGCAGCGACCCCGCCTCGTACTACTTCATGGAGATGAACACCCGCCTCCAGGTGGAGCACCCGGTGACGGAACTGGTCACGGGCCTCGACCTGGTGGAGTGGCAGCTGCGGGTCGCGGCGGGCGAGCCACTGTCCTTCGGACAGGAGGACGTACGGCTGACCGGGCACGCCGTGGAGGCCCGGGTCTGCGCGGAGGACCCCTCCCGCGGCTTCCTGCCGTCCGGCGGCACGGTGCTCGCCCTGCGCGAACCCTCCGGTGACGGCGTACGCACCGACTCGGGGCTGACCGAGGGCGCGGAGGTCGGTTCGCTGTACGACCCGATGCTGTCCAAGGTGATCGCATACGGTCCGGATCGTCCTACCGCGCTCCGGAAGCTCCGCGCCGCCCTCGCGGAGACGGTCACGCTGGGCGTGCCGACCAACGCGGGGTTCCTGCGCCGGCTCCTCGCCCATCCGGCGGTCGTGGCGGGCGAATTGGACACGGGGCTGGTCGAGCGCGAGGTGGACTCCCTCGTACCGGACGGGGTACCGGAGGAGGTGTACGAGGCGGCGGCGGCCGTACGGATGGAGGCACTGCGGCCGAAGCAGGGGGAGGGTGTCTGGACGGATCCCTTCTCCGTGCCCAGCGGTTGGCGGCTGGGTGGTACGCCGAAGCCGCCGGCGTTCTGGCTGCGGGTGCAGGACCCCGTGGAGTACGCCCCCCACGGCACCCACACCGTCACCGACGACCGGGTGTCCGTGGTCCTGGACGGCGTCCGCCACACCTTCCACCGCGCCGGCGACTGGCTGGGCCGGGACGGTGACGCGTGGCAGGTGCGCGACCACGATCCGGTGGCCGCCGCCCTGACCGGCTCCGCGCACTCCGGCGCCGACTCGCTCACGGCGCCCATGCCGGGGACGGTGACGGTCGTGAAGGTCGCCGTCGGCGACGAGGTGACGGCCGGGCAGAGCCTGCTGGTGGTCGAGGCGATGAAGATGGAGCACGTCATCGCCGCCCCGCACGCGGGCACGGTCGCCGAACTGGACGTCACTCCTGGGACGACGGTCGCCATGGACCAGGTGCTCGCCGTGATCACCCCTGCGGAGGAGGAGAAATGACGCTCCCCATGGTCGTACCGGCCCCGGATCTGCCCGCGCGGGTCAGAATCCACGAGGTCGGCGCACGGGACGGCCTCCAGAACGAGAAGACGACCGTTCCGACGGCGGTGAAGGCGGAGTTCATCCGACGCCTGGCCGACGCGGGCCTGACGACGATCGAGGCGACGAGCTTCGTCCACCCCAAGTGGGTGCCCCAACTCGCGGATGCGGAAGACCTGTTCCCCCAGATCAGCGATCTCCCCGTACGGCTGCCGGTGCTCGTCCCGAACGGACGCGGCCTGGACCGCGCGCTGGCGCTCGGCGCACGGCAGGTAGCCGTCTTCGCCAGTGCCACGGAGTCCTTCGCGAAGGCCAACCTCAACCGCACGCTCGACGAGTCGCTCGCGGTGTTCGAGCCGGTGGTGCGGCGGGCGAAGGACGAGGGCGCGCACGTACGCGGCTATGTGTCCATGTGCTTCGGCGACCCCTGGGAGGGGGCGGTCCCGATCCACCAGGTCGTACGGGTGTGCGGGGCGCTGCTGGACATGGGCTGCGACGAGCTGAGCCTCGGCGACACGATCGGCGTCGCCACCCCCGGCCATGTCCTGGAGCTGCTCTCCTCCCTCAACGAACAGCGCGTGCCGACGAACGTGCTCGGCGTGCACTTCCACGACACCTACGGGCAGGCGCTCGCCAACACCCTGGCCGCCCTCCAGCACGGCGTCACCACCGTGGACGCCTCCGCGGGCGGCCTCGGCGGCTGCCCGTTCGCGAAGTCAGCGACCGGCAACCTGGCCACCGAGGACCTGGTGTGGATGCTCCAGGGCCTCGGCATCGAGACCGGGGTCGACCTCGCCGGTCTCGTCGCCACGAGCACCTGGATGGCCGACCAGCTGGGCCGCCCGAGCCCGTCCCGCACCGTACGAGCCCTGTCCCACAAGGATCCCGAGGAATCCACGGAATCCCTGCAACCCACGGACCCCACGGAATCCCAGGAGCAGTGAACGACCATGGACCACAAGCTCTCCCCCGAACTGGAAGAACTCCGCCGTACGGTCGAGCAGTTCGCGCACGATGTCGTGGCTCCGAAGATCGGCGACTTCTACGAGCGGCACGAGTTCCCGTACGAGATCGTCCGTGAGATGGGCCGGATGGGCCTGTTCGGGCTGCCGTTCCCCGAGGAGTACGGCGGTATGGGCGGCGACTATCTGGCGCTTGGCATCGCGCTGGAGGAGCTGGCGCGGGTGGACTCGTCGGTGGCGATCACCCTGGAGGCGGGGGTGTCGCTGGGCGCGATGCCCATCCATCTGTTCGGCACGGAGGAGCAGAAGCGGGAGTGGCTGCCGCGCCTCTGCGCCGGGGAGATCCTGGGCGCGTTCGGCCTGACGGAACCGGACGGCGGCTCGGACGCGGGCGCGACCCGGACGACGGCCCGCCTGGACCCCGACACCGACGAATGGGTGATCAACGGCACGAAGTGCTTCATCACCAACTCGGGCACGGACATCACGGGCTTCGTGACGGTGACGGCGGTGACAGGCCGCAAGCCGGACGGCAGGCCGCACATCTCCGCGATCCTCGTGCCGTCGGGCACGGCCGGGTTCACGGTGGCGGCACCGTACTCGAAGGTCGGCTGGAACGCGTCGGACACCCGGGAGCTGTCCTTCGCGGACGTACGGGTCCCGGCGGCGAACCTGATCGGCGAGGAGGGGCGCGGGTACGCCCAGTTCCTGCGCATCCTCGACGAGGGGCGGATCGCGATCGCGGCCCTGGCGACCGGACTTGCCCAGGGCTGCGTCGACGAGTCGGTGAAGTACGCGAAGGAACGGCACGCGTTCGGGCGCCCGATCGGCGCGAACCAGGCGATCCAGTTCAAGATCGCGGACATGGAGATGAAGGCCCACACGTCCCGCCTGGCCTGGCGGGACGCGGCCTCACGCCTCGTATCGGGCGAACCGTTCAAGAAGGAAGCGGCGCTGGCGAAGCTGTACTCGTCCACGATCGCCGTGGACAACGCCCGCGAGGCGACGCAGATCCACGGCGGCTACGGCTTCATGAACGAGTACCCGGTGGCCCGGATGTGGCGCGACTCGAAGATCCTGGAGATCGGGGAGGGCACGAGCGAGGTGCAACGGATGCTTATCGCGAGGGAGTTGGGGCTGGGGCTGGAGATGGCGGGCTGAGCCCGACGGACAGCGCCCCGGTGATCGCGGCGGTGTGCCGGTAGGCGATCCGGGCCGCCGCGATGACCTGCTCCTGCGCCTCCGGGGCGGCGAAAGCCTGGTTCATACGGGATGTGAAGCGGGCCCACCGGTCACGGTCGCCGCTCGTGTAGTAGGCGACGCCGTCGGTGCCGGGGAGGCGGTAGGCGGCGGTGACGTACGGGTGGAGGAAGAGAGCGCCGAGCGTGGAGCCCTCCATCACGTACAGGTACCCGAGGAGGGCGGGGAGGTCGGAGTCGGCGGCGCGCTGCCGGATATCGGCGACGAAGGCGTCCGCTTCCTCGGCCGCCCAGGGGCCGGGGACGGTCCCGAGGCCGGCGAAGTAGGCCAAGTCGCGCTCGATGAGCGGGAGTTTGACGAGGTCCGGTGACCACACGGCGTCGCCGGCATCGGAGGAGGGATCCGGGACACGACCGAGTTCGCCCTCAAGCGCCTCCAACACCACCCGATAGGCGGCGAGTTGGCCGACGTACCGCTCGACGGGAAGGGTCCCGGCGGTCATCGCGCTCGCGAAGGGGGTGGCCTCCAGGGCGTCGTGCCAGTCGCGGGTACTGGCGCGCAGCCGCTCAACGACGGTGGCGGCCGTCACGTACCGCTCCGCTGCTGGAGCGTCTCGTGGAGACGGTCGATGAGGTGGCCCTTGCGTTCGATGGTGAGGTCGAAGTAGGCGGCGCTGCGGTCGGAACGGCACACGCGGTACACGCTCTCCTTGGCGTCGCGCTTCAACTGGACGGCTTCGGCGGCGAGTTCGAGGAGGGTCGGCTCCAGCTTGGGATGACCGAGAACGTAGGCCTTGAGCTGCTCCCCAGCCAGGACGGGTGCTTCGGAGTCGAGCAGTTCGAGGAAGACCCGGTTGCTGAGCCCGTCGTAGTCCTCGTGGATCCGGCCACCGCCGAACTCGGGTACGAAGTCGGTGAGGTCGTTGAACAGCTGGCTGGCCAGGCCGAGTTGGCGCATGGCGACGTCCAGGATGTCCTGCTCGTCCTCGACGACGCGCAGACCGGCGAGCGCCGAGTCCAGCGGCATCCGGAAGAGGGTGCCGGTCTTGAGGGCGGCGAGGGACTCCCAGTAGGCGACGCGCTCTTCGAGGGGCGCGGCGATGAGTTCGGCGCGGGTCTCGGCCGTACGGGTGGACAGGTCGACGGCCTGCCCGGTGAAGCCGCTCTCGACGGCCCGTACGAGACTGTCCACGACGGCGGGATCGTCCGCGTGCCGCAGAACGGCGGCGATCAGCCAGGACCCGGTGTTGAGGGCGAGCGGTACGCCATGGGTGACGTGGAGCGCGGGTTCGCCGTAGCGGACGTCGCTGCCATCCTGGATGTCGTCGATGGCGACGAAGGCCTTGAGCATGACCCGTACGGAGACGGCGGCCCGCCGGACGAGGGCCAGGTCCGCCTCGGCGCCACCGTCCCCCAACTCATCGGGGAAACCCCGGTAGTTGCGGTAGGCCCAGTAGACCATCGAGGGTCGCAACGGGGCCCGGTTGCCGCCGGGCGCCCCGGCGGTCGGGGGCAGCGCCTCCTGGCCGACCTTGGATCCGACGGCGTCGGCGACGGGTTCGTAGAGGGAGCGCCGCAGGGCGGCCTCGTACACGGACTGCGAGGCGACCGCCGCCGGGGCGGTCAGCGAGCCGAGAAACTCGGCCAGATCGTCCTCCAGCAGAGCGGCGTCGCTCCGCACGACATCCGCGACCACTTCCCTCGCCTGCGCCGCCGCATCAGCGACCTTCTCCGTGGCACCCATACCCGCCCCAGCCTCCGCTTCCTGCTCCCACCCCCGACCCCCGTCGACACGCAGAAGCGTGATCGCAACTGGGGAGTTTCGCAAGGGAGTTCGAGGACAGCGCGGTGGCTGATATGGCGAAATCCAGCCGCTAAGCGGGCTACGCGGGACTATGGCGACTCAAGTGCATATCCCTCTGGCGGATTCCAAGGGCAAGTCACTCGTACGGCTGAACGCGTCGCCTTGTCACCGCCGCAACGCATTCAACCCATTACGTTCCCTCGCATGGTCAGCTCACCGCACGAGGCGATGCACCAGATCTTCAGGGAGGACCCGGACCTGTTTGCCCGGGCCCTCCCGAAGGCCGGCATTACCTTCCCCAAACCCACGTCGACCCAGTTCCTGGACACCGATCTCACCGAGATCAAGCCACTGGCACGTCGTGTGGACACCCTGTTACGGATCAGCACGGCGAACGACGACGGCTATCTGCTGGCCATCGAGTCCCAGGGCAAGCCGGACCAGGACAAGCACAGCAGTTGGACGTACTACTTGGCGTATCTCTACGCCAAGTACAAGGTGCCCCCGATCCTGCTGGTGCTCTGCCGGGACAAGAACACCGCGTCCTGGGCCGCGAACCCGATCCGTATCGGCCTGCCGATCCACACCAGCATCGCGGTCTTCCCCCTGGTTCTGGGGCCCGACAACCTGCCCACGATCATCGACCCGGACGAGGCGGAACAGGACATCCCCCTGGCGGTCCTGTCCGCACTCGCCCACGCCAAGGACCCAGCCCTCCCTGCGATACTGGAAGCACTGGCGACGGCGCTGGCCAATGTCGGCGGCAATGTCTTGGACGACTGGGCGGAATACACCGAAATCGGCCTGGGTGACACCCCGGCCCGCGCACTCTGGAGGAACCTCGTGGCCATGCGTCCCAGCCGCTTTCCGGGCAGCGGCACCATCGTGGAGGAATACCGCATCAAGGGCTTCACACAGGGCGAAGCCGAAGGCAAAGCCAGGGGCGAAGCCGAAGGACGGGCCAGGGGCGAAGCCGAAGGACGGGCCAAGGGCGAAGCCAAGGCCCGCGCCAAGGACATCCTCCGCATCCTCGACCTCCGCGGCATCGACATCCCCGAAGCCGCCCGCGAACGCATCACCGACTGCACCGACCTGGAAACGCTCGGCACGTGGTTCGACCGGTCGCTCACGGCCACCGACGCGGACGAGTTGTTCGTCCAGGCATAGCCCCGGGTACCGGCAAGGCCGCGCCACCGCAGTTCACCGGCGGCGCGGCTCGTCCCGTTTCATGGGCCGGGGTTCAGGAGTCAGCTCAGGTCATGGGACAAGCATGGCGACGAAAAGGGCGAGCGGCAGAAACACCCCGCCGGCGGCCATCAGCCACCCCACCCGCCACGACGTCCGATCCCCGACGGCAACGCACAACCACGTCACCAGCACGAGATAGACAGTAAGCGGCACCCCGATGAGAACGATCACGCGATCCCCCTACACGCCACGCGGCGGGCCATCTCCGTACAGCAGCGATCGGTCATCCGCTCATCCTCACCCCACGAGACGGACACGGAACAACCCTCTACATCCTGCCGGACAAAACCTCGCACCAGGACACGGGGGCAACGACATCATCAGCTCCGAGGTGGGTCATACACCTGAGCGGCGACCACACACCGCAGTAGATCCCCTGCGAGCTTGAACGCCATCTCGGAGGACCCAACCTCGTCGAATCCCGCGCGGTCGACGCGCAGCAGCCCGGCAGGCAAAGCCCCGATCTCAGTGTGTGACGAGCATGAGTGGCTTGAAATCTCCCGCCATTCAGCCCGCACGTCACTTGGCCTCGAACAACAAGAAAAGGGCCCCGTGAGGCCCTTTCTCCACCACCGCGCCCCGTTTCAGCGCTCACGCACCAGCAGTCGCACGCCCCGAAGCAGGACGGATCTTCCGCAGCGCAAACCCCATGAAAGCCGCGTTCACCACAGCCGCCACCCCGATCCCCACCAGATAGAGCGCCAGGAACGCCCAGTCGCTCGTGCCGTTCAGCGTGCCCTCCGGGAGGAGTGTGTACAGGAGGCTCAGCGGGGCCGTCAGGAGCCATGGGACCGCGCCCGCCATCGAGGCGTCGGCGTGGGAGACGAAGAAGGTGTCGACGAGGAAGAAGCCCGTCGCCGCGACGACCACGGCCAGGTAGGCGCGGGAGAGCCAGTTGTCCGTGGCCAGGGTGAGCAGGATGCGGCGGTTGCCGTTCATGATGATCTCCGGTGCGAGTGGTGCGTCGTGTGATGCAGTGCGTTCACGATGGCCCGCGCGCGGCCGCCTCGGCATGAGTACACCTACTCATCCGTGACTGAGCTTCAGGGGGATTCACCACATGGGAAACACGCAGAGCACTCCGGGTGCGGGGCACGGCGATCCCCGCACCCGAAGACTGTTCCTCGGCGGAGCCGCGGTCGGCGTCACCGCCACCGCCCTCACCGGAATCGGGGCGACGACCGCGACCGCCGCGGAGGGAGACGTGCCCGAGGTCAACGGCCTGGGGTGGCACGACGTACGCGGCTACGGTGCCACCGGTGACGGCAGCACCGACGACACCCTCGCCATCCAGGCGGCCCTCGACGCCTGCGAGCCCGGCAACACGGTGTATCTGCCGGCGGGTCAGTACCGTACGAGCGCGCCGGTGCGGATACCGCCGTACGTCACCCTCCAGGGCACCCACGGCGGCGGCGAGAACGAATGGGGCGCGGCCGACCCCTCGTTCGGGCTGAAGCCGTTGCCGGGGTTCACCGGTGAGGCCGTTGTGCTCGTGCTCGACCAGCTCCGTGGCGGCTACGCCACCAAGTCCGTCGAGGTGCGGATTCTTCAACTGACCATCGACGGCAGCGCGTTGCCTACGGGCGGCGCCGAGGTCGACGGGATCCGGGCCGTCGGGCAGGTCCAGCACCTCCAACTGCGGGACGTACAGGTACGGAAGGTCACCGGACACGGCATCAACACCACCTACAACGAGGCCGTGCCCACGGGCCCGCAGGCGCCGTTCTGTCTGCACTTCGACCGGGTCTCCGTCCTCTGGCCGGGGACCTACGGCATCGCGCTCAACAACTCCACGGACTCCGTCCTGCACGACGTGTACGTGCTCGGCGGGAACGGCTCCGGCTGGTGGATCGCGGGGGCCGGCAACTCGACGTTCACCAGTTGCCGGGCCGAGTGGTCGGCCAAGGAGGGCTTCGTGCTGCGGACCTGGCAGGGGGTCATCCAGTTCAGCGGCTGCTCCACCGACCGCAACGGCTACGACGGCATCAACGTGCAGAACACCGACAGCAAGGGCATCCTCCAGCTCAGCGGCTGTCGGCTGACCCGTGACGGCCGCAACGGCGGTACGGGCGGGGGCGGTTATGCCGGTCTGAAGGTGCGGAACACCGCCGCCAAGGTCTTCGCCGACGGTCTGCTCGTCACCGCCGGGAACGACGACGACGGTTCGCTGGGGGCCTCCCCGGCCCGTGGGGTGTCCGCCGGCAACTCGGCCTGCACCGTCGTGAGTTCGGGCTTCGTCGACGGCGTGGAGATCGACTGGCACGACGACGGCGGCAACACGGTCTTCCAGAAGGGGGCCGCTGTCGTCCTGTCGTAGCCCTGGTCATCCTGGCTGGAAACCGCGCTGCCGGTGACCGCCCAACATGCTCTCGCAAGGCTCGGCCCCGTTCGGGTCGGGCCTTGCGGCCGTTCAGCGGGCGTTCGGCCGGCCCGCCGTCGACCACCCGCGCTTCCTTCACTTCATGGCATGGGCAACCTCCCCGTCGTATGAATAATCACCCGGGCGAGCAGTGCACCTTCGATCCACAGGCCACCCACAGAAGCGGGCACACGCCACCCCGAGCGTTCCACTTCCCGGAACCGCCCCCTGGACAACAGCTGAGGTTAGGCTAACCTACCTTTCGAATTGTCCGGCGGGCCGAACCGCCCTGTTCGAAAGCAGCCATCTCATGTCCAACGCCCGTGCCACCCACTTCTCCCGCCGCGGCATGCTCGCCGCAGGCGGCGCCCTCGGCCTCGGGGCCGTCCTCGCCGCCTGTGGGGACGACGACGCGAAAAGCAGTGGCTCGGACGCGGACGCGTCGAAGGCCGTCGCGACTCCCGCAGCCGGTCCCTGGACGTTCAAGGACGACCGCGGCACGACCGTCAAGGCCGACAAGGTGCCCTCCAGCATCGTCGCCTTCATCGGTGTCGCCGCCGCGCTCCACGACTACGGCGTCGAGGTCAAGGGCGTGTTCGGCCCGACCACGACCAAGGACGGCAAGGCCGACGTCCAGGCCGGCGACCTCGACGTCACCAAGGTGACCGTCCTCGGCAACGAGTGGGGCCAGTTCAACATCGAGAAGTACGCGGCCCTCGCCCCGGACCTCCTCGCCACCACGATGTTCGACGCGAGCACCCTCTGGTACGTCCCGGAGGAGTCCAAGGAGAAGATCCTCGGCGTCGGCGCCCCGACCGTCGGTATCTCCGTGGTCGACATCCAGCTGGACAAGCCGCTGCAGCGCATGCTGGAGCTGGCCAAGTCCCTTGGCGCGGACACCACTTCCGCCAAGGTGACCGCCGCGAAGAAGGCCTTCGAGGACGCCTCCGCCCGACTGCGCGCGGCCGCCAAGGCCAACCCGGACATCAAGGTGCTGGCCGGTTCCGCGAGCCAGGACATCTTCTACGTCTCCGGCTCCAACCTCTCCATCGACCTGGAGTACTTCAAGGCCCTCGGCGTGAACTTCGTCGAGCCCTCGGCCGATGTCCTCAAGGCGAGCGGTGGCTGGTACGAGAGCCTGAGCTGGGAGAACGTCGACAAGTACAAGGCCGACATCATCATGATGGACAGCCGGACTGCGGCGATCCAGCCCGCCGACATCACCGAGGCCACCTGGAAGCAGTTGCCCGCGGTGAAGGCGGATCAGGTGATCGCGCGCAATGCCGAGCCGATTCTGTCGTACGAGAAGTGCACGCCGCTGGTCACGAGCCTCGCGGAGGCCATCGAGAACGCGAAGAAGGTCAGCTGACGCCGGCGCCTGAAACCGTGTGCTCGGTCGTGGGGAACTGCGGGCCCGTCGTGGCTGATCGCGCAGTTCCCCGCGCCCCTTTCGGGGCGCGTCATCGCGTCCCCTGACATCACATCAGGAGTTCGCATGACGACCACCGTCACCGCCCCCTTCCGGTTCTTCGCTCTCCACGTCGCGCGGACCGCTCGCCTCGGGCCCTCCCTCGTACGCGTCACCTTCGCCGGGGACGATCTCGCCGCCTTCCTCTCCGACGGGTGCGACCAGAGCCTCTCCCTCTTTCTTCCGCATCCGGGGCAGGACGCCCCCGCCGTACCCGTCGAGCTGGGGGACGGGTGGTGGCAGGGGTGGCGTGAACTCCCCGACGACGTACGGGCCGTGATGCGCTCGTACACACTCCGCGCGCTGCGCGCCGACTCCCACGGGCGTACGACGGAGATCGACATCGACTTCGTGCTGCACGGCGTCGAACCGGGCGCCGCCGCCCCCGCCGGACCGGCCTCCCTCTGGGCTTCACGGGCCGGCGCCGGTGACCGCGTCCTGCTGCTCGGACCGGCGATCGCCGACAACCGCGCGATCCGGTTCCGGCCACCGACCGGCACCGATCTGGTCGTCATCTGGGCCGACGAGACCGCCGTACCGGCCGCCTCCGCGATCCTCGAATCGCTGCCCGCCGGCACCCGGGCGCAGGTCTGGCTGGAGGCCGGGCACGCCGGGGACATCCAGGATCTGGTGACCGCCGCCGACGCCGAGATCACCTGGCTCGTGCGCGGCGCGGGCGGAGGCGCAGGTGCGCCCTCGGCCCTGGAGGCGATCCGAGGCGCCCAACTCCCCTCCGCCGAGCGGCCGTACGCCTGGATCGCGGGTGAGTCGTCCGCCGTGAAGGAGCTGCGCCGGCATCTCGTTCGGGAGCGTGGCATCGACCGTCGGGCCGTCACCTTCGTCGGTTACTGGCGGCGCGGGCTCAGCGAGGAGCAGCTGCGCGAGCAGTCCGAATGACGGCAGAGGCCCAGATCACAGCTGTTACGGGTGGGGCAGGATCGTACCCAAATCCAACTTAGGTTAGGCTTACCTAAGTTCCACGCGATGGAATCGTTCGACATGGCGAACCTGCACCCGCCCTCTCTGTCCCCCCGGAGGCTCCCCCGATGCGCTCGCACCTGCTCAATGACACGACCGCGGAGCGGTACCGCCGCTCCGTGACCGAAGGAGTCGAGCGGGTGGCGGCCAAACTCGCCACCACGGACCGTCCGTTCACCGGCGTCACGGTCGACGCCCTCGCCCCCCACATCGACCGGATCGACCTGGACCGGCCCCTGCTCGACGAGGCCGCCGCCCTCGACGAGCTCGAAGAGGTCTATCTGCGCGACGCGGTCTACTTCCACCACCCGCGCTACCTCGCCCACCTCAACTGCCCGGTCGTCATACCGGCGGTGCTCGGCGAGGCGATCCTCTCCGCCGTCAACTCCTCCCTGGACACCTGGGACCAGTCGGCCGGCGGCACCCTCATCGAGCGCAAACTGATCGACTGGACGAACGAGCGCATCGGCCTCGGCCCCGCCGCCGACGGCGTCTTCACCAGCGGCGGCAGCCAGTCCAACCTCCAGGCCCTGCTGCTGGCCCGCGAGGAGGCGAAGCCAGGGCGGGCTGGGTGGGAGTATCCAGCCTCGTTCGCCAAACTGCGGATCTTCGCCTCCGACGTCAGCCACTTCAGCGTGAAGAAGTCCGCGAAGCTCCTCGGGCTGAGCGCCGACTCGGTCGTCTCCATCCCCGTCGACCACGACAAGCGGATGCAAACCGTGGCGCTCGCCCGCGAGTTGGAGCGCTGCAAGCGTGCCGGGCTGGTCCCCATGGCCGTCGTCGCCACCGCCGGTACGACCGACTTCGGGTCCATCGACCCGCTGCCCGAGATCGCCGAACTCTGCTCCCAGTACGGCACTTGGATGCACGTCGACGCCGCCTACGGCTGCGGACTGCTCGCCTCGGTCAGGCGCCGTGACCTCCTCACCGGCATCGAGCGCGCCGACTCGGTCACCGTCGACTACCACAAGTCCTTCTTCCAGCCGGTGAGTTCGAGCGCCCTGCTGGTCCGCGACTCGGCCACGCTCCGGCACGCCACCTACCACGCGGAGTACCTCAATCCGCGCCGCATGGTGCAGGAGCGCATCCCCAACCAGGTCGACAAGTCCCTCCAGACGACCCGCCGCTTCGACGCCCTCAAGCTGTGGATGACCCTGCGGGTGATGGGCGCCGACGGCATCGGCCAGCTCTTCGACGAGGTGTGCGACCTGGCCCAGGAGGGCTGGGAAATCCTGGCCTCCGACCCTCGCTACGACGTCGTCGTCGAACCGTCGCTCTCCACCCTCGTCTTCCGCTACATCCCCGCCGCCGTCACCGACCCCTCGGAGATCGACCGCGCCAACCTGTACGCCCGCAAGGCCCTGTTCGCCTCCGGTGCGGCCGTGGTCGCGGGGACGAAGGTCGGCGGTCGCCACTACCTCAAGTTCACCCTGCTCAACCCCGAGACCACGACGGACGACATCGCCGCCGTACTCGATCTGATCGCCGGCCATGCCGAGCAGTACCTGGGAGAGTCCCTTGACCGCGCGTCCTGAGAATCCGACCAAGACCTACGACTTCGTAGGCATCGGGCTCGGCCCGTTCAACCTCGGTCTCGCCTGCCTGACCGAGCCCATCGACGAACTGGACGGTGTCTTCCTGGAGTCGAAGCCCGACTTCGAGTGGCACGCCGGCATGTTCCTCGAAGGCGCCCACCTCCAGACGCCGTTCATGTCGGACCTGGTCACGCTGGCCGACCCGACCTCGCCGTACTCCTTCCTGAACTACCTGAAGGACAAGGGCCGGCTGTACTCGTTCTACATCCGCGAGAACTTCTATCCGCTGCGGGTGGAGTACGACGACTACTGCCGCTGGGCCGCCCATCAGCTGAGCAGCGTGCGTTTCAGCACGACGGTCGCGGAAGTCACGTACGAGGACGATCTCTACGTGGTGAGGACGACCGCCGACGATGTCTACCGCGCCCGCCGGCTCGTCCTCGGTACCGGCACCTCCCCTCACTTCCCGGACGCCGTCCAGGGCCTCGGCGGCGACTTCTTCCACAACTCCCGCTACATGCAGAACAAGGCGGAGCTCCAGAAGAAGGACTCGATCACGATCGTCGGCTCCGGCCAGTCGGCCGCCGAGATCTACTACGACCTCCTCGCCGAGATCGACGTCCACGGCTACCGGCTCAACTGGGTGACGCGCTCCCCCCGCTTCTTCCCGCTCGAATACACCAAGCTGACGCTGGAGATGACCTCCCCGGAGTACATCGACTACTTCCGCGCGCTGCCCGAGCGGACCCGTTACCGCCTCACCCAGGACCAGAAGGGCCTGTTCAAGGGGATCGACGGCGAGCTGATCAACGAGATCTTCGACCTGCTCTACCAGAAGAACCTCGGCGGGCCCGTCCCCACTCGACTCCTCACCAACTCCGCGCTCGACAGCGTGAGTTACGAGAACACGAGCGGGACGTACACGCTCGGTCTGCGTCAGGAGGAGCAGGAGAAGGAGTACACCCTGGACACCCAGGGCCTGATCCTGGCCACCGGATACAAGTACGCCGAGCCGGAGTTCCTGAAGCCGGTGCGCGACCGGCTGCGCTACGACACCCAGGGCAACTTCGACATCGGCCGCAACTACGCGATCGACACGACCGGACGCGGGGTCTTCCTCCAGAACGCCGGTGTCCACACCCACTCGATCACCTCGCCCGACCTGGGCATGGGCGCGTACCGCAACAGCGTCGTCATCGGCGAGCTGCTCGGCAGCGAGTACTACCCGGTCGAGAAGACCATCGCCTTCCAGGAGTTCGCCGTATGACCTCCATGACCCTGTCTCTCCGTCCACTGGATCCGCTCCAGGACGCCGAGTTGCTGCACTCCTGGATCACCCACCCCAAAGCGGCCTTCTGGATGATGCAGGACGCGAAACTCGAAGACGTCGAGCGTGCCTACATGGACGTCGCCGCCGACGAGCACCACCACGCTCTCCTCGGCCTCCGGGACGGCGTACCCGCCTTCCTGATGGAGAAGTACGACCCCGTCCACCGCGAACTGGTCGGCCTGTACGAGCCGCAGCCCGGTGACGTCGGCATGCACTTCCTGGTACCGGCGACCGACACGCCCGTGCACGGCTTCACCCGGGCCGTCATCACGGCCGTGATGGACGAGCTGTTCGCCGACCCGCGCACCCGCCGGGTCGTCGTCGAGCCCGACGTCACCAACAAGGCCGTCCACGCGCTGAACGAGGCCGTCGGCTTCGTGCCCGAGCGCGAGATCCAGAAGCCGGAGAAAAAGGCCCTCTTGAGCTTCTGCACGCGTCAGCAGTACCTGGCAGCCCGAGGAGTAGCGATATGACCCTGTCCGACGCCGTGGCGCACCTGTCCCCCGAGCGCTGGGCACAGGCCAACCGCCTCCTGATCCGCAAAGCCCTCGCCGAGTTCGCCCACGAGCGGCTCATCGCCCCCGAGCCCGAGAAGGGCCGGGAGGACAGCTACGCCGTACTCGGCGACGACGGCCTGACCCGCTACCGCTTCACCGCCGTACGTCACGCCCTCGACCACTGGCAGGTCGACGCCGACTCCATCTCCCGGCACCGCGACGGGGCCGAACTCCCGCTCTCCGCCCTGGACTTCTTCATCGAGCTGAAGAAATCACTCGGCCTGAGCGACGAGGTCCTGCCCGTCTATCTGGAGGAGATCTCCTCCACCCTCTCCGGCACCTGCTACAAACTCACCAAGCCGCAGATCCCCGTCGCCGAACTCGTCAAGAGCGGCTTCCAGGCGATCGAGACCGGGATGACCGAGGGCCACCCCTGCTTCGTCGCCAACAACGGGCGGCTCGGCTTCGGTGTGCACGAGTACCTCTCGTACGCCCCCGAGACCGCGTCGCCGGTCCGGCTGGTCTGGCTGGCCGCGCACCGCTCACGCGCCGCGTTCACGGCGGGCGTCGGCATCGAGTACGAGGCCTTCCTGCGCGCGGAGTTGGGGCAGGAGACGGTCGTCCGCTTCCGTACGAAGCTCAGCGACCAGGGCCTCGACCCAGCCCAGTACCTCTTCATCCCGGTGCACCCCTGGCAGTGGTGGAACAAGCTCACCGTCACCTTCGCCGCCGAGGTCGCCCAGAAGAACCTGGTCTGCCTGGGCGAGGGCGACGACGAGTATCTCGCCCAGCAGTCCATCCGGACCTTCTTCAACAAGTCCGACCCCGAGAAGCACTACGTAAAAACGGCTCTCTCGGTCCTCAACATGGGCTTCATGCGCGGGCTTTCGGCCGCCTACATGGAGGCGACCCCGGCCATCAACGACTGGCTGGCCCAACTCATCGACAACGACCCGGTGTTGAAGTCGACGGGCCTGTCGATCATCCGCGAGCGCGCGGCCGTCGGCTACCGCCATCTGGAGTACGAGGCCGCCACCGACCGCTACTCGCCGTACCGCAAAATGCTGGCGGCGCTGTGGCGCGAGAGCCCGGTGTCGTCCCTCGGGGACGGCGAATCGCTGGCCACCATGGCATCGCTCGTCCATGTCGACCACGAGGGCCGCTCCTTCGCCTCCGCGCTCATCGAGCAGTCGGGCCTGCCCCCGAAGGAGTGGCTGCGCGGTTACCTCCGCGCCTACTTCACCCCGCTCCTGCACAGCTTCTACGCCTACGACCTCGTCTACATGCCGCACGGCGAGAACGTCATCCTCGTCCTCAAGGACGGCACGGTCCGGCGCGCGATCTACAAGGACATCGCCGAGGAGATCGCCGTCATGGACCCGGACGCGGTACTGCCGCCGACGGTCGAGCGGCTGCGCGTGGACGTCCCGGAGGAGAAGAAGCTCCTGTCCATCTTCACGGACGTCTTCGACTGCTTCTTCCGCTTCCTGGCCGCCAACCTCGCCACCGAGGGTGTCCTGGGGGAGGACGACTTCTGGCGGACGGTCGCCGACACGGTCCGCGACTATCAGGCGGCCACCCCGGAACTCGCCGACAAGTTCGAGCAGTACGACATGTTCGCGCCCGAGTTCTCGCTGTCCTGCCTCAACCGGCTCCAACTCCGCGACAACAAGCAGATGGTGGACCTCGCGGACCCGGCCGGCGCGCTCCAGCTCGTCGGCAACCTGAAGAACCCGATCGCGGGCCTGTAGCAACACCCAGGCAGCCGCGCCCCCATACAGACGGGCACCTCGGAGTACGGTCCTCCGAGGTGCCCGTCGCTCTACGTATCGGGAACAATCTCCGTCATGGCGGAAATCATCCAGAAGGACGGCACGTGGGTCTTCGACGGCGACGCCCTCCGGCTCACCCCTGGACGCGACAAGAACGTCAGCCTGCTCCGCAAGACCCTGGGCGAACTCGCCGTCCCCCTCCACTCGTTGGCCGGTGTCTCCTTCGAACAGGGCAGAAAGTCGGGGCGGTTGAGGCTCCGGCTGCGCGACGGCGCCGACCCGCTGCTCCAGGCGACCGGCGGCAAGCTGGCGGAGCCCAACGACCCGTATCTGCTGAACGTCGAGTCCGACCGGTACGGCGTCGCCGAGTACTTCGTGGACGAGGTCCGCAACGCCCTGCTGCTCGACGAGGTGCCGTCCGGTGCCGTCGACCGCTATCTGCTGCCCGGGCCCGCCGTACCGGTGTCCGTGTCGGCCGGGGACGGCACCGCGACCTTCGACGGTGAGCACGTCCGGCTGGAGTGGAACTGGAAGACGGAGGACGCGAAGGCCGCCGCCGGCCCCCGTTCCCTGGCCGTCGCCGACATCGCGGCCGTCGAGTGGCATCCGGCGGTGGGCCTGGAGAACGGCTATCTGCGCTTCGGCGTACGGCACGCGCCGACCAAGGCCCCGCCGAAGTACGACCCCAACTCCGTCGAGCTGTGGGGGTTCAAGAAGGACCCGCTGATGGCACTGGTCGCGGCGGCCGTCCAGGCCAGGCTGCCGCATCCGACGGCGCCCGCAACGGACGTACCACCGAAGGAACTTGCCGCAGCGGCACCAGCAGCACCCGACAACACACTGCCCGCCGAACACGACCACGACGCCCAGCTACGCCGACTCCGCGAACTCGGCGACCTGCACCGGACGGGCGTACTCACGGACGAGGAGTTCGCCCTCGCCAAACAGGCGGTCCTCAGGCGCATGTAGCAACTCGCGCCGGAGAACCGCCTGTTGGACTCACTTACTCACTCGTACGCCCTGCCTTCGGGGCATACGCGCACGCTCAGCCTACGCGGCGCGCAACCGTGAAGCGGTCGACCTCCTCGCCCGTCTCCGCGATGCCGCGCACCGTCAGCGTGGCGAGACGGCCCCGGGAGGCGGGGGTGACGTCGACGCGCAGGAACGAGTAGTCGAGGTAGCGCACGCGCGACCAGGTGACCGTCTCGTTGACCTTGCCGTCCTTGGTGTTGATGAAGGAGGCCACCGAGTCGACCTCGTTCTCGTGGCCCTCGTAGGACTGCGGGGCGGTGAACGCGTACAGGCTGCGGCCCGCCGCGCCCGCCGTCACGTAGACGACACCGTCGGTCTCCGGGTACGAAGTCCCGCCGATCGGGAGCTTCTTGGTGACCTTGCCCGCCTTGATGACGTCGGTGCGCTCGTACTGGTGGTTGTGGCCGTTGATGACCAGGTCGACCGTGTACTTCTCGAACAGCGGCACCCACTCCTGGCGCACGCCCCCCTCCGAGGCGTGCGCGGTGGAGGTGCAGTACGCGCAGTGGTGGAAGAAGATCACGACGAAGTCGACGTCCTTGGAGGCGCGGAACTTCTTGAGCTGCCCCTCCAGCCATGTGGTCTGGGTACCGCCGGAGATCCCCAGATTGGCCGGGATCTCGAAGGAGATGTCGTTGGCGTCCAGCGAGATGACCGCCGTGTTGCCGTAGACGAAGGAGTAGACGCCCGGGAGGTTCTCGGGGTCCGGGCCGTTGTCGGGGAGGTTCCAGCGGGCGTCCTCGCCGCCGTAGCCGTTGGGCGAGTACCAGGCCTCCATGTCGTGGTTGCCGTAGGCCGGCATCCACGGGACGGACTTGGCGACCGACTCGGTCTGCGCGAGGAACTGGTCCCAGACGCGCGAGTCGAAGCCGGTGTCGGCGGTCTTGCCCGCACCGGCCGGGTCGGCGTAGCAGATGTCGCCCGCGTGCAGGTGGAAGGCCGGGTTCTGGCCGAGCAGCAGGCTGTTGTTGGCGAGGCCGTGGTAGCCGACACCCTCGTCGCCGAAGGCCGTGAAGGTGAACGGCTCCTTGTGCGCGGGGGCGGTGGTGAAGGTGCCGAGCGTGCCGAGCAGGTGTGCCTCGGCCGGGTCGAAGCCCGCGTGGCCGACACCGTAGTAGTACGTCTTGCCCGGGCGCAGGTGGGTCAGCTTGGCGTGGACGTAGTACTGGGTGTGGTCGGCGCTGACACCGACGCCGGCCGGGGTGTAGAGGGTGCGGATCTCGGCGTCGATCTTGTGGGAGAGGTCCCAGGGGTGTGCGCCGATCCGGATGAAGGGCTTCTTCACCGCGACCGGGACCTGCCAGGAGACGGTGATCTCCGTGCGGGGGTCGTTGCCCCAGGCGAGGTGACGGCCGAAGGGGGCGACGAGCGCGCCGTCGACCTTCTCGGGCTGCTTGTACGTCTGGGTCGGTGCGGAGGTCCGCGTCGCGGCCTGGGCGGCGCCCGGCACGAACGCACCGCCCGCGACGGCGCCCACGGTGACGGCGCCGCTTCTGATCATCGTGCGCCGCGAGAACTTGGCGCGAAGGTACTCGTGCTGCTCGGCCATGCTCATGCGCGCGGCGAGCTGCTCCGGTACGCCCATGCGAGGAGTGTCCATGGCTGAAAAAGGTGCTCTGGGCAGCCATCGGTACGCAGGACACAGGATGAACAGGCCCCGAACAGGGTCCCATAAGAGTTTCAACAGACCGTTGCCCGAAATCGGGCAGGATTCTTGCGATTGCCAGCGCTTTACCTCAGGATCATCGGGTGCACGACGAACTCGTTGATCATCTGACGCGTACCACACCCCTCTCACGGGGTGAGGCGCTACGGGTGATTCAGGACGTTCTCGCCTACTTCGACGAGACGACCGAGGATTATGTCCGTCGCCGCCACCGCGAACTCCAGGGCCAGGGACTGGTGAACGCGACGATCTTCGACCGGATCGAGGCGGACCTGAAATACCGCGCGGTCGCACCACCGGAGCTGACCCTCCGCCAGCTGCGCCGCATCGTCTACGGCTAGATCATCCACGTACAGGGACAGGGACTCTTATATATGTGCGGAATTGTCGGATACATCGGCAGGCGTGACGTGGCGCCGCTGCTCCTCGAAGGCCTGCAGCGCCTGGAGTACCGCGGCTACGACTCGGCGGGCATCGTCGTGACCTCGCCGAAGGCGGCGGGCCTGAAGATGGTCAAGGCCAAGGGCCGGGTCCGGGACCTGGAGGCCAAGGTCCCCAAGCGCTTCGCCGGCACCACCGGCATCGCCCACACCCGCTGGGCCACGCACGGCGCCCCCTCCGACCACAACGCGCACCCGCACATGTCGGCCGACAACAAGGTCGCCGTGGTCCACAACGGGATCATCGACAACGCCTCCGACCTGCGCAAGAAGCTCGAAGCCGACGGCGTGGAGTTCCTCTCCGAGACGGACACCGAGGTCCTCACCCACCTCATCGCCCGCTCCCAGGCGGAGACCCTGGAGGAGAAGGTCCGCCAGGCCCTGCGGATCGTCGAGGGCACGTACGGCATCGCCGTCATGCACGCCGACTTCACCGACCGGATCGTGGTCGCCCGCAACGGCTCGCCGGTCGTCCTGGGCATCGGCGAGAAGGAGATGTTCGTCGCCTCGGACATCGCCGCGCTGGTCACCCACACGCGGCAGATAGTGACGTTGGACGACGGCGAGATGGCCACGCTGAAGGCCGACGACTTCCGCACGTACACAACGGAGGGCACCAGCACCACGGCGGAGCCCACCACCGTGGAGTGGGAGGCCGCCTCGTACGACATGGGCGGCCACGACACCTACATGCACAAGGAGATCCACGAGCAGGCCGACGCCGTCGACCGCGTCCTGCGCGGCCGGATCGACGACCGCTTCTCCACGGTCCACCTCGGCGGCCTCAACCTGGACGCCCGCGAGGCGCGTGCCGTGCGGCGCGTGAAGATCCTCGGCTGCGGCACCTCGTACCACGCGGGCATGATCGGCGCCCAGATGATCGAGGAGCTGGCCCGCATCCCCGCCGACGCCGAGCCGGCCTCCGAGTTCCGGTACCGCAACGCGGTCGTCGACCCCGACACCCTCTACGTCGCCGTCTCCCAGTCCGGTGAGACGTACGACGTACTGGCCGCCGTACAGGAGCTGAAGCGCAAGGGCGCGCGGGTGCTGGGCATCGTCAACGTGGTCGGCTCGGCGATCGCCCGCGAGGCGGACGGCGGCATGTACGTCCACGCGGGCCCCGAGGTCTGCGTCGTCTCGACGAAGTGCTTCACGAACACGACGGTCGCCTTCGCCCTCCTCGCCCTGCACCTGGGCCGCACCCGCGACCTCTCCGTCCGCGACGGCAAGCGGATCATCGAGGGCCTGCGCAGGCTGCCCGCGCAGATCTCCGAGATCCTGGACCAGGAGGAGGAGATCAAGAAGCTGGCCGAGCAGTACGCCGAGGCCCGCTCGATGCTCTTCATCGGCCGTGTACGGGGCTATCCGGTGGCCCGCGAGGCCTCCCTGAAGCTCAAGGAGGTCTCGTACATCCACGCCGAGGCCTACCCCGCCTCGGAGTTGAAGCACGGTCCGCTGGCCCTCATCGAGCCGGCCCTCCCCACGGTCGCGATCGTCCCGAACGACGACCTCCTGGAGAAGAACCGCGCCGCCCTGGAGGAGATCAAGGCCCGCAGCGGCCCCATCCTGGCGGTGGCCCACCAGCACCAGGAGAAGGCCGACCAGACGATCGTCGTCCCGAAGAACGAGGACGAACTGGACCCGATCCTGATGGGCATCCCCCTCCAACTCCTCGCGTACCACACGGCCTTGGCCCTCGGCCGAGACATCGACAAGCCGAGGAACCTCGCAAAGTCGGTAACGGTGGAGTAAGACGCCTGTTTTTGGCTGCGGGCCGCGCGGGGAGCTTGCTTCCAAGGGCGCGACGAGCCTGCCTTTAGGGGCGCGGGGAACTGCGCGACCAGCCCCCACCGGCCCGCAGAGGCCGAACAACCAGAACGAACCCCCCGTGTTGCCACCAACCACGGGGGGTTCGCCAGATAGCCGGGGGCCGCCCAAACCCCCAGCCTGCGCAGCTAACCGGTGGCCGTCACACCCCGGCCGGCAGCACGCCGTGGAAGAACAGTCGGCCAGTGAGCCAACGCCGCAGTCGCGGCGTACCAGGCAACAACCCCACCCGCCGCAGCGAACCACCCACCGACCTTGGCCAGCCCGTCACTTGACCCGAACCGCGCGACGGCAAGCAGCAACATCGCCACGAACAACAGCCCGTACGCACCCCGGACCAGCGGAGCCGACGCGGACGCCCCCAGCGTCAGGCTCAACGCGACAAGCGCGAACAGCAACAGGAACAACCCACCCGCGTTGGCGGAGACTTGGGAGTCGGCGCCGACGCCCCACGTGAACCAGAACGCCCCGAGCGCGGCGAACGCCGTACCGGTGAACGTGTCACGGTCGCGGAAGGCGAGCAGCCCGGCGACGAAGAGCGCGAGGCCGCCGACGTAGGTGGCGAGCGAGACCGCGTCCGCGGCCGTCACGCCGTCGATCACCTCGGTGTGCCCGAGGCCGAAGGCCAACAGGGTGAGTCCGAGCGCGAGTTGGCCGAGGATCGTGGTGGTGCTTCCCCCGGAGACGTCATTGTCCACGGCGGGCTCCCTTCGTGCATGTGCCCGTACAGCATGTGCGGTGACCGCTATATGCCCTTCACAAGCGCACAAACACATCTACGCACGAGTAGATTCGCGCATCCCACCTGGGAGAACGTGGAGTTGCGGACGGGGAGTCACGGACATGGAGTCACGGGATGACGACGACCGGGCGCTGGGCACGCTTGGCCAACCGCCCCGCCACCGACCCGAAGATGCGTCCGACGATGCCGTGGGTCGAGCCGACGACGATCGCGTCCGCCTCGTACTCCCGCCCCACCTCTTCGAGTTCGTGGCAGATGTCGCCGCCGCGCTCGACGAGGATCCAGGGCACTTCGGCCAGATAGTCCGCGCAGGCGAGTTCGAGCCCGAGGACCTCGGTCCGGTGGTCCGGCACGTCGACGAAGACGGGTGGCTCGCAGCCGGCCCACACCGTGGTGGGCAGCCGGTTGGCGACGTGCACGATGATCAGGCCCGAACCGGAACGGTGGGCCATACCGATGGAGTACGCGAGGGCGCGCTCACTCGACGTCGAGCCGTCGAAACCGACGACGACACCGTGCTTGAACGCGGGGTCGCAGGACTGACGTGATTCTTCCGCCGCCAAGGGCTCGGCCGCCGTGTGATCGGCGACGGGGCGCTTGCGGTCCGCGGGATCCAGGAATTCGTGACCGGCCATGGGTGTCTCGGCGTTTTGATCCTCGTGATGGGACGACGTGATGTGGGACGACAGAGTGCGGCGGAGCTGTGTCCGGGAATCATCTTCCCAACCCCATACCCCCAAGAGTACGGCGGCACGCCTCCTTAGCCCATAGCCCGCACAGGCCCCGGTCGGGGTTCCAGGGAGCATGCACGAGGGGGTGCCCGTAACGCAATGGTTGCTGTCACGTACAGGCTGTTTCCACAGGGTTCGCGTACATCTCGCCTACGTCGATCACGATCGCGCACGTCTTCCGGACACCCTTGGCCAGTGATCGACCAGTGATCGGCCAGTGACCGACCGCTCGAACAAGCGTTGAACCCGGTGACCCACCGTCACAGGGAGCAACCAGACAGGGAGCGGCCATGAACTCACCGACGCACGACTCCTCGAGCGACCTCGTCCGCTGGGCGGCCTTCAGCTGCGTCCTGGTCCCCGTGGTGCTCGTCCTCTACGGCACCTCGCTGGGCGGCGCGGCCGGTACGGCACTGGGGCTGGCAGCCGTGACAGGGGTGTGCCGGGTGCTGCTGCGGCAGTCCGAGCGCGTCGCGGCCCGGATGCCGGCCGAGGAGAGCGCCGCGCACCGGGGGCGGCACAGCCGAACCCATTCGGGTACCCCGCGAGGCGGCCGCCACTCCGGCGGAACTACACCGGTCGACTGACCTGTTTTCGCGCACGCGCCCGATGCTTTTCAGCCAACTTCCGGCCACCGTACATCCCTTGGCCGAACAACCCCCAAACCCCTGTTCCACCTGCACTGAAAGGGTCCAGACGGGCCCGCGCACCCTACGCGGATTGGCCACTACGACGAGGCGCACTTCCCTGTGCGGCCCACGAGTGCAACGCTTCGTGATCGAATGCTTTACGCCAAGTTGCCAAGTCGACAATCCGCCGGGTACCGAACTGGTCACCCCGGCATCATGCGACACAGTAGATTCGATCTTGACTGTCTACGGCGGGGGACTCGTGCAGGACCGAGGGGAAACGTGCAGGAGCGACACAACCGAGGAGCCGCGACCACCGAGGGGGGCTTAGCAGTATGAGCCACGACTCCACTGCCGCGCCGGAAGCCGCGGCCCGGAAACTTTCCGGGCGACGCCGCAAGGAGATCGTCGCGGTGCTGCTGTTCAGCGGCGGCCCCATCTTCGAGAGTTCCATACCACTTTCGGTGTTCGGGATCGACCGCCAGGACGCCGGAGTGCCGCGCTACCGACTGCTGGTGTGCGCCGGAGAAGAGGGCCCGCTGCGGACGACCGGCGGGCTTGAACTCACCGCGCCGAACGGCCTGGAGGCGATCGCACGGGCAGGCACGGTCGTCGTGCCCGCCTGGCGTTCGATCACCGCGCCGCCACCGGAGGAGGCGCTCGACGCACTGCGCCGGGCCCACGAGGAGGGTGCGCGGATCGTAGGCCTGTGCACAGGTGCGTTCGTCCTCGCGGCGGCGGGCCTGCTGGACGGCCGCCCGGCGACGACACACTGGATGTACGCGCCGACGCTGGCGAAGCGCTACCCGTCCGTGCACGTCGACCCACGGGAACTCTTCGTGGACGACGGCGACGTACTGACAAGCGCGGGTACGGCGGCGGGCATCGACCTCTGTCTCCACATAGTGCGGACGGACCACGGCAACGAGGCGGCCGGTGCGCTGGCCCGCCGACTGGTGGTCCCGCCGCGCCGATCGGGCGGCCAGGAGCGCTACCTCGATCGGTCTTTACCAGAGGAGATCGGCGCCGACCCGCTCGCCGAGGTCGTCGCCTGGGCGCTGGAGCACCTCCACGAACAGTTCGACGTGGAGACGCTGGCGGCGCGGGCGTACATGAGCCGTCGTACGTTCGACCGCCGGTTCCGCTCGCTGACAGGCAGCGCGCCGTTGCAGTGGCTGATCACGCAGCGGGTGTTGCAGGCTCAGCGTCTGCTGGAGACGTCGGACTACTCGGTGGACGAGGTCGCGGGCCGCTGCGGCTTCCGTTCGCCGGTGGCCCTGCGTGGGCACTTCCGCCGCCAGCTGGGCTCGTCCCCGGCCGCGTACCGCGCGGCGTACCGGGCGCGCAGGCCGCAGGGGGAGCGGGTGCAGGATCCGGACGGTGCGGTGGGTGGGGCGCAGGGTGGCCCCGGCGGTGGCATGGGTACGCCGACCACGGCCGGCCAGGGTCACGGGCACGGCCCGGGGCACGGCCACGACCGCGCCCCGCACTCGGACAGTCCGGTCCCGATCCAGGCGCGTCGTACGGCGGCCGCGGTCGGGCTCTCGGCGGAGCATGCGCGGGATCCGTATGTCGGGAGCCGGGCGAGTCTGCCGGGGCAGCGGAGCGGGACGTAGAGGGTGCGTGACGTGTGAACGTGGGGTGGGCCGGGGGATGTCCCCCGGCCCATCCGGCGTTCACCGGGGTGTTCTCGCCCCCGCCGCCCCTACCCATTCCCGTCCCCTGGGGGCTGCGCCCCCAGACCCCCGCTACGGCCCTGAACGGGCCTTGTCCTCAAACGCCGGACGGGCTGACTATCCAGCCCGTCCGGCGTTTGAGGACGAAGGGGGGTCTGGGGGCGCAGCCCCCAGAAGGATGGGACGGGTAGGGGCGGCGGGGGCGAACCCACTGCACCGCCGGGTTCAGGCCGCGCCACCTCCCCGTAAGGTGAGACGCATGAACGATCGCATGGTGTGGATCGACTGCGAGATGACCGGTCTCTCGTTGTCCGACGACGCGCTCATCGAGGTGGCCGCACTGGTCACCGACTCCGAGCTGAACGTACTCGGCGAGGGGGTGGACATCGTCATCCGTCCGCCCGACTCGGCGCTGGAGACGATGCCGGAGGTGGTGCGCCAGATGCACACCGCGTCCGGACTCCTCGACGAGCTGGCCGGCGGCACGACGCTGGCCGACGCCGAGGCCCAGGTCCTGGCGTATGTGCGCGAGCACGTCAAGGAGCCGGGCAAGGCCCCGCTGTGCGGCAACTCCGTCGGCACGGACCGCGGCTTCCTGCTCCGCGACATGGGCACCCTGGAGGCGTACCTCCACTACCGGATCGTGGACGTCAGTTCGGTGAAGGAGCTGGCCCGGCGCTGGTTCCCCAGGGCGTACTTCAACAGCCCGCCCAAGAACGGCAACCACCGCGCCCTCGCCGACATCCGCGAGTCGATCGCCGAACTGCGCTACTACCGCGAGGCGATCTTCGTACCGCAGCCCGGCCCGGACTCGGACACGGCCCGCACGATCGCGGCGAAGCACGTGCTGCCGGCGGCGCGGTAACCCGTACGACAGCCCCTGCGACAGCCCCGGGAAAGCCGGGCGCGAGCACCCCTTCGGACCCTGTACACTTTTTCTCGGCCGGTCAGGAAGACCACTCGGAAATCCTCACCCGGTCATGGTGGGTGTAGCTCAGCTGGTAGAGCACCTGGTTGTGGTCCAGGATGCCGCGGGTTCAAGTCCCGTCACTCACCCTGATTGATCAAGGGCTGACCCGTGAAAGCGGGTCAGCCCTTCTTCGTACCCCGTACTTTCTTCCTCCTTCTCACGACGACGTACGCGTCATCAGCTCCGTAGGGAGCACCACCCTGCGTCGCTCCAGTACCCGCGACGCCGTCGGGCGGCGGTCCGCCACCTCCTCCAGGAGGAGGTCGATCATCGCGCGGCCCATTTCCACGATCGGCTGGCGGACGCTCGTCAGGGGCGGGTCCATGTGGCGGGCTATGGCCGAGTCGTCGTAGCCGACGAGGGCAACGTCGTCGGGTATACGGCGGCCCTGTTCGCGCAGGACCTGGCGGGCGCCCGCCGCCGTCACGTCCGAGCCCGCGAAGACCGCGTCCAGGTCGGGGCAGCGGGCCAGGAGGCGGGTCATCGCACGGCGGCCGCCCTCCTCGGTGAAGTCGCCCGGTTCGATCAGGTCCTCGTCCACCTCGTGGCCCGCCGCCTCCAGGGCCTCGCGGTAGCCGTCGACGCGGCGCTGGGCGCCGTACACGTCCAGGCGGCCCGTGATGTGGGCTATCCTGCGCCGGCCTCGGGAGAGGAGGTGTTCGGCTGCCTGGCGGCCGCCGCCGTAGTTGTCCGAGTCCACCGACGTGAGCGTCTCCGCCGCCGACCTCGGGCCGCTGATCACCGCCGGGATCTCCAACTGGGCCAGCAGGTCGGGGAGCGGGTCGTCCGCGTGGACCGAGACCAGGAGGACGCCGTCCACTCTGTGCGCGGCCAGGTATTGAGCCAGGCGCTGGCGTTCCCTGTCGCTGCCCGCGAAGATCAGCAGGAGCTGCATCTCCGTGTCCGAGATCGCGGCCCCGACGCCACGCAGCATGTCCGAGAAGTACGGCTCGGCGAAGAAGCGGGTCTCCGGCTCGGGGACGACGAGTGCGATCGCGTCCGTGCGGTTCGCCGCGAGGGCGCGGGCCGCCGTGTTCGGGACGTAGCCCAGTTCCGCGACCGCCGCCTCGACCGCCGCGCGGGTCGCGTCACTGACCCTCGGGGAGCCGTTGATCACCCGGGAGACCGTGCCACGGCCCACTCCGGCGCGCGCGGCGACCTCTTCCAAGGTCGGCCGGCCACCGCTGCGGCCCCGCGCTCCGTGGCTTGCCATCTGGCTCCGCCCTTCCCCTGTCATCGCCCTGGCCTGGAATCTAACAGTCCTGTCCGTGAGCGGCCGCCGGTGCCGACGGGGAGGACCCGGTCGCCCCGTCGGCAGCGCGGTGCCGGGACATCAGCCCGACCCCCGCACTGGCCGATCTTCACCGGTCCGCGTCTCCTCCGTACCGGTCCGCCGAGTTAGTTAACAGGCCGATAACTGAAGACAGCTCCTCCCGTCACCACCCTTGACACCCCCGCCCGGACCGACGAACCTTCAACACATCACCGATGGGAGCGCTCCCACGGTACCTGACACATACACATCCCGCACGTTCCCCGCCCGAGCCGCAGCGACGATTCAAGACGAACTAACGGGCCCAACAATGCAGTTGGCCGGGGGGTCGGCACGTCAGGGCAACAGGAGGACGCAATGCGAGCACGTACCCGATCCGCCCGCAACAGGGCGGTCGTCCTCGCGGCCGTAGCATCGCTGGGCGCCGGGCTGCTGGCCGGCTGTGCCGACGACGGCGGCGACGACAACGGCAGTTCGTCGTCGGGCGACGGCGCCGGCGACAGGACCACCATCACTCTTGGTCTCTTCGGCACCATGGGCTTCAAGGAGGCCGGTCTCTACGCCGAGTACGAGAAGCTCAACCCGAAGATCAAGATCGCCGAGAACGTCATCGAGCGGAACGAGAACTACTACCCGCCGCTCCTCAACCACCTCGCCACCAACAGCGGCCTCCAGGACGTCCAGGCCGTCGAAGTGGCCAACATCGCCGAGATCGTGGACACCCAGGCCTCGAAACTGACGGACCTGTCCAAGGCCCCGGGCGTGGAGGAGAGCACCTGGCTGGACTGGAAGTGGAAGCAGGCCACCACCGACGACGGTCAGACGATCGGGCTCGGCACCGACGTCGGCCCGATGGCCATCTGCTACCGCAAGGACCTCTTCGAGCAGGCCGGTCTGCCCACCGACCGCGACGAGGTGGGCAAACTGTGGGCGGGCAGCTGGGAGAAGTTCGTCGACGTCGGCCGGGACTACCAGAAGAAGGCCCCCGCGGGCACCACTTTCATGGACTCGCCCGGCGGTCTGCTGAACGCCGTCCTCGGCAGTGAGAGCGAGAAGTTCTACGACTCCTCCGGCGAGGTCATCTACAAGACGAACCCGGCCATCAAGGCCGGCTTCGACCTGACCGCCAAGGCCGCCGCGGAAGGACTGCTCGGCAAGCAGACGCAGTTCCAGCCCGCCTGGGACACGACGATCGCCAACAGCAAGTTCGCCGCGATCTCCTGCCCGCCGTGGATGCTCGGCACCATCAAGGGCAAGTCGAAGCCGGAGTCCTCGGGCAAGTGGGACGTGGCCGTGCCGCCCAAGGCCGGCAACTGGGGCGGCACCTTCCTCACCGTCCCCAAGTCCGGCAAGCACGTGGCGGAGGCGACGAAGCTGATCACCTGGCTGACCGCCCCCGAGCAGCAGGCGAAGCTCTTCAGCGTGCAGGGCAACTTCCCGAGCACGCCGGCCGCGTACACCCTGCCCGAAGTCACCGGCGCGAAGAACGAGATGACGGGTGACGCCCCGATCGGCACGATCTTCGGCGAGGCGGCCAAGGCGATTCCGGTCCAGGTCATCGGCCCGAAGGACCAGATCATCATGCAGGGTCTGAGCGACAACGGCGTGATCCTGGTGACCAAGGGCAAGTCGGCCAAGGAAGCCTGGGAAACGGCCACCAAGACCATCGACAACAACCTGGAGAAGTGACCGGTATGACCGCCCGGCACGACACCGCCGCGCCCCCCGCGAAGGAGGGGGGCGCGGCCCCGGCCCGTCCGCCCGCAGACGTCGCGCCCGAGGTGGACAAGCGCCGCCGGGACCGGCTCTCGCGCCGTTGGCAGCGGGACCTGCGCTGGAGCCCGTACGCGTTCGTCTCGCCGTTCTTCCTGCTCTTCCTCGCCTTCGGCCTCTTCCCGCTGATCTACACGGGCTGGGCCTCGCTGCACTCGGTGGAGCTGACGGCGCCCAACGACATGGAGTGGGTGGGGCTGCGCAACTACACCCGCCTGTTCGACGACGAGTTCTTCTGGAACGCGGCGCAGAACACCCTGACGATCGGCATCATCTCGACGGTCCCGCAGCTGCTGATGGCGATGGGCCTGGCCCACATCCTCAACTACAAGTTGCGGGCTTCGACCTTCTACCGGGTCGCGATGCTCGCGCCGTACGCGACGTCGATCGCCGCCGCCTCCCTCGTCTTCGTGCTGCTCTTCGGCCGCGACTACGGCATGATCAACTGGGCGCTGAACGCCGTCGGTATCGACAACATCGACTGGCAGAACGACAAGTGGCCCTCGCAGTTCGCCGTCTCGACCATCGTCATCTGGCGCTGGACCGGCTACAACACGCTGATCTACCTGGCCGCGATGCAGGCCATCCCGCAGGACCTGTACGAGTCCGCGGCCCTCGACGGCGCCTCGCGCTGGCGGCAGTTCATCCATGTGACGCTGCCCTCGCTGCGCCCCACGATCCTCTTCACCGTGGTCGTCTCGACCATCGGTGCGACCCAACTCTTCGGTGAGCCACTGCTGTTCGACCCGAACAAGGGGGCGTCCGGCGGCCCCGAGCACGAGTTCCAGACGCTCGGGCTGTATCTGTACGAGCAGGGCTGGGTCAACCTGCACCTGGGCCGGGCCTCCGCCATCGCCTGGACGATGTTCCTGATCCTCATCGTGATCGGAGTCATCAACTACGTCATCTCGCGCCGGCTGCGCGCCAGTAGCTAAGGAGAACCGGCCGTGACGACGACACTGACGAAACCGCCCGCCCCGGACGACACGTCCCCCGGGCAGCGGCGCCCCAAGGCCAGGCGCGCCGGCGGGCACATGCACGCCGGACCGATCGCGTACATCATCCTCGTCCTGTTCACCATCGGCTCGCTGTTCCCCCTGGTGTGGACGGCGATCGCCGCCTCGCGCGACAACAACCGGCTCGCGCAGACCCCGCCGCCGTTCTGGTTCGGCGGTGGTCTTTTCGACAAGCTCGAACTCGCCTGGGAAAACGCCAACATGGGCGAGGCGATGATCAACACCACGCTGGTGGCCGGGACTTCGGCGGTCACCATCGTGTTCCTGTCCACGATCGCCGGGTTCGCCTTCGCCAAGCTGCGCTTCAGAGGGCGGGGCGCGCTGATCCTGATCGTGATCGGCACGATGATGGTGCCGCCCCAGCTCATGATCATCCCGCTCTACATGCTGGTCGCCGAGCTGGGCTGGACCGACCAGCTCCAGGCCGTGATCCTGCCGTCGCTGGTGAACGCCTTCGGGGTGTTCTTCATGCGGCAGTACCTGATCCAGGCGCTGCCGGACGAGATCATCGAGGCGGCCCGGGTGGACGGCGCGAGCAGCTGGCGTGTGGTCTGGCACGTGGTGTTCCCGGCGGCGCGGCCCGCGATGGCCGTCCTGGGCATGCTGATGTTCGTCCAGACGTGGAACGACTTCCTGTGGCCGTTCCTGGTCCTGACCCAGACCGGCAGTCCGACCGTGCAGGTGGCGGTCGCGGGTCTGGGGCGCGGTTTCACTCCCGACCAGTCACTGATCATGGCGGGCGCGCTGCTCGGCACGCTGCCGCTGCTGATCGTCTTCGCGATCTTCGGCAAGCAGATCGTGGGCGGGATCATGCAGGGTGCGGTGAAGGGCTGACCCGCGCATCGACTGTCGTACGGGAACTCTCTGGGGGCCGGGTCACCGCCGCCTCGGCCCCCTCGCACTCTCCCCCCACTTCCCTCTTCTCCTACCCGTCGGTCTCCACGACCTCCTATGGGAGCGCTTCCATGACTGAGCCCGTTACCCCGGTGACCTTTCCTCCCGCCTTCCTCTGGGGCGCAGCGACTTCCGCGTACCAGATCGAGGGGGCGGTGCGGGAGGACGGCCGCACCCCCTCGATCTGGGACACGTTCAGCCATACACCGGGCAGGACGGCCGGCGGCGAGCACGGTGACATCGCTGTCGACCACTACCACCGCTACCGCGACGACGTGGCGCTGATGGCCGACCTCGGCCTGACCGCGTACCGCTTCTCCGTCTCCTGGTCCCGGGTCCAGCCGACCGGACGAGGGCCCGCGGTCCAGCGCGGCCTGGACTTCTACCGGCGGCTGGTCGACGAACTCCTCGCGCACGGCATCAAGCCGGCGGTCACCCTCTACCACTGGGACCTCCCGCAGGAGCTGGAGGACGCGGGCGGCTGGCCGGAGCGGGAGACCGCGCTGCGGTTCGCCGACTACGCCCAGATCATGGGCGAGGCGCTGGGCGACCGCGTCGAGCAGTGGATCACGCTCAACGAGCCCTGGTGCAGCGCGTTCCTGGGCTACGGCTCGGGTGTGCACGCCCCCGGCCGTACCGAGCCGCTGGCCTCCCTCCGGGCCGCCCATCACCTCAACCTGGCGCACGGGCTGGGCACTTCGGCCCTGCGCGCGGCGATGCCGGCCCGCAACACGGTCGCGGTGAGCCTCAACTCGTCGGTGGTGAGGCCGCTTTCACCGTCCCCGGAGGACCTGGCGGCGGTCCGGAAGATCGACGACCTCGCGAACGGTGTCTTCCACGGCCCGATGCTGCACGGCGCCTACCCGCAGACCCTGTTCGCCGCGACCTCGTCGATCACGGACTGGTCGTACGTCCTGGACGGCGACCTCGCGCTGATCAACCAGCCGCTGGACGCGCTGGGCCTCAACTACTACACGCCCACGCTGGTCTCGGCGGCCGAGGAGCAGCCGACGGGCCCGCGCGCCGACGGCCACGGCGCGAGCGACTTCTCGCCGTGGCCGGGGGCGGACGAGGTCCTCTTCCACCAGTCGCCGGGCGAGCGTACGGAGATGGGCTGGTCGATCGACCCGACCGGCCTGCACGACCTGATCATGCGCTACACGAAGGAGGCCCCGGGCCTGCCGATCTACATCACGGAGAACGGCGCCGCCTACGACGACAAGCCGGACTCCGACGGCCGCGTCCACGACCCGGAGCGCATCGCCTACCTCCACGGCCATCTCCGCGCGGTCCGCCGCGCGATCGCCGAGGGCGCGGACGTCCGCGGCTACTACCTGTGGTCCCTCCTAGACAACTTCGAATGGGCCTACGGCTACAGCAAGCGCTTCGGCGCGGTGTACGTCGACTACGCGACCCTCGCCCGTACGCCGAAGTCGAGCGCCCTCTGGTACGGCCGCGCGGCACGGAGCGGGACGCTGCCGCCGGCTAACGCGGAGTGAGCGACCTCGGCTGACGGGGGTCGACCGGGGGTCGGGGCGCGGCACTGGAGGGGGGGTGCCGTGCCCCGGCGGGTCAGCTCCGCTGGTTGGGCGGTTTCGTTGTCGGGTGCGGGCCCGGTGGGGGCTGGTCGCGCAGTTCCCCGCGCCCCTGAAAAGCAGGGGCTACGCCCCGTGCTTTTCAGGCCCGCAGGGCCGGGGCTTTTGCTTTTAGGGGCGCGGGGAACTGCGCGACCAGCCCCCACCGGCCCGCACCCGACAGCGAACTCGAGACATCAGGTTCCGGAGTGCCGGCGGCGCCAAGGTGTCCCCGATTTCCGGTCCCGGTGTCCTCGGCGTACCGGCGCTCTGCCGTCCAGTTGGATCCAGATCCGTATCTCCGTGCCGCCGAGCACCGACGAGCCGATGCGTACGTCTCCGCCCGTCGACTCCGCGAGTCGGCGCACGATGTCCAGGCCCAGGCCGGTCGAACCGGCGCTGCCCGAGCCGCGTCCCCTGGCCATGGCGGCCTCGGGGTCGGTGATGCCGGGGCCCGCGTCCGAGACCAGGACAATCACCGCGTCGTCGCCGTTGTGGACGTCGACCGCGAAGGCGGTGCCCTCCGGGGTGTGCCGGAAGACGTTGCCGAGGAGGGCGTCGAGGGCGGCGGCCAGGTCGGCGCGGGCCACGGGTATGCGTACCGGCCGGTCGACGCCGGCCACCCTCACCTTCCTCCCCTCGTCCTCCGCAAGCGCCGACCAGAAGGCCATCCGCTCGCGCACGACCTCGGCCGCGTCACAGCCCGCGCCCGGTCCGGCGACCGTCGTCTGCGGTTTGGCCTCGCGGGCGGTACGGATGATCGTGTCGACCTCGTGCTCCAGCTGGGCGACCGCGGCGCGCGTGTGGTCGGCGGCGGGCCCCTCGCCCAGCGAGGCGGCGTTCAGCCGCAGCACGGTCAGCGGCGTGCGGAGGCGGTGGGAGAGGTCCGCCGCCAACTCCCTTTCGTTCGCCAGCAGTTGTACGACCTGGTCGGCCATCGAGTTGAACGCGACCGCCGCGAGGCGCAGTTCGGCCGGTCCTTCCTCGGGCACTCTGGCGCCCAGCTTCCCCTCCCCCAGTTCGTGCGCGCCCTCGACGAGGCGCTGGGCGGGCTGCACCATGCGCACGCCGAGCCGGTCGGCGACGGCCACCGAACCGACGACGAGGACGGCCCCGACACCGGCTAGCACCGCCCAGGCCAGGCCGACGCCGTTGCTGACCTCGGCCTCGGGGACGTACACCTCGACGACGGCTATCGCGCCGGAGCCGATCGCGACGGGCTGGAGCAGCGTGGACCCGCCGGACACCTCGGTGGTGGAGGCGCGGCCGAGTCTCCGGACGGCCTCGATGTCGGTGCCAGTGGCGCGCTGTCGCCCGAGATCGACCGCGCCCGTGCCCCCGCTCGCGGGGATGTGCACGGCCAGGCCCGCGTCCGACCCCGCGGAGGCGACGACCCGTTCCAGCTGGTCGCGGTCGGTGGTGATGGAGAGGGCGGGGGCGACGGCCGCGGCCTCCCGCTCGGCGTTGGAGAAGGCACGGTCGCGGGCCATCTCCCGGATGACCAGCCCGAGCGGCACGGCGAAGGCCACCACGACCATCGTCGTGACCGCCACACAGACCTTCACCAGCGCCCACCTCATAGCGGGGGCTCCGCTCCTGGCGGCGCCAGCTTCACGCCGACGCCCCGCAGGGTGTGCAGATAGCGGGGCTGGGCCGCCGTCTCGCCCAACTTCCGCCGCAGCCAAGACAGATGGACGTCGATCGTCTGGTCGTCGCCGTACGACTGCTGCCACACCTCCGCGAGCAGCTCCCTGCGCGCGACGACGACACCGGGCCGGCCGGCGAGAAAGGCGAGCAGGTCGAACTCTCGGCGGGTCAGGTCCAGTCGTACGCCGTCCAGTTCGGCCTGTCGGCGCAGCGGGTCGATGGCCAGGCCGCCGACGCGGATCACGGAGGAGGGAGGAGTGTCCGCGGGCGCTGTGCGGGCGCGGCGCAGTACGGCGGCCATACGGGCCGACAGGTGTTCGACCGAGAACGGTTTGGTGAGGTAGTCGTCCGCGCCCGCGTTGAGCAGCCGGACGATCTCCGTCTCCTCGTCGCGCGCTGTGGCCACGATCACGGGCACGTCCGTGATTCCGCGCAGCATCTTGAGGGCCTCGGACCCGTCGAGATCGGGCAGACCGAGATCCAGGATCACCACGTCGAAACGGAAGTGGGCGACCTCGCGCAGCGCCTCAAGGGCGGTGCCGACACTGCGCACGAGGTGCGCGGCATCGGTCAGATGCCGGATGAGGGCGGAGCGCACGAACTGGTCGTCCTCGACCACGAGCACACTTGCCATGCGCCGCACCGTACGCCAATCCGGCGAGCCGGGTCGGGGCCTGTGGATAACTGCCCAGCAGCTGCTCGCACAGGGCAACGGGCGACAGCGGTGGGGCGCGTGAGGCAGTATGACCGGCGATGCGCAGAGGACTCGTACACCTTCTGGCGTGGACGCTGGCCACGGGCGCGGCGGCCACGATGACGTGGTGGGGTGTGCACACGGTGATGGCGGGGACGGCGTACGACCCGCCCCGCGCGCTCCCCATCACGGCGGCGGACGCGGTGCGGCAGAAGTCGATCGTGCAGGAGTCGGCGGCGCAGACGCCCAAGCCGCCGCCCACGGCGACGAGCCCGACACCGACCCCAACTCCGACTGCGACTCCGGAACCCAGTCGGTCCCCCACACCCACCCCGAGCGCGACCGCGTCGAAGACCCCGTCCACGGTGAAGGCGTACGACACCGACGGCGGGCGGGCGGTGTTCGACCTCGGGACGGACTACGCGACGCTCGTGTCGGCGACGCCGGGAGCGGGCTGGTCGATGCAGGTGTTCAAGACGGAGACCTGGATCCGGGTGGAGTTCAGCGCGGGCGCGGACCGGGTGTCGGTGTTCTGCACCTGGCACGACGGCCCACCGCACGTCCAGATCCTCACCTACTGACCGGCCGGCTCAGCGGAACACCGACGGTGGTGGTGCCGGTGAGGCGACGGCCGCCGCGTCCGTGACCGGTACGGCGCCGCCGGTGAAGTCGGTGAGGGCGCGCCCGTGTTCGAGGCGGGCGGGGTGCGGGTCGGAGGCGGCGCGGCGGGTCAGTTCGGCGATGGGCAGCGGGTGCGCGGAGGCGACGAGCACCGCGTTGCCGAACCGTTTCCCCCGCAGCACGGTCGGATCGGCGATCAGGGCGAGCTCGGCGAAGACGACTCCCGCGGTGGCGATCTGGCCGCGCAGGTGGGCGAGCGGCGGCCCGTCGGCGAGGTTCGCGGCGTAACAGCCGGTGTCGTTCACGACCCTGCGTACGTCCGTCAGGAACTCGACCGACGTCAGATGGGCCGGGGTGCGGGCGCCGCTGAACACGTCCGCGATGACGAGGTCGGCCCAGCCGTCGGGGACCTTGGCCAGTCCTTCGCGGGCGTCGGTGGAGCGCACCCGGATGCGGGCGTTGGGGTCCAACGGCAGCTCGCGGCGGACCAGTTGGACGAGGGCCGCGTCCCGCTCGACGGCCTGCTGGGTGGACCGGGGGCGGGTCGCGGCGACGTACCGGGCGAGGGTCAGGGCGCCGCCGCCGAGGTGCACGACCTGCACGGGTTTGCCGGGCGGGGAGACGAGGTCGATCACATGACCGAGGCGGCGCTGGTACTCGAAGGAGAGGTACGCCGGGTCATCGAGGTCGACATGGGACTGCGGGGCGCCGTCGAGGAGCAGTGTCCAGGCGCGTGCCCGGTCCCGGTCGGGGATCAGCTCGGCGAGCCCGCCGTCGACCGTCTCGACGACGGCCTCGGCGGCCGACTGTCCGCGCCGCGCGTTTCTGGACTTTCCCATTCCCCCATTATCGGGGCCGCCGGGTCAGTGGCGGTTGTCGGCGGCCTCGATGAGCCGGGCCGCCTCGCCGAGGGCCGCGCGCAGCACCGCCGGGTCGGTGGCCAGGTCCGCGTCGCCGGGCGGGAGCAGCCAGTCCGAGCCCTCGACCGGGGGTTCGGGATCGGGGACCGCGAGGCTCAGGCCACGCCCATTGGTCTCCGTGCAGGTGCTTCCGGGGACGTCCCAGGCGGCGGCGGTGCCCGGCGGCACCAGGAAGGCGAGGGTGTCGCAGCCGTCGTCGTGCAGTACGGGGCCGACCGCGTCGCCGGCACCCCGGCGCAGGATGTCGACCGCTTCCAGCCCCTGCCGGGCCGGGACCGTCACCAGATCGCAGTCGGGCAACGCGGGTGCTGTACGCGTTCTGAACGGCGTACACGGATCGGTGCTCTTGCTGATCTCCATCCCGGCCTCCACCACGGAACCCCTCCTAGTGCGAGTGGGTCGGGAGTTCGGGCGGCTCCCGGTCCACCAGGTTCAACGCGCCAGAACGTCAACGGCTACGGCACAAGACCGCCGCAAAGGATGGCAGTTCATGGCAGATCGTGGATGAGATATCCGGTTTGTAGCCAAACCCCGCGTGGTGGGTCGTGCACAGCGGGTACGTTCTTGCCCGCCGGAAACAGGGCGTCCGATGGATAACTGTTCCAACTCGTCAGGAATCCGGCACGGTTCGACGGTTCGCAGAGAGGGCCCGGCCATGACGTCGTCAACGGTGACCTCGTCGCAGTTCCCCCGGCCGCCACGGCCGAACCTCGCCTTTCGGCAGTTGCGCGGGCAGCGCTCTCCGGGCGAGTTCGCCGCGGCGGTACGGCGGGCCGCCCGCGAGATCGGGGAGCGGGTGAGCTGTGACGCGCGTTACATCGGTCGGGTCGAGGCGGGCGAGATCCGCTGTCCCAACTACGCGTACGAGCGGGTGTTCCTGCACATGTTCCCCGGTCGGACACTGGCCGACCTGGGGTTCGCGCCCCGCGCGTCGGTACGTGGGCGTGGGGCGCGCGAAACGGGGGACGCGCCCCCTGTGCACGTCGCGATCCCGACGTCCGGCACCGATGAGACGGCGGGGGTGCACGAGCCGTATGACACGCAGGACGCACAAGAAACACACGACACGCAGTACCCGTACGAAACGCACGACAACTACGAGGAGAGCGACGTGCTGCGTCGCGCATTCATGGCGGGCGGTGCCACTGTGGCAGCCGCCTCCCTGAGCCCCTTCGGGCTCACGTACGAGGCTTCGGCCGCGGGCCGTCCCATGCGCCGCGTCGGCGCCGGTGAGGCGGGGGCCCTGGAAGAGGCCGTACGCCGGATCAGGCTGCTCGACGACCGGCACGGCGCCGACGGGCTCTACCGGCGCGCGGCGGCTCCGCTGCGGGCGGCCTACGAACTGCTCGACGCGGGCGCGGTACGGCAGACCACCGCCGACCGGCTGCACGCGGGCGCCGGTGAACTCGCCATCTCCGTCGGCTGGCTGGCCCACGACTCGGGCCGCTTCGACGACGCGCGCTCGCACTACGCGGAGGCGCTGGCGACGGCCCGGGTGGCCGGGGACGCGGCCCTGGAGGCGCACGCCTTCTGCAACACGGCGTTCCTCGCGCGCGATGCGGGGCGTCCGCGCGAGGCGGTCAGAGCGGCGCAGGCGGCTCAGCGCGTGGCTCGGCCCCTGGGCTCGCCGCGGCTGATGTCGCTGCTGGCGCTGCGCGAGGCGGGCGGGTGGGCGGGGCTTGCCGATCGCGCGGGGTGCGAGCAGGCGCTGGCGCGGGCCCAGGCGTTGTACGAGCGGGGGCCTTCGGAGGCCGATCCCGAGTGGATGAGTTTCTATGGCGAGGCGGAGCTGGAGGGTCTTGAGGCACAGTGCTGGTCGACGTTGGGTGACTGGCCGCGGGCGGCTCGGCACGCGCGGCGGGCGGCGCACCTTCAGAACCCGCACTTCACGCGGAACATCGCGTTGTACACGGCCGAGTTGACGGATGACCTCGCCCGTGGGGGGCACCCGGACGAGGCGGCGGCGGCGGGGATGCGGGTGCTGGACCTGCTGGACGAGGTCCAGTCGTCGCGCATCCAGACGATGCTGGCGGCGACGGCTCGGGTGTTGTTGCCCCATCGCCGGGCAGCAGGGGTGTCGACGTTCCTGGAACGCCACGCGAGCGCGCCGCGCACGGCTTGAGCGACTTGGCTGGGGTGGGTGGGGGGTGGTCGCGCAGTTCCCCGCGCCCCTGGGAGACCTGTCCGTGCCGAGTCGTTCGGCTGCGGGTGGGTGGGGGTTGATCGCGCAGTTCCCCGCGCCCCTAAAAGCCCGCCCATCCCGAGTCGTTCGGCTGCGGGTCGGTGGGGGCTGATCGCGCCGTTCCCCGCGCCCCTAAAAGCCCGCCCATCCCGAGTCGTTCGGCTGCGGGTCGGTGGGGGCTCGTCGCGCCGTTCCCCGCGCCCCTGAGGGGCGCGCCCCAGCGGGGCGGAGTTCGCAGGCACCGTGCTGCGGGCGCGTGTGCCGCTGGGCGCGCCCAGCTTGGCCGCGTTCGTCAATCCGGCTGGCTGCGGGCGCGCGTGCCGTTGGGCGGTGCCCATCCTGACGGCTCCCGCCCGACCCACCCAGCTGCGGGCATGCGTGCCGCTAGGGGCGGCACGGGTGGGCGCAGCGGCACCCCGTCCAGCGCCGGGCTGCGCGACCCACCCCCGCCCCAGCCCGCTCAGACGGACAGGTGGCCCAGGTCGTTCCAGGTTTCGATTGCTGGGGCGTCGTAGGCCCAGCCCAGTACCGACAGCGATGTCGGGTTGAGTCTGATGCGGGATGCGAAGTCGAGTGGGAGGTCCAGCCAGCGGGCGCCGATCGCGCGGAGTATGTGGCCGTGGGCGAACACCAGTACGTCTCGGTCCATTGATCGCGCCCACTCCACCACCTCGTCCGCGCGCGCGGTCACCGCCTCCAGGCTCTCGCCCCCGGGGACCCCGTCCCGCCAGATCAGCCACCCCGGCCGGACGGCCTGGATCTCCGCCGGGGTCATGCCCTCGTACGTCCCGTAGTCCCACTCCATCAGCGCGTCCCACTCGGACGCCCGCTCAGCGAACCCCGCTATCTCGCACGTCTCCCGCGCGCGTGCCAGCGGACTCGTGCGCACCTCGACCCCGGAGAGGCCGTCGAAGGGCGGCCGGTGCAGTCGTTCGCCGAGCAGTTTGGCGCCGCGTCGGCCCTCCTCCAGGAGGGGGACGTCGGTCCTGCCTGTGTGCTTGCCGGCCAGCGACCACTCCGTCTGTCCGTGCCGGGCCAGCAGGATGCGCGGTGCCATGAGAGACCCTTCCGGGGGGAGACGGTGAGCGTGGCGGACGAGGCAAGAGGCGAACGTCAGGGGGCGATCAAGCGAATCAGGGGTACCGAAAGGCGGAAAAGCAAGGCGGAACCCCTCCATCATCGCGCACGCTGTGCGGGGGCAACCCGGGGGTCGATCTTTGCGTCCTGTGTGACAGGGGCGCCGCATGGGGCGTTCACGTACACCGTAAAATCGGACGAACCGCAGGCCACCGACGACCGGAGGCGCAGCTCGACGGGGACAGAGAGTGGGAGAGAGATCGGATGCCGCGGACCGATACTGCATCGACGGGGAGCCTCGCTCCCACCCGGCTCCGCTGGTGGACCGAGCTGCCACTGATCCTGCTGGTCTACGCGTGCTACTCCGCCGGACGCCTGCTGGTGAGGGGCGACGAGTCGACCGCCGTCGGGCACGGCCTGGCGATCCTGAGGTTCGAGAAGGACCTCCGGCTGAACGCCGAGCACCCGCTCAACCGCCTGTTCACCCGCGAACCCTGGATCGGCATACCCGCCGACTTCTGGTACGCGTCGCTGCACTACATCGTCACCCCCGCCATCCTGATCTGGCTCTTCCGGTCCCGTGCCGTCCGCTACCGGGCGGCCCGCACCTGGCTGATGACCTCGACCTTCATCGGGCTGATCGGCTTCACCCTGCTCCCCACCTGCCCGCCCCGGCTCCTCGACCCCGGCCACGGCTTCGTGGACACGATGGCCCAGTACAGCTCGTGGGGCTGGTGGGGCGGCCAGGCCAGCGCCCCGCGCGGGCTCGGCAGCATGACGAACCAGTACGCGGCGATGCCGAGCCTGCACGTCGGCTGGTCGCTGTGGTGCGGGGTGATGCTGTGGCGGTACGGCGGTACGCGCACCACCAAGGTCCTGGGCGTCGCGTACCCGCTGATCACCACGATCGTGGTGATGGGCACCGCGAACCACTACCTCCTCGACGCCGTCGCGGGCGCCGCCGTGATGGGCCTCGGGTTCCTCCTCGCCCCGTACGTCATGCGGAACGCGGACCGGGCGAAGGTGTGGATCACGGTACGGATCAGGGCTCGCGTCGCGCCCGGCTCAGCGCGCTCTCACGGCGCAGGGGCCTCAATTGTCAGTGGTGGATGCCAGACTGCCCCGCGTGAGCGAATTCCAAGGCAGCGCGAGTCCGTCTTCGGGCCAGGGGCCGAGCCCGGTGCCGCTTCCGCGGACGCCGGGGACGGCGCTGCGGCAGCGGCTCGCTGAGCTGCGCGGTCCCCAGGTACCGCCGAAGGCGCTGGACGCGCGTGCCCTCGCGGCCCTCGCCGCCAACCCCGGGTGCAAGCGGCGCGCGATCCTGGACGGCGCGGGGGTGAACAAGACGGCGCTGGCGAGCGCGCTGGGCGCGCCGTCCGGCTTCGGGCAGTCCCAGTTCGCGCTGGTGCGGGGCAACACCTTCGAGGCCCGGGTGAAGGCCGACGGCGGCGCGGAACTGCTCCGGCTGGTGCACGAGAAGCTGGACCCGGGCGCCGTACCGCCGACGAAGGCCGAGGTCCCCGACCTCACGGCGACCGGCCCTGAGGGCCGCACCGCGCGGACGGCACTGGCCCTGCGGGACGCCGCACAGGCAGGGGCCCGGGGTACCGGTGGCTGGACGCTTCTCGACCATCCGATGCTCGCCCTGGACGTCGCGGGCTCCCCCGCCTTCCTGGAGCCGGACGCGGTGGTCGTGCACCCGGACGGCGGCTGGACGGTCGTGGAGATCAAGTCCTTCCCGATGCTGGACGGTTCGGCGGACCCCGCGAAGGTCGGCGCGGCGGCCCGCCAGGCCGCGGTGTACGTGCTGGCACTGGAGGAGGTCGCCGCCCGGCTCACCCAGGACGGCACCGTCCCGAAGCCGACCGTGAACCACCGCGTGCTGCTGGTCTGCCCGAAGGACTTCTCCAACCTCCCGGCGGCGTCCGCGGTGGACGTCCGCAAGCAGCGCGCGGTGACCGGCCGCCAGCTGTCCCGGCTGACCCGGATCGAGGACATCGCCGACACGCTCCCCGAGGGCACCTGCTTCGCCCCCGACCTGCCCACCGCCGAACTGACGGCCGCGGTCGAGTCGGTCCCCGCGGAGTACGCGCCGGAGTGCCTGTCCGCGTGCGAACTGGCCTTCCACTGCCGGGGCCGCTCACGCGCGCAGGGCGCGGTCACGTCCCTGGGCCGTTCCGTACGGGCCGAACTGGGCGCCCTGACCACGGTCGACGACGTCCTGGCGGCGGCCCACGGCCACTCCGGCGATCCGGCGGACCCGACGGTGGCCGCGCTGCGCAGAGCGGCGGCCCTGCGCGCGGAGGCGCTGAACACCCAGAGCGTGTCCCTGCCTTCTCCGGAACTGCCCTCTCCGGAACTGCCTTCTCCGGAGGGAGCCGCATGTCGTTGATCGCCACCCTCGCCCGTCTGGAAGCCGTCAGCACCGGCCGCGCCCAGCCCGCAGCCACCGTCCGGCACCGCCACCTCTCAGAGCGGCCCCTGGTCCTCGTACCGCTCACCACCGCCGGTGAGGCCGGGGCCCCGCTGGGCGCGCTGGTCGGCGACGACCGGAACGCGCCGCGTCTGCTCGTCGTACCGCAGCCGCGCGACCGCGACCTCAGGTTCGCGTTCCTCGCCGAACTGGCGGACGTGGTCCTGCCGTTCATCGACTCCTACGCCGACGCCGTGGAGGCGGCCGAGCGCAACGAGACCGACCCGGAGACCGGCAAACGGGTCAAGGTCGAGGTCGAACTGTGCGCGGACGCACCCCAGTTGATCGTCCCGAGCCGCGCCGGCATCGACTTCGTCCGTCTGCTGGGGCGCTCGATGCGTTTCCGGCGTACGGCGGAACAGGACCCGGAGACGCCGCATCCCGCCCCGCCCCGGGTGCCGTTGCTCGGCCGCTGGTTCACGCACTACGGGGAGCGGGCCAGGGTCCCCGGCTCCGCGCTCCTCCTGGCGCTGACGGACGTGCTGTCGCGGCACTGGGCCACCGGGCAGTCCACGCTGGAGGACCAGCATCTGGGCGCGTTGCTCGCCTGGATCGACCCGCCGGACGGCGAGTCGGGCGCCGAGGCCGCGCTGCGGGCCGAGTTGGCGCGGGACGCGAAGGGGCAGTTGCTGTGCCCGCCGGCCGGTCCGGCGACGGACCCGGCGTTCGACAACAAGCTGCTGGCCCCCGCGATCGAGCGCTACCACCGCGCGCGGACGGCACACGCCACGGCCGAGGACGGCGAGGCGGCGGACGACCGACTGGGGGAACTCACCACGGCCGAGCAGGAGTTGTACGCCCTCGTGGAGAGCCGTACGCGGCCCACCTGGGACGCGGTGTGGCGCGGCCTCGATCTGCTGCGGACCCTGCCGGAGGGTGCCCACTCGGCCGACCGGTGGACGCGCGACCGCTGGTCGTTCACCGGCCACCGCGACCGGGTCACCGCGGGCGAGCCCCCGCAGCCGCGCCGCGACGACGCGGTGACGGCGGCGAACAAACTGGCCACGCGCGAGCGCGAACAGGCCCGTCTGGAGGCCCAGGAGGCCCTGGACGACCCGCTGGTGATGGCGGGGCGGCGGCTGTCCGGGGAGGCGTTCGCGGGCGAGGTCACCGATGTCGTCATGACGTACAGCGAGGGCAAGCGCCCGAGCCCGCGCCCACTGGTCACCGTCCGCACGGACGACCGCCCGCAGCTCGGGGAGCGCGCGAAGGTGTTCCGCTCACTGGGCGGCAAGCCACAGGCGGCGGAGTTCGTGGGCCACGAGGACGGTCCCGGGGCAGAGGGTTCGGTGATCGTCCTGCGGGTGGTCGACAAGATGGGCCGGGGCAAGGAGCCGGAGGCGGGGTCGGTCCCCGAGAAGGGGGACCTGGTCTGCTTCACGCTCTTCGAACACGAACAGCGGGGCGGCGCGAAGCTCCCCGACGCGGACCAGACCCCGTGGACCCACGGCGGCCCTCCGGGCGAGGGGCCGGCGACAACAGTGCCGGAACCCGACGCGGTGACCGAGGAGGACGTGCTGTGAACGCCGGGTCGTGGAGGGGCGGTTCGGTCACCGGTGCGCGACGTGTCGGGCGCTGTGCCGAGGTGGATGTCCCGGCGGCCGCTGTCCCCGCGCGGAGCACGGCCTCCGCCCCCGGCACCCGTCGGCCCTGTCTCGCCCCTCACTGTCACCCCACCCCCGAGGAAGGCACCCTGTGAGCGCCGTCCGTACCCCGCAGGCCGTCTTCGACCCCGGGGCCGCCGCCGGCCGGGCCACCGACGCGATCCTTCGCGACACGCTGCACGGCGCCCACCGCGGGGTCGTCGTCGACTCGCCGCCCGGGGCCGGGAAGTCGACGCTCGTGGTTCGGGCGGCGCTCGAACTGGCCGATGCGGGGCGGCCGTTGATGGTCATCGCGCAGACGAACGCCCAGGTCGACGACCTCGTCGTGCGGCTCGCCGAGAAGAACCCCGAGCTGCCGGTGGGGCGCCTGCACAGCAGTGACGCCGACCCGTACGACAAGGCGCTGGACGACCTGCCGAACGTACGGAAGTCCGCGAAGGCGGCCGAGCTGGCGGGCCTGGACGTGGTCATCTCCACGGCCGCCAAGTGGGCCCACGTCAAGGTCGACGAGCCGTGGCGGCACGCGATCGTGGACGAGGCGTACCAGATGCGCTCGGACGCGCTGCTCGCCGTCGCGGGGCTGTTCGAGCGGGCGCTGTTCGTGGGTGACCCGGGGCAGTTGGACCCCTTCTCGATCGTCGGCGCGGAGCAGTGGGCGGGCCTGTCGTACGACCCGTCGGCCTCGGCGGTGACGACTCTCCTGGCCCACAACCCCGAGCTGCCCCAGCACCGGCTGCCGGTGTCCTGGCGGCTCCCGGCCTCGGCGGCGCCGCTCGTCTCGGCCGCGTTCTACCCGTACACCCCGTTCCGCAGCGGCACCGGCCACGGCGACCGGCGGCTCGCCTTCGCGGTCCCGTCGGACGGCTCGGGCCCGGACCGGGTCCTCGACGAGGCCGCCGAGACAGGCTGGGGCCTGCTGGAACTCCCCGCCCGGCACACCCCTCGTACGGACCCGGAGGCGGTCCGCGCGGTCGCCATGGTCGTACGCCGCATGCTGGACCGGGGCGGCGCGGCCACCTCGGAGCGCGGGCCGGACCCGACGCCCCTGACCGCCGACCGGATCGCGGTCGGCACCGCGCACCGGGACCAGGCGGCGGCGGTCCGGGCGGCGCTCGCCGAGCTGGGCGTCGCGGACGTCACCGTCGACACGGCGAACCGGCTCCAGGGCCGGGAGTTCGACGTGACGGTCGTCCTGCACCCCCTCTCGGGCCGCCCCGACGCGACCGCCTTCCACCTGGAGACGGGCCGCCTCTGCGTCCTGGCCTCCAGACACCGGCACGCGTGCGTGGTGGTGTGCCGGGAGGGCGTGACCGACCTCCTGGACGACCATCCGTCGACGGAACCGGTACAGCTGGGGGTGACGGTGAAGTTCCCGGACGGTTGGGAGGCCAACCACGCGGTGCTGTCGCATCTTGCCGAGCACCGAGTGCCGTGGCGGCCGTGACCCGCACTCCGCCGACGGACCGGGCAGACGCCGCCCACCGCGCCGCCCAACCGCCGGACGGAGTCCGGCACGCCGCCGGAGGCGGCCGACGGATACAGCCCCGGACGGCTGGGAGGCCAACCACGCGGTGCTGTCGCATCTCGCCGAGCACCGGGTGCCCTGGCAGCCCTAGCCGCAGGTCAGGTGCCCTGTCGGGTGGAGCCGTGGCCCACTTGCGCGGGCGGGGGACAATGGACGGTGGCCCGGCTCGACCGGCGGGGCCTGTCGACCGTGTGCCGTACACGCGCTGGTGCGTGAGCGGTACGTCCGAACGGTGCGGAACCGTACGAGGAGGAGAAGACATGGCGGAGCCCACGCCGCGTCGCAACGAACCGCGGCTACGCCCCGCGCCCCTGCTCTTCGAGCCCACGCAAGTGGCCGACGACCCGGAGCACTTCTTCGACCTGGAGTCGATCGACGACCCCCGTGCGCTGCTGACCCGCGCCACGGAGCTGACCCAGGCGTTCCGCGCCGCGACCGACCGCGCGGTCGAGTACCAGGCGATGGCGGCGGCCCAGCTCGCCGACCCGCGCCGCTTCGACCGGCTGACGACCGCCGACATCGCGGAGCGCGCCGAGTGGACCGAGGACTACGCGAAGAAGATGGTCGAGTACGGCCGTGAGCTGCTGCGCGGCGGCGGGGAGAACGCGAATGGCGGTACGGGCGGTGGCCACGGTCACGGTCACGTCGACCCCGTCTGACCTCCGACCTGGTCGGACACTCTCGTACCGGCTCGGCCTCGAAAGCCCGTGCGGCATATTCAGGAGGGCAAGGTACTCCAGCTCGCCCCCTCCTGTCCCGGTTTCCGGCAACCCTCGGAGATCGTGCGCTCACTGCCGGTAGACCTGGACGTCATGAGCAGCACTTACTCAGACGTCTCGGGAGTCACCTCGGAGGGCGCCGCCTGGCTCGCCTCCGCAGGAACGTATCCGCGCAGCACGCTCTCGCTCTGGGGGGAGCGGCCCACCGCCCCGCTCGTCCTGCCCTGCGGCACCGCGTTCGACGTCGTCAACGCGCCCGCCGTCTTCGGCCGCAGAATGCTCGACCGCCTCTGGGACGAGGGACCCGGCTCGGGCCCGGTGGCCGCCTACCGGGGCCGGATCCTCCTGTTCGCGGCACTGGGGACCGCCCAGCGACTGCCCTCACTTCTGCGGTGGGAGGAGTGGGGCTCCGCCGGCGAGTACGGCGACGAGGACGACCTCGACATCGGGCGCCGGCACTCGGTCCCGCCGCTCCTCTGTCACGGCCGCGGCGACGCGGTGACCGTCCCCGCGCTCGTGCACGACGGCGCCGAGGCGGAGCCCCGCCCCGAATCCCGCTGGGTCGTCGCCCCCGACACCTGCCGTCCCTGGCTCCCGGGGCCGGAGATCCTGCTCTGGGCGGCCGTACGAGCGGCCCGTGCCGCCGTCTCCGGTGGCCTGCGGATATCGATTTTTCCTCCCGCCGATCAGGGTGCTAAGGTCTACGACGTCAGCAGGCGCCGCTAGCTCAGTTGGTTAGAGCAGCTGACTCTTAATCAGCGGGTCCGGGGTTCGAGTCCCTGGCGGCGCACAGACGATCGAAGGCCTCCTGCCGAAGCGGGGGGCCTTCGATGTTGAGCCAACGTCGTTTCCACACCTCTCAGCCGGACGTGATCTCCACCGTCCACGCCCCCGATGCCGTACGGCCCTCCACCTCCACGCGGACCTTCTCGCCTGGCACCGTGAAGCTCTCGCCGAGGGCGACGGGTGCGTCCGCGAGGGGTGGGTAGACCGAGTCCTCCCAGCAGGCCTCGGTGCGCGGGTGGGCGTCGACCACCTCGACCGGGCCGCCGCCCGACTCGGCCCCGCTCTGCACCCGGTAGACGAGCACCCCCTGTGTGCACGTCGCGCTGTCGTTGCCGGTCGTCCCCCGCGCCTCGAAGGCGAGCGCCCGGTCGACCCCGGTCCGTACGACGGCCAGTTTCACCCCGTCCCCCTGTCCGAAGACCGGCGCACCCGCCGCGCCCCCTTCAGCACCCGCGTACGCGGTCGCAGCCGGATGCGCCCCCAGCGATTCCAGGGTCAGCCGGGTCGAACCTCCCCCGCGTACGCACACCACCTGGCGCGGTTCCAGCCACCCGAGTTTCCACTTGTGCCAGGCGAACAGATCCGGCGCCAGTCCGAACTGGCTGCCCATCAGGTCCCAGTCGCCGACGTACGTGTCCCAGTCGCCCTTGCCGTCCATGGGCCGGTGGTAGAGGTCGGGCAGGTCGAAGACATGGCCGGTCTCGTGGGCGAGGACGAGCCGGTCGGGCGGGTGGTTCTCGAAGACGGTGACGACGCGGCGGATGTCCCTGCCGTCGGCCCGCAGCGGGACGTCCAGGTTGACGACCTTCGTCGCGTCGGAGTCGACGCCGGGCGCGTCCGGGTCGGCCACGAAGTAGACGATGTCGTAGCGCGAGAAGTCGACCTCGCGGTCGGCGGTGGCGAGCGCGTCGCGCAGATAGGCGGCGCGATGGGCGGCGCTCCAGTCCCGCTGTATGGCGTACGCGGTGGACGGCTTCGGCATCCGGAGCCAGCGCCGGAGCGGGTGCGGGCGCAGCGTGAATCGGCCGTACGAGGCACGGGCGAAGAAGTCGCTGGTGGCCGGGAAGTGGTCGGCGGCCAGTTCGGCGGGGGTGGTGCGCGGGGGCGCGTCCGGGAAGGAGAGGAAGACCATCACGGCGTCGAGGGCGCGGGACGGGCGTGGATAGGCCGCGTTCCAGGTGTCCAGCCCCTCCGAGTGGTGGGCGTCGGTGCGTTGCAGGGCGCAGGGCTGCGCCGAGAAGGGTTCGGCGACCGAGGGGTCCGCGACGAGGGAGGTGGCGGCGAGGGCCGTCATGGTGGTGAGGACGGCGGCGGTGCTGCGCAGCCGGGGGCGCGGTCCGTCGCACGCGAGCCCCTTGAGTCCCGTCAGGGCGTCACGGGTGAGCCCCTTGAGGGGGAGCTGACGCAGCACGCAGACCTCCGGATGCGGTTCGGGGACACCGCAACCCAGCCTGTGTGATCTTGTGTTTATATGCCCTGTTTGTCTGCACCAGAAGGGTGATTGGGCGTCGAACGGGGGCCGACCGGGCATGCTGACAAGCATGTGAGGACTCACCCGTTGTGGAGCGACACCCCGAAACACTCACGGAACGTCACAACCGATCGAGGGCGAAGGAACCCGTCCAGGCGCGGGCAGAAACGATCTGTCAGAACCGGCGGTCGTTCATGGACACTGGACAGTGGCTGGAAGGGCTTGGGGCCAGCCTCTATGATCGGCACACTTTCCTGGCACTTCCCTGACACTTTCCTGCACGGACCTGGCCAGGGCGGCGGTTTGCCGCCCGGTCGGCCGCCCGACGGGATCCATATGAAGACCGAGTGCACTGCGGGAGCGAGCGGTGAGCGGAACGTCCGAAGGGCCGGCGCCCGCGGTAGAACTCGTCCGGCCGGCCGTCACACTGAGTAACTTCACCACGTCCTCTACGTCATCCTCCCGCGCGGCCGGGGGTACGAACCTGCTGCGTGCGGCGTTCGCGGCGGCTCCGCTGGCGATGGCCGTCGTCGACCGCGAGGGCCTGATCGCGGAGGCGAACGAGTCGCTGGGCACGCTGCTGGGCATCGCCCCGGAAGCGCTGACCGGGCGGGCGGCCGCCGATCTGGTGGACCTGGCGTCGGACACGCGCGCGTGGCACGCGTACCGCGAGGTCCTGCGCGGCCGGCAGGCACGACTGCGCTGCACACGCCGTCTCAAACACCCCGACGGGCACTCCCTCTGGGCCCAGGTCACGGTCGCACCGCTGCCGCCGGAGGGCGCGGGGTCGGGAACCCAGTCGTACGGGGGCCAGGGTGTCCTGCTGTCCGTCGCCGACATCAGTGCGCGCCGTGAACTCCAGGCGCGGCTGCGGCACTTGCAGATGCACGATCCGGTGACCCGGCTGCCCAACCGCGCGCTGTTCTTCGAGCGGCTGTCGGCGGCGCTGGAGGCGGAGTCGTACGAGCAGAGCGGGACGGGCCGGATCGGGCTGTGCTACCTGGACCTCGACGGGTTCAAGGCCGTCAACGACACCCTCGGCCATCGGGTCGGCGACCGGCTGCTCGCCGCCGTGGCCGAACGCCTCACACGCTGCGCGGAGGAAGCGGGGCTTGCCCGGGGGAACCCGGGGGCCGTCGCGCCGCTGGTGGCGAGACTGGGCGGTGACGAGTTCGCGCTGCTCGTCGAGGACTCGACGGGCACCGACCAACTCGCGGATCTGGCCGAGTCGGTGCTGAAGGCGCTCCAGCTGCCCTTCGACCTCGCCGGTCAGCGGGTGTCCGTATCCGCCTCGATCGGTGTCGTGGAACGGCACGCGGCGGGCACGACCCCCACGGGCCTGATGCAGGCCGCGGACACCACGCTGTACTGGGCGAAGGCCGACGGCAAGTCCCGCTGGACGCTCTTCGACCCCGAGCGCAACGCCCACCGCATGACCCGCCAGGCCCTGTCCTCCACGCTCCGGCCGGCCATCGAGCGGGGTGAATTCGCCCTGGACTACCAGCCGTTGGTGGGCATGGAGGACGGCCGGGTGCACGGTGTCGAGGCGCTGGTGCGCTGGCACCACCCCCAGTTCGGCACACTGACGCCGAACCGGTTCATCGGACTGGCCGAGGAGGACGGTTCGATCGTGCAGCTGGGGCGCTGGGTCCTCGCCACGGCCTGCCGTCAGGCCCGCCGCTGGCAGCTCGAACGCCCGGACGAGCCGCCGATCTTCGTGAGCGTGAACGTGGCGGTACGTCAGGTCTGGGACTCGGATCTCGTCGCGGACGTGGCGGAGATCCTCGCGGAGACGGGCCTGCCCGCGCGTCTGCTCCAGCTGGAGCTGACGGAGTCGGCGGTCATGGGTTCGGCCGGCCGACCCTTGCAGGCGCTTCAGGCACTCAGCGACATGGGTGTCGGCATCGCGATCGACGACTTCGGCACGGGGTACTCGAACCTGGCCTACCTCAGCCGGCTGCCCGTGTCAGTACTGAAACTGGACGGATCCTTCGTTCGCGGGTTCATGTACGAGGGCGAGGGCGTCGCGCCGAATCCGGCCGACGAGATCGTCGTCGAGGCGATGATCCAGCTCGCGCACCGGCTGGGGCTGACGGTCACCGCCGAGTGCGTGGAGACGGCCGCGCAGGCGGCTCGGTTGCGGCGTATCGGGTGCGACACGGGACAGGGGTGGCTGTATTCGCGGCCGGTGGCGGCGGATCGGATCTCGGTGCTGATGGGGGGAAGTGCCTGTCGGCAGGGGTGAGTTGGCCGTTGGCCGTCACTTCGTCGACTGCATTCCCCCACACACGACTGCGTCAGGCCGTGGGCAGGCCGTACGCGTCCGCGATCAGTTCGTACGAGCGCAGGCGCAGGTCGCCCCGGTGGGCGTGGGCCGTCAGCATCAACTCGTCCGCCCCTGTGCGCTTCTGGAGGTCGTCCAGGCCTGTGCGGACCTCGTCCGCCGTGCCGTGGATGATGTTCGTCATCCAGGAGCTGATGAACTCCCGTTCCATCGGGCTGAATTCGTAGGCCTCCGCCTCCTCCGGGGTCGGGAACAGGCCCGGTCGGCCGGAGCGCAGGCGCGCCATGTTGAGGCCCATCGCCAGGACCTGGCGGCGGGCCTCGTTCTCGTCGTCCGTCGCGAGGGTCGAGACGCCGATGAGGGCGTACGGGGCGTCGAGGACCTCGGAGGGCTGGAAGGACTCGCGGTAGAGGTCCAGGGCCGGGACGGTGTTCTGCGCGGAGAAGTGGTGCGCGAAGGCGAAGGGGAGGCCCAGGACGCCGGCCAGGCGGGCGCTGAAGCCCGAGGAGCCGAGCAGCCAGATGGGCGGGCGGTGGGGCGACTGGACTCCGCCCGGGGTCGTCGACTGGATCGGGCCCGGGATCGCGTGGATGCGGTGGTAGGGGTGGCCGGACGGGAAGTCGTCGTCCAGGAAGCGGGTCAGCTCCGCCAGTTGCTGGGGGAAGTCGTCTGCGCCTTCGTTGAGGCGGTCCGTGCGGCGGAGGGCCGCTGCGGTGGCGCCGTCCGTGCCCGGGGCGCGGCCTAGGCCCAGGTCGATGCGGCCCGGGGCCATGGCCTCCAGGGTGCCGAACTGTTCCGCGATGACCAGGGGGGCGTGGTTGGGGAGCATGACTCCGCCGGAGCCGAGGCGGATGCGGTGGGTGTGGGCGGCGAGGTGGGCGAGGATCACGGCGGGTGAGGAGGAGGCTACGCCGGGCATGGAGTGGTGTTCGGCCACCCAGTAGCGGTGGAAGCCGCGGGATTCCGTGAGGCGGGAGAGGGCGACGCTGGTCTGGAGGGCTTGGGTGGCGGTGTGGCCGGAGCCGACTGTGACCAGGTCCAGGACGGAGAGGGGGGTGGGGGCGGTGCCCTGTGTGGCGCCTCGGATCTCGTCTGTGGTCGCGTCTGCGGTCACGGTGGGGCCTCCTGCTGCTGTTTTGATGCCGTGCACTGTCCTCCGGACGGGAACAGGAGGGAGGCTCCGTTTTATTCCCGGGGGTGTTTCTCGCCCCCGCCGCCCCTACCCGTTCCCATCCCTGGGGGCTGCGCCCCCAGACCCCCCTTTGTCCTCAAACGCCGGACGGGCTGACTATCC